>PHCF01000092.1 GCA_002842145.1 Betaproteobacteria bacterium HGW-Betaproteobacteria-6 | reverse complement strand
CGTAATGACCGGCGAAACCTGGACCGGCAAGCAGGCGGCCAAGATGGGCCTGGTCAACAAGAGCGTGCCGCGCGCCCAGTTGCGCGACGAGGTCAAGGCACTGGCTTCCAAGCTGCTGGAGAAGAACCCGGCCGTGCTGCGCTATGCCAAGCACGGCTTCAAGCGCTGCCGCGAACTGACCTGGGAGCAGAACGAGGATTACCTCTACGCCAAGGTCGACCAGTCGAATGGCCGCGATCCGGAAAAGGGCCGTGCCCAGGGCCTCAAGCAGTTCCTCGACGACAAGACCATCAAGCCGGGTCTGCAAACCTACAAGCGCAACGTGTAAGCGCGAGCAAGGCAAACGGCAAGTCATCCGGGCCGCCCGGCTGACTTGCCAACAAAAAGTTTCAAGGAGAGACCATGTTGCAAAACAAGCTGGAGGGCTACCGCGCCGTCAGCATCGGCAAGAATTCCGTCCAGGTCGATCAGGACGCTCAGGGGATCTGGCGAATGCGGTCGACCGAGAAACTCGGCGACTATCCATGCCGCCTGACCGACCGCCTGGTCGACGGTGCTGTAAAACACCCCGAGCGCACGCTGATTGCCCGGCGAGATGCCCACGGCCAATGGCAACGCATTTGCTACGGCGAAATGCTCCAGCGCGCCCGCGCCATCGGACAGGCCCTGCTCGACAGGGGATTGTCGGCCGAGCGGCCCTTGCTGATTCTTTCCGGCAATGATCTGGAACATCTGCAGATGGCCTTGGCGGCCATGTACGCCGGCATTCCCTACAGCCCGCTATCGCCCTCGTATTCGCTGATGTCCGGAGACTTCGGCAAGCTTGCCCATATCGTCAACCTGACCACGCCCGGCATGGTCTTCGCCTCCCAGGGGCAGTCTTTCGCCCAGGCCATCGCCAAGACCATCCCGTCCGATGTCGAAGTCGTGATTGCCGGAGCCCCCATCGAAGGCCGCGCCACGACCTCCTTGAGCAGTCTGCTGACCACCGAACCGACGACGGTCGGCGAGGCGAACCGCGCACTGACCGGCGATAGCATCGCCAAATTCCTGTTCACCTCGGGTTCGACCAAGCTGCCGAAGGCAGTAACGACGACGTACCGCATGCTGTGCAGCAACCAGCAGATGCTCCTGCAAACCTTCCCCTGTTTCGGGGAAACGCCACCCGTTCTGGTGGACTGGCTACCGTGGAACCACACCTTCGGCGGCAGCCACAATGTCGGCATTGCGCTGTACAACGGCGGCACGCTGTATATCGACGACGGCAAGCCGACCACCCACGGCTTCGCCGAGACGGTGCGCAACCTGCGGGAAATAGCCCCGACCGTTTTTTTTAACGTACCCAAGGGCTGGGAGTTGCTCGCCGACGCGCTGGAAGCCGACCGTGAGCTCGGCAAAACTTTCTTCTCCAAGGTCAATCTGTTCTTTTTTGCCGGCGCCGGTCTGTCGCAGGCCGCCTGGGACAAGCTCGACCGGATCAGCCAGGCATACTGTGGCGAACGCATCCGGGTCATGAGCGGGCTGGGCATGACCGAAACCTCACCGTCGTCGACATTTACCACCGGGCCGCTGATCCAGGCGGGCTATGTCGGCCTGCCGACGCCGGGCTGCGAGATCAAGCTGGTCCCCGTCGATGAAAAACTGGAGGTGCGTTTCCGTGGCCCGCACGTGATGCCCGGCTATTGGCGGGCTCCCGAACAAACCGCCGAGGTCTTCGACGACGAGGGCTACTACTGCACCGGCGACGCGCTGCGCTTTGCCGACCCGGACCATCCTGAAATCGGATTGATGTTCGACGGCCGCATCGCCGAGGATTTCAAACTGAGTTCCGGCACCTTCGTCAGCGTCGGCCCGCTCCGCGCCAAGCTGATCAGCGCCGGCGCCCCCTATGTCATGGACGTCGTGCTGGCCGGGATCAATCGCGACGACATCGGCGCCTTGATCTTCCCCCGTCTCGAACACTGCTGCCGGCTGGCCGGCCTGGCGCCGGATGCGGAGCCGGAGCGGATTCTCGCTCACCCGGCCGTCCGCGACTTCCTGGCCGATCTGTTGCGCAAGGTCAACGTGACGGCCGGCGGCTCGGCCTCACGCATTGCCTGGGCGCATCTACTGATCGATCCGCCGTCGGCCGACCGCCACGAAATCACCGACAAGGGTTCGATCAACCAGCGGGCCGTGCTGCAGCATCGGGCAGACCTTGTCGAGCGCTTGTATGCCGGTCAGGGACCGGAACAGGTTGTCGGCGGGCGTTAGCCGGGATTGCTACGGTCAACCGGGAAAAAGACCCAAAAACCAACACTTTTGTTGCAGTTCTGCCATTCGTACCCGTTCGGATCAGGACGGGTACGAACCTACGGTCGCCGCCATGCCGGAGGCGATGGCTATTTGTGGCAAAAATCACATAAACAATAATTTCTGGACAAATCGTGACCCCATTGCTATTTTATTAATTGCTAATGTTGCTGTCGGCGCCCGCAGTGAGTAAGTCGATGGATAATTAGAACGAATAAAAAGTGGGAGAGAGAAATGCGCAACAACCAACCGGTGACTGCGGTCGAGACGCTGTTGCCCGACAATCTGTTCATTTACTCGACCACCGACCTGAAAGGCGTCATCACCTCGGTCAACGATGCCTTTGTCGAGATCAGCGGCTTTACCCGCGAAGAGCTCGTCGGCAAAGCCCACAACATCGTGCGCCACCCGGATATGCCGCCGGCGGCCTTCGAGGATCTCTGGCGCGATCTGAAAGCCGGCCGGCCGTGGTGCGGGCTGGTCAAGAACCGGCGCAAGGATGGCGGCTACTACTGGGTCGAAGCCAACGCTTCGCCGATTCGCGAAAACGGCACCGTCGTCGGCTACGGCTCCGTCCGCCGCCGGCCATCGCGCGCCGCCGTTGAGGCAGCCGAAGCGGTCTACGCCAAACTCCGCCAGGGCCAAGGCAATCTGACCGTGCGCCACGGCCAGCCCTGGGCCAACGGCTGGTTGTCCGGGGTGTCCCGCTTCGGGCTGATCGCCCGCATCCGGCTCGCCCTCGTCCTCGGCCTGGCCGCAGGCAGCGGCGTGCTCGCCGCGCCCCAACTGGCGATGCCCAAACTGCTTTGGGGCAGCGCCGGCCTGCTGCTGGCCGCCCTCGCCATCCCCCTGCTGATCTGGCTGCCGCGCCTGTTCAAGGATTTGCAAGGCGTTGCCAAGGACGTGAACGGAATGCAAAGCCAGGGAGACTTCTCGGCCCATGTCGTCGTCAAGGGTCAGGGACTGCTCTCCGAGGTCGCCCAGGGCATCAACGCCTTGGCTATCGACGTCGAAACCGTGCTGCATGAAACCCAGACCGGCGCCCGGCGCGTCGCGGATGGTGCCCGCAGCCTGAAGCTGGCCATGCAGCATGTGGGCGAAGCGCAGGCCAGCCTGTGCAGTTCATCGGCAGCCACCGCGGCGACGCTGGAGGAAATTACCGTCGCCATCAACGAAACGGCAATGAACGCCAACGAAGGTGTCGATGCCTCGGCAGAAAATCAGCGCACGTCCGCCGAGGCTGGTCGCGCCGCCGAGGATGCCGTCGCCGAAATCGGCCAGATCGCCGACCGCGTACGTTGCGCCGGCGACGCGGTGGCAACTCTGAGTCAGCGCTCGCAGGAAATCGGCGGCATGGCTGGCGTGATCAAGGACATCGCCGACCAGACCAACCTGCTCGCCCTCAACGCCGCCATCGAGGCGGCGCGGGCCGGCGAGCAGGGCCGTGGCTTTGCCGTGGTCGCCGACGAGGTGCGCAAACTGGCCGAACGCACGGCCAAGGCGACGATGGAAATCGATGCCACCATCCGAGCCATTCAGGACGAGATCGGGGGCGCCGTGAGCACCATGGAGGAGAGTCGCAGCCTGATGGGCGAAGGGGTGGTTCGCGTGCAATCAGTGCGCGATGCGCTATCGCTGATTCAAACCACGTCGCAACGCGCCCTGGAGCGCGCCCAGGCCATCGCCGATGCCTCGACGGAGCAGGGCGTCGCCGCCAACGACATCGCCCGCAACGTCGAACTCATCGCCCAGGCCATCGACACCCAGTCCGGCGACATCGCCGCTATAGAACTGCTGACGGCCGATTTCCAGAAAACATCGGAGACCCTCAGTCGCAAACTGACCCACTTCCGGCTTAACAATTAAGCGTCTGGGCGATCAGTCGCCAGAAATTTCCGGCCCAAAAACAAAAAAGGATCAACGCCGTCAAGCTGTTGATCCTTGATTGAATTCTTTGGTTGCGGGGGCAGGACTTGAACCTGCGACCTTCGGGTTATGAGCCCGACGAGCTGCCAACTGCTCCACCCCGCGTCCGATAATCGTTTTTGCTGCTACACCGCAACTGGCGGTGCAATCTAAACAAAATAAACAAAAAGCCACGATTTGCGTGTTGGCTGAGTGCTTGGAATTTTGGTGGGGCGCGACAGATTCGAACTGTCGACCTACGGATTAAGAGTCCGCTGCTCTACCAACTGAGCTAGCGGTCGGCCGAGATTCGAACTCGGGACCAACGGATTAAAAGTCCGCTGCTCTACCGACTGAGCTACCGACCCGACCTACCGGGAGCGCGCATTATATAGAGCGTACCCATGACCGTCAACGGAAAAGGCCTCTGTGAAGAATTGTGATGATTGGTTCGGGCCTGATGATCTGCCCGGGTGATGCGGCTAATATCGTTCGTCATGCAAGGACGCAGAACCCCCACTTTGGCTCACCCCTTTTCGGGAGAAAACGATGACGGAACAGGATATTTCGCGCTACCAGGAGATTTTCATCACGACTGCAACCGAAGTTGGTTTGAAGTTGCTGGCGGCCATTGTTTTCTGGTTGGTCGGCCGCTGGCTGATTGGGTTGGCGCTGCGCATGCTGCGCTCGGCGCTGGAGAAACAGAAGGTTGATCCGACTCTCCTGCGCTACATCGGTTCGGTTGTCACCGTGACCTTGAATGTGCTGCTGGTGATCGGGATTCTCGGCTACTTCGGCATCCAGACGACAACGTTTGCGGCGCTGATCGCGGCTGGCGGCGTGGCCATCGGCATGGCCTGGTCGGGGTTGCTGGCGCATTTTGCGGCGGGCGCTTTCATGGTCGTGCTGCGCCCGATGAAGGTCGGCGATTTTGTTTCGGTGGCTGGTGTGACGGGTACGGTGGCTGAGCTGGGCTTGTTTACGACGACCATCAACACGCCGGATAACGTGCAGACCATTCTCGGCAACAACAAGGTGTTCAGCGACACGATCCAGAATTTCACGGTGAATCCGTTTCGCCGTGTCGATCTGAAATGCCAGTTGTCGGGGGCGGCCGATCATCAGGCGGCCATGGTTCTGCTCCGCGAGAAGATTGCGGCGATTCCGAATGTCCTCGCCGAGCCGAAGGTGGATGTCGAAATCCTCGACTTCACGCTGGTCGGGCCGGTCCTCGCCGTGCGTCCGTATTGCCACAACGATCATTACTGGCAGGTTTATTTCGACACCAACAAGGTGCTGCGCGAGGCGCTGGCTGAGGCCGGTTTCCCGGCGCCGATGCCGGCGCAGAGCGTGTTCGTTACGCAGGCAGCCTGAGCTGCAGATGAAAATGCCCGCTGACGCGGGCATTTTGATTTTGGGCCTTTTTTCGGGTTGACCGTAGCAACGGGGTTTACCCGAGTCGGCGGCAGATTTCCGTGGTCAGTGCGGCCTGGTTCATGGCATAAAAATGCAGTCCCGGTGCGCCGCCCTGGAGCAGGCGTTCGCACAGTTCGGTGACGACATCGAGGCCGAAGGCGCGGATCGAATCGCTGTCGTCGCCATAGCTTTCGAATTTCTTGCGCATCCAGCGCGGCAGTTCGGCGCCGCAGGCATCCGAAAAGCGGGCCAGCTTGGTGAAGCCGACGATGGGCATGATGCCCGGCACGATCGGCACATCGACGCCCAGCGCGCGGGCTTCGTCGACAAAGTGGAAGTAGGCGTCGGCGTTGTAGAAATACTGGGTGATGGCTGAGTTGGCGCCGGCCTTGACCTTGCGCGCGAAGGCGTCGAGGTCGTCCTTCGGGCTGCGGGCCTGCGGGTGCCATTCGGGGTAGGCGGCGACTTCGATGCTGAACCAGTCGCCGGTTTCGGCCCGGATGAATTCGACCAGTTCGTTGGCGTAGCGAAATTCACCGGTCTCGGCCATGCCCGAGGGCAGGTCGCCGCGCAGGGCAACGGTGCGCTTGATACCGGCCGCTTTGTATTCGTTGAGGATGTCGCGAATGTTGTCACGCGTCGAGCCGATGCACGACAGGTGCGGCGCGGCGTCGTAACCTTCGGCGGCGATTTCCTTGACCACGGCGAAGGTGCGTTCGCGGGTCGAGCCGCCGGCACCGAAGGTGACCGAGAAAAAGCTCGGATTCAGTTTGGCCAGCTCGGCACGCACAGTGCGCAGCTTGTCGACGCGGCGGGAAAAATTCGATGGAGATTTCTGTAGTCATTTTTTCAACCAGATGAAAAATTCGCGGTTGCCATCACCGCCGGTAATCGGGCTGGTCAGCCACGATCTCACGGTCAACCCGATTTTTTGGCCAAAATCGCATAGTTTTCGCTCGACTTCGCGGTACAACGCCGGGTCGCGCACGATGCCGCCCTTGCCGATGTTGTCGGGGCCGACTTCGAATTGCGGTTTGACGAGTAGCAGGAGGTCGCCGTCAGCTGCCAGCAAGGCGGGCAGTTGCGGCAGGATGAGGGTCAGCGAGATGAAGGAGACGTCGCCGACGATCAGGTCGAAGCCAGCAGCGGGAAAGGCCGGGCCGAGATCGGCCGCGGTCAGCGTCCGGCAATTGACGCCCTCGATGGCGGTTACTGCCGGATCCTGGCGCAACTGCGCATGCAGTTGGCCGTGGCCGACATCGACGCCGACCACGTGGCGGGCTCCGTTCTGCAGCAGGCAGTCGGTGAAGCCGCCGGTAGACTGGCCGATGTCCAGGCATTGCTTGCCGGCTACCTTGAGCTGGGTTTCGGCCAGTGCGCCGGCCAGTTTCAGGCCGCCACGCGAGACGTAATGGGCGTCGGGGTCGGCGGCGACAGCCAGGGGCGTGTCGTCGGGCAAATCCATGGCCGGCTTGTTGATCACGCCACCAGCCCAACTGACCCGGCCTTCCTTGATCAGCCACTGGGCGGCCGTGCGCGACGGGGCGAGTTTCTGGGCAACGAGCAGGGCATCCGCCCGCATCACCCCGGCGGGCCGTTCGTACGAAGGCTCGCGGGGCGGGCGCGGCTTTTTCTGCCGCGCATGGAAGGAGTTCATGCTCAATTTGGTTGTTGGTCGGTAGCTGCCGGCGCTACCCCAAGCGGGGGCGACCGGCAACTAACAACGGTCTCAGTAGCGGTAGTGATCGGCCTTGTACGGGCCTTCCTTCGGCACGCTGATGTAGGCAGCCTGCTCGTCGGTCAATTCCGACAACTGGGCGTTGAGCGTCTTCAATTGCAGACGGGCGACCTTTTCATCGAGGTGCTTGGGCAGGGTATAGACGCCGACCGGGTACTTGTTGGAACCCTTGACCGCTTCAGTCCACAGCTCGATCTGGGCGATGGTCTGGTTGGCGAAGGAGGACGACATCACATAGGACGGATGGCCGGTGCCGCAGCCAAGATTGACCAGGCGGCCCTTGGCCAGCAGGATGATGCGCTTGCCGTCGGGGAAGATCACGTGATCGACCTGCGGCTTGATTTCCTCCCACTGGTACTTCTCGAGCGAGGCGACGTCGATTTCGTTGTCGAAGTGGCCGATGTTGCAGACGATGGCGTTGTTCTTCATCGCCGCCATGTGGTCATGGGTAATGACGTGGAAGTTGCCGGTCGTGGTCACGAAGATGTCGGCCTTGTCGGCGGCGTATTCCATGGTGACGACGCGGTAGCCTTCCATCGCGGCCTGCAGGGCGCAGATCGGGCCTGGGCCGAGCCCTTGCCCACGTCGCCGTAACCGGCGATGACGGCGATCTTGCCGGCGATCATCACGTCGGTGGCGCGCTTGATGCCGTCGACCAGGGATTCGCGGCAGCCGTAGAGGTTGTCGAACTTCGACTTGGTCACAGAGTCATTGACGTTGATGCCCGGGAACTTGAGTTCGCCGCGCTGATGCATCTGGTACAGGCGATGCACACCGGTCGTCGTTTCCTCGGTAACGCCCTTGATCTGGGCCAGGCGCACGGAGTACCAGGTCGGATCGACGGCCAGCTTGGCCTTGATGGCTGCGAAAAGGATGGTCTCTTCTTCCGAGCCCGGCTTGGCGAGCAGGGAAATATCCTTCTCGGCACGCGCGCCCAAGTGCAGCAGCAGCGTGGCGTCGCCGCCATCGTCGAGAATCATGTTGGAATAACCGCCGTCAGCCCATTCGAAGATGCGATGGGTGTAGTCCCAATAATCGGTCAGGGTTTCGCCCTTGACGGCGAAAACGGAGATGTTCTGCGCGGCGATCGCAGCGGCAGCGTGATCCTGGGTCGAGAAGATGTTGCACGAGGCCCAGCGCACTTCGGCGCCGAGCGCGGTTAGCGTCTCGATGAGCACGGCGGTCTGGATGGTCATGTGCAGCGAACCGGTGATGCGGGCGCCCTTGAGCGGCTGGCTCTTGGCGAATTCCTCGCGGATGGCCATGAGGCCCGGCATTTCGGTTTCGGCAATGCGGATCTGTGACGGGGAGGGGAATAACGGCGTTGTTGCTCACCGGCGGCCCCCTGCGCCCGGCAGGGTTGATCAGTGAGCGCCGTTTTAAACCGAGCCTGGGAGGTTTCTCCTGCAGCGCCCCTCGGTAGGGTGCGGATTATAAATGCGTTTTCAGACCTTGTCGCCGGCCCAGTAGCGATCGATGTCCTTGATGCCCCATTTGGCCGCTTCTTCGCGACCGGCGATTTTTTCGGGGCTGCGCGTCAGGTCGATGATCTCTGGCTTGATGTAGGCCTGCGATTTGGTTGAGAAAAACACTTTGACCTTGGGTTTGAGCAAGGACTGTTCGCCCTGCTCGACGACCACGCCCAATTTTCCTGATTCCAGCCTGACCAGCGAGCCAACCGGGTAGATGCCCAGGCTCTTGACGAAAGCCTGGAATACTGTCGGATCGAAATGGCCCTTCCATTCGGCCATCCGCTTGATCGATTCGGCGGGATCCCAGCCGGCCTTGTACGGCCGATTCGAGGTGATCGCATCGTAAACGTCGCAAACCGCGCCCATCTTGGCGAAAAGGCTCATCGTTTCGCCATTCAGCCCTTTCGGATAGCCGCTTCCGTCGATCTTTTCGTGGTGGTGCAGGCAGACGTCCTTGGTGATGTCGCTAACGCCTTTTCCCTCGAGCAGGAGTTTGTGGCCTTCTTCCGGATGCGTTTTGACGAGCGCGAACTCGTCGTCGGTCAGCTTGCCCGGCTTGTTCAATATTTCCAGTGGAATCATCGCCTTGCCGAGGTCATGGAGGAGGCCCGCCATGCCCGCTTCGCGGGTTTGCTGGTCGTCGAGCCCCAGCTTTCGGGACAGTGCGATCATCAGCGCGCAGACGGCGACCGAATGCATGTAGGTGTAATCGTCGGCGGTCTTGAGGCGAGCCAGGCTGATCAGCGCGCCCGGGTTGCGCAGCACAGAATTGGATATCTCCTCGACCAGCGGCGCCGCCGCATCGGCCTCGATGGCCTTGCCCATGCGCGCTTCCTGGAACATCGAGACAACGGCTTCCTTGCTCTTGGCGCAGATCTTGGCGGCGCGTTTGACCTCGTCGTTGAACGATGCAACTTCCTGAACGACGGGCGGCGGTTCCGGAATTTCTTCTGCAACGAGGACCTCCTCGTTGCCCGAGGCGTCGATATCGAGGCCTTTGGTAATGTCTATCCAGACTTCCGATATGGTGCTTTCCCGAATCAGCGTGAGGTCATTTGGATCGCTGAGGACGAACTTCGTCCGCCAGAACGGATGTTCCAGCCAGGCGCCACAGAAGGCTTGCAGGTGCATGCCCAAGGTTAGCTGTTGGACGGGGATTTTTTTCAGCATATTTGGTGATTTTAACAAAAAAGGGAGCCTTGCCGGCTCCCTTCTTGCAAAACTTCACAATGCTATTTCTTACAGGCCGGCGTCCGACTTGAGCAAGTTGGCGCGGTCGGTGGCTTCCCAGGTGAATTCCGGCTCGTCGCGGCCGAAGTGGCCATAGGCGGCGGTCTTCTGGTAGATCGGGCGGAGCAGGTCGAGCATGTTCACGATGCCCTTCGGGCGCAGGTCGAAGTGCTTCTTGATCAGCGCGGTCAGGGTTTCGTTGCTGACCTTGCCGGTACCGAAGGTGTCGACCATGACCGAGGTCGGCTCGGCAACGCCGATGGCGTAGGAGACCTGGACCAAGCAGCGCGAGGCGAGGCCGGCAGCGACGATGTTTTTGGCGACGTAACGGCCCGCATAGGCGGCAGAACGGTCGACCTTGGACGGATCTTTGCCGGAGAAGGCGCCACCGCCGTGCGGGGCTGCGCCGCCGTAGGTGTCGACAATGATCTTGCGCCCGGTCAGGCCGCAGTCGCCCTGCGGGCCGCCGACAACGAAGCGGCCGGTTGGATTGACCAGGAACTTGATGTTGCCCTTGATCAGCTCCTTGGGCAGCACCGGCTTGATGATCTGTTCGATGGTCGCTTCACGCAGATCTTCGAGGCTGATATCCGGCGAGTGCTGGGTAGACAGGACGACGGTGTCGATCGAATCCGGTTTGCCATCGACGTACTTGATGGTGACTTGCGACTTGGCATCCGGGCGCGCCCAAGGCAGGCGGCCATCCTTGCGCAGCATGGCCTGGCGCTCGACGAGACGGTGTGACAGGTAGATCGGCAGCGGCATCAGCGACGGGGTTTCATCGCAGGCGTAGCCGAACATCAGGCCCTGGTCGCCAGCGCCCTGATTGAGATTGTCGTCGTAGGCCTTGTCCACGCCCTGGGCGATGTCCGGGCTCTGCTTGTCGTAGGCGACAAGGACGGCGCAACCCTTGTAGTCGATACCGTAGTCGGTGTTGTCGTACCCAATGCGCTTGATGGTCTCGCGGGCGACCTGAATGTAATCGACGTTGGCATTGGTGGTGATTTCGCCAGCCAGCACGACCAGGCCGGTGTTGCACAGGGTTTCGGCGGCAACGCGGGAATGTTTGTCCTGAGCCAGGATGGCATCCAGGATGGCGTCCGAAATCTGGTCGGCAACCTTGTCCGGGTGGCCTTCGCCGACCGATTCGGAGGTGAAGAAATATTCGCTCATGGGAAGCTCCAGTGGTCCTCTTATCCGGCGCTACCTGCTTGACGCTTTAGCAGTATTTATTAGTCGCCCCGCAAGTTGTCTGTTTAACTCGGCGAACGGATAATGATAGTCCTTTTCCGCTGCGGTTCAACCCCCGCGCTACCATGGTCTTTATCTTTCGCATCCTTTCTCTGCTGCCGTTGAGTGTTCTGCATCTGTTCGGTGCGGGACTCGGCCGCCTGACCTACTGGTTGTCGCCAACGTATCGGCGTCATCTGCGGGAAAACCTTGAACAGGCCGGTTTGCCACCGGCACTGCGCGGCCGGGTGGCGGCCGAGACCGGGAAGCAAATGGTCGAACTGGCCCGTATCTGGATGCGTCCGCTCGAAGAGGCGATTCCGCTTGTCGCCGATGTGGTCGGCTGGGAGCATGTCGAGGCGGCACAAAAAGCCGGCAAAGGCATCGTCTTTCTGACGCCGCACCTCGGCTGCTTCGAGATCACCGCGCAGTACCTGTCGTCGTTCGGTGACATCACGGTGCTTTACCGCGCTCCTAAATCAGCGGTGGCGCAAGAACTGATCCTGACCGGCCGCAAGCGTGCGCACCTGCATCTGGCGCCGGCCGATCTCTCCGGCGTGCGTGCCCTGATCAAGGCCCTGAAGAAGGGCGAAATGGTTGGCATGCTCCCGGATCAGGCGCCCAAGACCGGGGAGGGGGCCTGGCTCAAGTTCTTTGGTCGATACGCCTATACCATGACCTTGGCGGCCAGGCTCACGGAAACCGGTGCGGCATCGCTGCTGACCTGGGGTGAGCGCCTGCCCGGCGGGCGTGGCTATCGCGTGCATTTCCAGCCACCGCAAAATCCGCTGGCGGGGGCTACGGTCGACCGGGCGCAGCAGATCAATTTTGAAATCGAGACCCTGATCCGCCAGTGTCCAACGCAGTACCTGTGGGGCTACAACCGATACAAACGACCGGCCGGTGCAGACGCGCCTCCGGCGGAGTGAGTTCCTTGAAGATTTTTCTTACCT
Source organism: Betaproteobacteria bacterium HGW-Betaproteobacteria-6 (assembly GCA_002842145.1). Taxonomy (GTDB): domain Bacteria; phylum Pseudomonadota; class Gammaproteobacteria; order Burkholderiales; family Rhodocyclaceae; genus Azonexus. The sequence continues at coordinate 18,049 of PHCF01000092.1, read as the reverse complement.
ATATCCTGGTCGGTTTTCTCTGGCTGCTGCACTGGTTGCCGCTGTCCGTCCTGCGCAGTCTGGGGAGCGGGCTGGGGCGTTTGCTCTACGCCTTGGGCCGTAGCCGGCGCGAAGTGGCATTGACCAATCTGCGGCTTTGTTTCCCGGAGAGAAGCGAAGCCGAGCGGGAAGCGCTGGCACGTCGCCATTTCGTTGCCTTCGCCCAGGCCGTGCTCGACCGCACGCTGGGATGGTGGGCGTCGCGGGAGCGGCTGGAGCGCATCATTCGCATTCGCGGGGTTGAGCATCTGACTGATCCCGAGGGCCGTCCGGTAGTCATGCTGTCGCCGCATTTTGTCGGGCTGGATGCGGGCGGGACGGTGATTTCGATGCACGTGACCGGATGCAGCGTTTTCTCGAACCAGAAAAATCCGGTCCTCAACAAGTTGCTTTATGATGGCCGGATGCGTTTTAACGAGGCGATATTGCTCTCGCGTCAGGACGGGATGCGCAAGATTGTCAGGGCGATGAAGGACGGACACCCGTTTTACTACCTGCCGGATATGGATTTTGGTCCCAAGGAATCGATTTTCGTGCCTTTTTTCGGCGTTCAGGCGGCGACGATACCCGCGCTATCGCGGCTGGTTCGCCTGACCAATGCGCGTGTCGTGCCGGTCATCTGCCACCAGGTGCCGGATGGTTACGAGATCGAGGTCATGCCGCCTTGGGAGAATTTTCCCGGCGAGAGCGTCGAGGCCGATACCGAATTCATGAACAAATTTATCGAAAGCCAGGTGCTGCGCATGCCGGAGCAGTATTTCTGGTTGCACAAGCGGTTCAAAACCCGGCCACCCGGAGAGCAGAGGTTTTACAAATGAGCAGCCTGAACGTTGAAATCCGTCCCGTTACGCCGCCCGATGTGCCGGCGATCTCGGCCCTCGCCCGTGAAATATGGCAAGCCACCTACCCCGGAATCATCACCCAGGAACAGATCGATTTCATGCTTGAGCAGCGTTACGGCCATGAGCGTCTGTACGACGATCTGGAAGACCTGCACAAATGGCTCGATCAGGCGTTTATTGGTGATCGCCGCGTCGGCTTTGCCTTCAGCGAAATCTACAAAGGCGAATTCAAGCTGGACAAGTTGTACATCCACCCTGACGTCCAGCGTCAAGGGGTTGGTGGCCAACTGATCGCCCATGTTGCTGCGCGGGCCAAAAAAGAGGGTTATCCCTGCGTGGTGCTGGCCGTGAATAAGCGCAACGAAAAAGCCATCAACTCGTACATGAAATACGGCTTCGTGGTGCGCGAAGCGATTGTCGATGATATCGGTCATGGCTACGTGATGGACGATTTCGTGATGGAGAAGAAGCTTTAAGATTTTGAGGCAACTTCCTGTCTCTGCTATGCTTTTTAAAATCATTTGGTGAGGCAGTACGTGAAACTCAAATTCTCGAAAATGCATGGCCTGGGCAACGACTTCGTTGTTCTTGATGGCACTCGCCAGCCGTTGGCCCTGACGCCGGAGCAGTTGTGCTATCTGGCCGACCGTCATTTCGGCGTCGGCTGCGACCAGATTCTGCTGGTCGAAAAGCCGACCCAACCTGGCGTCGATTTCCGCTACCGCATCTTCAACGCCGATGGTGGCGAGGTCGAACAGTGCGGCAATGGCGCGCGCTGCTTCGTGCGTTTCGTGCATGATCAAGGCCTGACAGACAAGCGCGAGATCCGCGTCGAAACGATGAAGGGCCTCATTTCGCCACGCCTCGAAGGCGATGGCAATGTCACGGTCGACATGGGCATTCCCCGCTTTTTGCCGGCCGACATTCCTTTCCTCGCCGATGATGATGTGATCGTACACATGCTCGACGTGGCCGATGAAACGCTGGAAACCAGCGTGGTCTCGATGGGCAATCCGCACGCCGTGCAGGTGGTTGATAGTGTCGACACGGCACCGGTCGGTGAACACGGACCATTGATCGAAAAACATCCCCGCTTCCCGCAGCGGGTTAACGCCGGATTCATGCAGATTGTGGACCGCCACGCCATCAAGCTGCGCGTTTATGAGCGCGGTGCGGGCGAAACGATGGCCTGCGGCACGGGCGCCTGTGCGGCGGTGGTCGCTGGCATTCGCCGTGGCCTGCTTGATTCGCCGGTCCGCGTTACGACGCGCGGCGGTGACCTGAATATTGCCTGGGGTGGCGGCGAGCGGCCGGTCTTGATGACCGGCCCGGCAGTAACCGTATTTACTGGAGAAATTGAATTATGAGCGCCATGTTCCCCGACGAAATCGCGGACTACCTGAAAAACAATCCGGGCTTTTTCGAGCAGTACGCCGACCTGATGGCCCAGATTTTCGTGCCGCATCCGCATGGTGGTCGCACCGTGTCGCTGGCCGAGCGCCAGATGTTGACGCTGCGCGACAAGAACCGGGCGACCGAAAGCAAGCTGGCCGAACTGATTTCGTTTGGCGAGGAAAATGACCAGATCAGCGAAAAAGTGCATCGCCTATCGGTGGCGCTGATCGCCGCCGAAACCTTCCAGGCGGTGATTCATTTGCTCAATTTCCATCTGCGCGACGACTTCTCCGTGCCGCATGTTGCTTTGCGCCTGTGGGACAAGCCGGAAGGCATCGAGGATTTGCCGGAGTTCGCAGCGGTCAGTGAGGAATTGCAGGTTTTTGCCGAAACGCTGGCCCGGCCGTACTGCGGTTCGACGGCCGGTTTCGGCACGACTTCTTGGTTCGGCGAGGCTGCTTCCCACATTCGTTCGCAAGCGCTGATCGCGCTGCGCAACGGTGGCGGCACCATCGGCATGGTCGCGCTGGGCAGCGAGGATGGGCAGCGCTTCTACGCCGACATGGGTACCTTGTACCTCGAGCGCCTCGGCGAGATGGTTTCCGCTGCGCTGGCCAGAGTGACCAAGAGCACCTTGTGACCCCCATTGCTGCGGTCGACACCTGGCTGGCCGAACTTTCGGATCAGCGCCGGCTGTCGCCGCACACCGTTTCAAACTACCGGCGCGATCTCGGAAAGCTGCTGACGGCGGCGGGGGAAACGCCGCTGGCCAGCTTGCTGGTGCATCACATTCGTCGCTTTGTCGCCCAACTCCATGGCCAGGGCTTGGGTGGCCGCTCGCTGGCGCGCACGCTGTCGGCTTGGCGCGGATTTTTTGGCTGGCTCGGCGAACGCGGCCTGATTAAGGCCAATCCCTGCGATGGCATCCGACCGCCGAAATCGCCGCGAATGTTGCCAAAAGCCCTGTCCGTCGACGAAACCGCCCGTTTGCTGGCGCCGTTCGAGGATGACGATCCGGTGCAGGGCGCTCGTGATCTGGCCATGTTCGAACTGTTTTACTCCTCGGGGTTGCGCCTGGCTGAGCTGGTTTCACTCGATTGCGAGGTACTCGACAGCGTGACCGACGAAGGCGAGATCCGCGTGCTCGGCAAGCGCAGCAAGCTGCGCCTGGTTCCGGTCGGCAGTAGGGCCCGCGAGGCGCTGGCGGCATGGGCGGCGTTGCGCGAGCAACTGGCCAGGCCGGGAGAAAAAGCCCTGTTCGTCGGCCAGCGCGGCGGGCGTATCAGCCCGCGCCTGGTTGAGGCACGGCTGGCTCGGCGGGCCGTGCTGCTCGGCTTGCCGACCCATGTCCATCCGCACATGCTGCGTCACTCCTTTGCCTCGCATGTCCTGCAATCCTCGGGCGACCTGCGCGCCGTGCAGGAAATGCTCGGCCACGCCAGCATCGCGTCGACCCAGGTCTATACGCACTTGGACTTCCAGCATCTGGCCAAGGTCTACGATTCGGCTCATCCGCGGGCCAAGGCGAAGTAAGTTCGATTGCTACGGTCAACCGGGATTGGCGGGGCGCTATCCTGCGCGGCTTAGCAAATTCGCCGGAATCAAGGAGTTTTCATGGCCATCAACCGTACCCGCCGTTCCTCCCTGGAGCGCCGCAGCATTTCCAAGTCAGCCAAGCGCTTGTTCAAGGGCGACGGCAAGACTGCATTCAAGGTCATTTACGCGGCCGAGTGCCACCAGCGTAATCGCAAGGCACTGGGCGCTTAAGTTTTCGCCAGTAATTCGAGCCCCGGTTGCCGCAAGGTAACCGGGGCTTCTTCATTTTTGTCGTCGGGAAATAACATGGCTCAGCTGATTCTGCTTCCGGGCAAGGAACGTTCGGCGTTCAAGCATCACCCCTGGTTGTTCGCCGGTTCGGTCGGTCGTCTTGAGGGCCGGGCAAGGCCGGGTGATACGGTCGAAGTGCTGGCCGACAACCTGCGTCCGCTCGGGCGTGCGGCCTACAGTCCGAAGTCGCAGATCCGGGCGCGCTTCTGGACCTTCGATGCGGAAGAGTCCATTGACGATGCCTTCTTCAAGCGGCGCATCGCGGCGGCCGTGGCGTTGCGTCAGTCGTTGCCGGAGCTGCGCGGCCAGCAGGGGCTGCGCCTGATCCATGCCGAGTCCGACGGCCTGCCCGGCGTCATTGCCGACCAGTACGGCGATACCGTGGTTGTCCAGCTGACCTCGGCCGGTGCCGACAAGTGGCGCAACGCCATCGTCGCCGGGCTGGTCAAGGCAACCGGCTGTGCCCGCGTTTATGAACGCTCCGATTCAGACGTCCGCGGCCTCGAAGGCCTGGGGCCGACGACCGGCTGGCTGCATGGCGAGGCGCCACAGACGCCGCTGTCCATCGACGAAAACGGTGTCCGGTTGGCGATTGATATCGCCGGCGGGCACAAGACCGGTTTCTATCTCGACCAGCGCGAGAACCGTGCCTTGCTCGGCCAGTTGTCGGCGGGCAAGGACGTGCTGAACTGCTTCTGCTACACCGGCGGCTTTTCGCTGCAGGCGCTGGCAGGGGGGGCCAAGAGCGTGCTGTCGATCGACTCTTCCGGCCCGGCGCTGGCACAGGCCCAGGCCAATCTGGCCCTGAATCCGACATTGCCGGCCGACCGCGCGCAATGGCAGGAGGCCGATGTTTTTCAGGCACTGCGCGATTTCCGCAAGGCCGGAAAATTGTTCGACCTGATCGTCCTCGATCCGCCCAAGTTCGCGCCGTCCGCGGCCCATGCCGACCGGGCGGCCAAGGCCTACAAGGACATCAACATCCTGGGCTGCCGGCTGCTCAAGCCGGGCGGTCTGTTGATGACCTATTCGTGCTCCGGCGGTGTCGGGCTGGAGATGTTCCAGAAAATCATCGCTGATTCGGCGCTCGATGCCGGGCGCAGTGCGCGCATCGTTCGTCGTCTGGCCGGCGCGGCCGATCATCCGGTGGCCTTGAACTTTCCCGAGGGAGAGTACCTCAAAGGCTTGCTGGTGCAGGTGGACTGAGCGCCACCTTGCCATCTGAACGTAATACGCCCCTGATAAACTGACCCGATGCTTCATCTGCGTCACCTCCTTCTCGTCGTCGTGCTCTTCCTCGCCCAACTGGCGACGGGGGCGCACGCCATCGAGCATGCGGCGAGCAACGATGATGGCCTGCCGACCCATGTTTGCCAGCTTTGTCTGGCGGCACATGATCTCGGAACCGCCTTGCCGTCGCTGGCCGCTCTGCCGCCGGTGCTGGCCGTCCAGCTGGTTCCGGCGTCGTTCGCGGCCCATGACCGCAGCGCCTTGCCAGCGCCCATCGCGACCCAGCGGGGGCCGCCACTTTTCTGAAATTGCCCGTTTTTTCCGGTTGACCGTGGGATTTCCGCGGTTGGCCGCTTGTTACGCAATTTCAGGAAAATTCCATGCAAAAGTCTTTTGCCATGGCGGCCTTGCTGGCTGCCTCGTGCGGCGCCCAAGCCGCATCCGATGCCGATCTGGCGGCCATTCGCGCCCAGATCGACGACATGAAGAGAACCTACGAGCAACGCATCGCGGCGCTCGAACAGCGGCTGGTGCAGGCTGAGTCACGGGTTGGCGAGCCGGCCGCTTCCGCGCCGTCGGCACCGGCGCCAATCACGGCCGAAAGTCGTCCGTCCGCGGCAGGCCCCAATGCCTTCAACCCCGAGATTTCGCTGATCCTCCAGGGGCAGTACCGACATGCCAGGAACGTTCCGGGGCGCGGCATCACCGGCTTTGTGCCGGGCGGCGATGGACTCAACACGCGCGGCTTTTCGGTCGATGAAACGGAACTGGTGCTGGCCGCCAATATCGATCCCTACTGGCGTGGCCAGGCCATCGTGGCGATGGCCGACGGCCAGGCCAGTATCGAGGAGGCGTGGTTCCAGTCGCTGGCCATCGGCCAGGGCGTCGGCCTGAAAGTCGGGCGTTTCCGCTCGAGTATCGGCTACCTCAACGAGCAACATCCGCACATGTGGGATTTTGCCGACGCGCCGCTGATCTATCAGGCGATGTTCGGCGAGGATGCGAGCTATGTGCAGGACGGCGTGCAGCTCAAGTGGCTGGCGCCGACTGCGCTGTTTGTCGAACTGGGGGCCGAAGTCGGTCGCGGCGCCAATTTCCCGGGGACGGATCGCAACAACAACGGAACGGGCGGCGGCGCGCTTTACGTGCATCTTGGCGACGATGTCGGCGTTTCCAACAGCTGGCGGGCCGGGGCGTCCTGGCTGAAAACGCGGGCCAGCGAACGGAGTTCGGATTTTGTCGATAGCAATGACGTGACGGCGCAGGGCGCTTTTGCCGGCGATTCGACGACCTGGCTGGCCGATTTTGTCTGGAAATGGGCGCCGAACGGCAACTCGGCGCATCAGAACTTCAAGTTCCAGAGCGAGTATTTCGTCCGCGAGGAGCAGGGCGGTCTGAACTGTTCGTCGCAGGATCCGACCAGCGTTTGCGCGACGTCGGTGGGTAGCAGCTACAAGACCAGGCAGTCCGGCTGGTACGCCCAGGGCGTTTACCAGTTCACCCCGCAATGGCGGGCCGGCCTGCGCTACGAGCAGCTCGACAGCGGGACGCGCGATTTCGGCCTCAATGCGGCCAATCTGGTCGTCGACAGCTATCGCCCGAAAAAGGCGTCGGCGATGGTCGACTACAGCTGGAGCGAGTTCTCCCGGGTACGTCTGCAAGTCGCGCAGGACAAGTCGATGCTGGGTATCACCGACCACCAGCTGACTCTGCAGTACGTCATGAGCCTTGGCGCCCACGGCGCGCACAAGTTCTAGGAGCCACCATGAAACATTTCATTTTTGCCTGTTTTTTTGGGTTGACCGTGGGGACCGCCCAGGCCGACCTCAGAATCTTCGCCACCGTCCCGGAATGGGGTGCTCTGGCCCAGGAAATCGGGGGCGGCAAGGTCAAGGTCTACACCGCCACCACGGCATTCCAGGACCCGCACCGTATCGATGCCAGGCCGTCGTTGCTGGCGCAGGCTCGCCAGGCCAATCTGGTCGTCGCCGCCGGGGCCGACCTGGAAATCGGCTGGCTGCCGCTGGTCCTCCGCGATTCCGGGAATTCGGGCATCCAGACCGGCCAGCCGGGCTATTTCGCGGCGGCCAACTTCGTGAATCGCCTTGAGGTCCCGGCGACGCTCGACCGCGCTCACGGCGACGTTCATGCCGCCGGCAATCCGCACACCCATCTCGATCCGCGCAATGTGCTGAAAGTCGGCATGGCCCTGACGGCGCGCATGGCCGAACTCGACGCGGCCAACGCCGCCGCTTATCAGGCCGGCTACCAAGCCTTCGCCGGAAAATGGCAGGCAGCGCTGGCGCGTTGGCAGACCGAAGCCGCTCCGCTCAAGGGCGCACCGGTGCTCGTCCATCATGCCTCCTTCGCTTACCTGTTGAACTGGCTGGGCATGAAGGAAGTCGGCACCCTCGAACCGAAGCCCGGCATCGAGCCGACCAGCGGCCAACTGACTAGCCTGCTGGCTCGCCAGCAGAGCGCCCCGGCCAAAATGGTCCTGCGCGCCGCCTATCAGCAGCCAGGGCCAAGTCAGTGGATAGCCGGCAAGACCGGCATGCCCGCCGTTCTGCTGCCCTACACGGTGGGCGGGACGGCGGAGGCGAAGGACTTGTTCGGGCTGTTTGACGACACCGTTCAGCGTCTGCTGAAAGGCCTTCGGTGAACAGTCTTCTGCGTACCGAGCAGTTGGTCGTCGGCTGGCAGCAGCCGGCGACCCGGCCGCTCGACTTGAACGTCGCGGCCGGCGAAATCGTCGGCCTGACCGGCCCCAATGGCGTCGGCAAAAGTACGCTGCTGTCTGCCTTTGCCGGACGGGCCAAGGTCTTTTCCGGGCGCATCGAGCAGCGTCCCGGTCTTCGCCTCGCCTTGCAGCGGCAGGACGTGCCGCCGGTCGTCGGCATGCCGCTGTCCGGGCGCGAATTGCTGGCGCTGACCGGGGCCAGTGCCGAAGGCCTGCCCGTCTGGCTGGCCGGTCGTCTCGACATCCGGCTCGACCGGCTGTCCGGCGGCCAGCGCCATTACCTGACCTTGTGGGCGGTCCTCCAGGCACCGGCCGATCTGGTGCTGCTCGACGAACCGACCAACAACCTCGATGTCGCCGGCGTCGCTCACCTGACCGAGCATCTGCGCGACCGGGCGGCGGCCGGCGCCGGCATTCTGGTGGTCAGCCACGACACCGCTTTCGTCGACGCCGTGTGCGACCGTGTCATCGCATTGAAGGGTCACGATGTCGTCTGAAATCTTCCTGATTCCGTTCCTGACCGGCCTGGTCTGCGCCATCGTCCTGCCATTGCTTGGCTGCTACCTGCGTCTGCGCGACCAATGGCTGGCCGCACTGGCCTATGCGCACGTCGCCGCGGCCGGTGCCTTGCTGGCCTTGCTGGTCGGCGTTCCGCCGGTGCTTGGCGGACTGTCGATGGCCGCCTTGGCCGGCGCCGGTCGGCGCCTGTTTGCCCGGCGTCTGTCCGGCGGCGCCGGCGACGCCTTGTTGTTGCTTGGCGGCTGGTCGGGGGCCGTGCTGCTGGCGGCCAATGCGCCGATGGCCGAACGTCTCGGCCATGCCCTGTTCGACGGCCAACTCTATTTCGCCAGCAGCCAGGAGCTATGGCCGGTGGCCATCGGCGGCGCTGTCGCCTTGCTCGCCCTGCGTGCCTTGTCATCGCGTTTGTTGCTGGCCCGCGTTTATCCCGATCTGTTTCGCCTGCGCGGCCTGCCGGCCTGGCCGATCCAGGTCGGTTTCGATCTGATGGCAGCGCTTGGCTTGGCGCTGGCGACGATGAGCCTCGGCGTCATGGGCGCCTTCGCGCTGGTCTTCATCCCGCCGTGGCTGGCCTTTCGGCGCGCCGCCAACTGGCGCTCCGGTCTGGGGTGGGCCGTTGCAATCAGCCTCGTGGCCTATGTCTCGGCTTTTGCCTTGGCGCTCGGGCTGGATCAGCCCTTCGGACCGGTCCTGGCCGTTCTGCTCGCATTGGCCGGCTTGCTCGTTGCATGAAGTCCGAGGCCGTGCTAAAACTAACCTCCCGCGTGCGGAGCAACCATGGTTTTTTCCTTTTTCAAGAAGCAGGACAAGAAGATGCCGGAGCGGCCGGCCGCCCGCCCCCGTGCACCGGAGCCCCTGCCTGAAGTAAAGACGGGGCCGGTTGCCGTCGAGGAGGAACCCCGGCCCTTGCCAGAACCGTTGCCGGATCTCGAATTCACCCCCGGCGCACCGATCAGGCCGCAGCCCGGACCGGCGCGCAGCAAGCCGGAAAAGGTGGTGGCCGCGCCCAAATCCGCCCCGGCTGCCGACTCGGACTTCAGTATCGATGATTTCGACAGTGACGATTTCACCGAATCCAGCGTCATGGCGATCGACGTCAATCACGACGACGACCCGCTCCAGGCCTGCGTCGAGCAGGTCGTCGTACTCTACGCCAACGGCCAGGACGGCGCGGCGCGTTCGCTGCTCGAGACCTTTGTCCGCTCTTATCAAGGCAGGGAAGGGCGGCGCTTCTGGCTGCTGCTGTTCGACCTGTTGCAGGCGACCGGCGACCGGGCGGCGTTCGAAAAGCTCGGTACCGATTATGCGCAGGCCTGCGAAATGTCGCCGCCGACCTGGTCGCGACAGTCGACCGAGACCAAGCAGGCCGCAGCAGTGGGGCCGCACAAGGTATTCCTGCAAGGCGTCTTGACCTCGGAGGGCGCTTTGCCGGTCAGCGAGCTGGCCAAGCTGATCGAACAAAAGGCGAAAGTCGTGGTTGATTGCACCAAGCTAATTGGTTGCGACGACGAGGTGGCCGGACAACTGGCCGATCTGCTCAGTGCGGCCAGAAAATCCGCCCTTTCCGTGACGCTTGGCGGCGTGGACGTTTTTATCGACCGCCTGAACAGCCGCCTGACGGCTGGCGACGCCGAGCATGAACCGTCCTGGCGGCTGTTGCTGGAGATGTTGCAGCGGCATGGCACCCAGGAGGCCTTCGAGGAACGGGCCGTCGATTTCGCCATTACCTTCGAGTTGTCACCGCCGTCCTGGGAGCCGAGAGCACCTTCGTCTACCGCCGAGGAATGCGCTAGTCAGGCCGACACGGCAGACGATGCCTATTATTTGTCGGGTGAACTGAAGGGCTGCCGCTTTGACGAACTGGCCGAGGTCATTGATGCCGCGGAGCATCCGATCCTCGACTTTTCCGGCGTGCGCCGGCTCGATTTCGTGTCGGCCGGGCAACTGGTCAATCGTCTTGCCCCGTACAAGGCGGCTGGGCGCGACATCGTCATCCGCAGCCCGAATCATCTGGTCGCCGAGCTCATGGCCGTAGTCGGCCTCAACAAGCAGGCGCGCATTCTCGTTCCCAAGTCTTAATCAGGAAAAAACATGGAGCAATATCACGGCACGACAATCCTGTCGGTGCGCCGGGGCAATTCCGTCGCCATGGCCGGTGACGGTCAGGTCACGCTCGGCAACATCGTCATCAAGGCTACTGCGAAGAAGGTCCGCCGTCTGTACAACGGCCGTATCCTGGCCGGTTTCGCCGGCGGTACGGCCGATGCCTTCACGCTGTTCGAGCGTTTTGAAGCCAAGTTGGAAAAGCATCAGGGCAATTTGCTGCGTTCGGCTGTCGAACTCGCCAAGGACTGGCGCTCCGACCGTGCCCTGCGCCGGCTGGAGGCCATGCTGTCGGTGGCCGACAAGGAGGTTTCGCTGATCATCACCGGCAACGGCGACGTGCTGGAGCCCGAGCAGGGCATCGTCGCCATCGGATCCGGTGGCTCGTATGCGCAGAGCGCGGCGCGGGCATTGCTTGAGAACACCGATCTGTCGCCGCGCGACATCGTCACCAAGTCGCTCGAAATCGCTGGTGACATCTGCATTTACACCAACCGAAACTTTACGATTGAGAGCCTCGAATGAGCGCGATGACCCCGCAGGAAATCGTTTCCGAACTCGATAAACACATCGTCGGCCAGAACAAGGCCAAGAAAGCCGTCGCCATCGCCTTGCGCAATCGCTGGCGGCGGGCTCAGGTGGCCGAGCCTCTGCGCCAGGAAATCACGCCGAAGAATATCCTGATGATCGGTCCGACCGGTGTCGGCAAGACCGAGATCGCCCGCCGGCTGGCCCGGCTGGCCAACGCGCCCTTCATCAAGATCGAGGCAACCAAGTTCACCGAAGTCGGCTACGTCGGCCGGGATGTCGAGACGATCATCCGCGATCTGGTCGAAATGGCCATCAAGTCGCACCGCGAACGGGCCATGAAGACCATGCGTGCCCGGGCCGAGGATGCGGCCGAGGAACGGATCCTCGATGTGCTGCTGCCGAGCGCCCGCGGCCCCAACTTTTTTGCCGAAAATACCGAGTCGACCGTAGCGGATGGCACGACCCGCCAGAAATTCCGCAAGAAACTGCGCGAAGGGGAGCTGGACGACAAGGAAATCGACATCGACGTCGCGGCGCCCAGTATGCAGGCCGAAATCTTCGCACCGCCGGGGATGGAGGAGTTGACCCAGCAGATCCAGGGCATGTTCCAGAACATCGGCGGCGGCAAGAAGAAGTCGCGCAAGCTGCCGATCAAGGAGGCGCTCAAGCTGCTCACCGACGAGGAGGCCGCCAAGCTGGTCAATGACGAGGACGTCAAGCTGGAGGCGGTGAGGGCTGTCGAGCAGAACGGCATTGTCTTTCTCGACGAGCTCGACAAGATCGCCAGCCGTTCCGAGATGCAGGGCGCCGACGTTTCGCGCCAGGGCGTCCAGCGCGACCTGCTGCCGCTGGTCGAGGGGACGACGGTGTCGACCAAGTACGGCATGATCAAGACCGATCACATCCTGTTCATCGCCTCCGGCGCCTTTCACCTCTCCAAGCCGTCCGACCTGATTCCCGAGTTGCAGGGCCGTTTCCCGATACGCGTCGAGCTCGATTCGCTGTCGGTGGCTGATTTCGAATGCATCCTGACCCAGACCGACGCCTGCCTGACGCGCCAGTATCAGGCCCTGCTCGAAACGGAAGGCGTACAGATCGAGTTTACCGACGACGGCATCCGGCGCATGGCCGAAATCGCCTTCCAGGTGAATGAACGGACTGAGAATATCGGCGCTCGTCGCCTGCACACGGTCATGGAAAAACTGCTCGAAGAAGTGTCGTTCAACGCCGGCAAGGTCGGTCTCGACAAGCTGCGCGTCGATGCCGCCTACGTTAACGAAAAGCTCGGCGAAGTCGCCGCCGACGAAGATCTCTCGCGCTACGTGCTGTAGGCCCTAAGGGCTTTCCCGACTGTGCGGGCGGTGGTACAGCCCGCACAATGTATTTTCCCAAATTCCTTGTGAAGGTGTTCGTTTGGACGAGCAAAGCCTCAGTTTTCGCCTGCTGGCCATCCTCTTCCCCATCTTCGGGATCGTCGCGGCCGGCTACTTTTACGGCCGCAAGCACAAGCCTGAAATGGCCGTGGCCAACCGGCTGAACATGGATGTCTTCGTGCCCGCCCTGGTCTTCGCCGCGATGGCCGGCAAGTCCTTCGATCTGGCCGCCTACGCGCCGCTCGCCCTCGGCGGCTTCCTCGTCCTCGCCACCTGCGGCCTGCTTGCCTGGCCGCTTGCCCGGCTGTTCGGCATCCAGCCGAAAACGCTGGTGCCGCCCATGCTCTTCAATAATTCCGGCAACATCGGCCTGCCGCTCGCCGTGCTGGCCTGGGGCGAGAATGCCCTGCCGGCGGCGGTCATTTTGTTCATGGTCGAGAACACCCTGCATTTCTCCTTCGGCGCCCGCCTGCTCGATCCGACGACTCGCCTGCTGACGCTGTGGCGCATCCCCGTCGTTTTTGCCGCGATGGCCGGGTTGACCGTAGCGTTGCTCAAAATTCCGGTGTGGACGCCGCTGGTCATCGCCATCAAGATGCTCGGCGACGTTTCGGTGCCGCTACTGCTTTTCTCGCTCGGCGTGCGGATGACCGATGTGTCGTTCAGTGAATGGAAAGTCGCGGTCGGCAGCGCCGTACTCAGGCCGTTGGCCGGCATGCTGATCGCCGCCGGCGTCATTCAGCTGCTCGGCTTGCAGGGGCGTGATGCGGCGATGCTGTTTGTTTTCGGTGCCCTGCCGCCGGCTGTGCTCAACTTCCTGTTCGCCGAGCGCTACAAGCAGGAACCGCAGCGCGTGGCGTCGATCGTGCTGATCGGCAATCTGGCGGCATTGCTTTTCCTGCCGCTGGCGCTCGCTTCCGTACTGTGATTTTGGCCGTTTTTTCCGGTTGACCGTAGCAATCGGGGATTAGCGGCCAAATCGGTCCATCTGGCGCCGGTCGCGCTTGGTTGGTCGGCCGTGGATGACGGCTGCGGGGTCCTGGACAAACGGCCGGCTGTCTCGTGCGGCTTCGCGGGCCGCCAGGCTCTCCGGCGTTTCTTCGTAGAGCAGGCGAGCAGCCGGCGCTGGACCGCGTTTGTCCGACAAGGCTTTGACCGTCACTTCCCAGCGCGTTTCGCTGTTGGCGATATCGAGTCGGTCAGCAATCTTGATTTCGCGGGCCGGCTTGACGGTGGCGCCATTGACTTTCACCTTGCCACCGCTGACTGCGTCGCTGGCCAGGGAGCGCGTCTTGAAGAAACGCGCCGCCCACAGCCATTTATCGACGCGCAGGCTGCTCACAGCGGGAGGATGGACTCGCCGGCATAAAGCTGTTCGACGGTTTCGCGCTGGCGAATGACGTGGATCTTGTCGCCATCGATCATCACTTCAACCGCGCGCGGCCGGGTGTTGTAGTTCGAAGCCATGGCCATGCCGTAGGCGCCGGCCGACATGACCGCCAGCAGATCGCCGGCTTCAACGGCCAGCGGGCGGGCCTGGCCGAGGAAATCGCCGGTTTCGCAGACCGGGCCGACGACATCGTAGTCGGTGGCCACGCCGGCGCGCGGCACGACGGGCAGGATGTCATGCCAAGCCTCGTAGAGGGCCGGCCGCATCAGGTCGTTCATGGCGGCGTCGATAATGGCGAAATTCTTCGCTTCACCCTCTTTCAGGTACTCGATGCGGGTGAGCAGCAGGCCGGCATTGCCGACCAGCCGACGCCCCGGTTCGAGCACGACCTGCAGGTCGCGACCGGCCAGTTTGTCGAGCAGCGGCGTCAGATAGGCGGCAACGGTCGGCTGTACCTGCTCGGCGTTGTACTTGATGCCAAGGCCGCCGCCGAGGTCGAGGTGATGAATGTGGATCCCTTCCGCGGTCAACTGGTCGATCAGGGCCAAAATGCGGTCGAGTGCTTCGACAAACGGCGATGGATCGAGGAGTTGCGAGCCGATATGGCAGTCGATGCCGGCCACTTCGATGTTCGGCAACGCAGCGGCGCGGCGATAGAGTTCGAGAGCGTTGTCGTAAGCCACGCCGAACTTGGCGCCCTTGAGACCGGTCGAGATGTAGGGATGAGTCTTCGGATCGACGTTGGGATTGACGCGCAGGCTGATCGGCGCCTTCTTGCCGCACCGGCCGGCAACGTCGTTGAGACGCTCGAGCTCGGCGGCCGATTCGACATTGAAGCAGAAAATGCCGACATCGAGAGCCAGCTTCATTTCATCGGCCGTTTTGCCAACGCCGGAGAAAACGACTTTCTTGGGATCGGCGCCAGCCGCCAGCACGCGCTGAAGTTCGCCGCCGGAAACGATGTCGAAGCCGGCGCCAAGACGGGCAAAGACGTTCAGGATGGCGAGATTGGAATTGGCGGCAGGGCGACAGATTCGGCGTGCAGCACGCCGTTTTTCAGGGCAAATTGGGTCATGGGGCTTTGGGGCTGGGGGTCGTGCTAACATTCTTGGCGGCCGACGTAGCATTGCCAAGCAGCGGTTCCGGCGCCGAGCCGGGCGGCCGTTCAAGCTGGCCTTTCATGCCGCAGGCGGCAAGGCTCAGGATAATCAGCAAGGCGGCGATTCTGGACATGTTCGGGGCGCTGTCAGCGAAGAACGGGATGGTAGCACACGATGGATGACAAGGAATTCAACACCCTGGCCGATGCGACACTGGCCAGGATCGATACGGCGCTTGAGGCCTCTGGGGCCGATGTCGACTGCCAGCTGGCAGCTGGCGGCGTGCTCGAAATCGAGTTTGACGATGGCAGCAAGATCATCGTCAACCGCCATGGAATCGCCCGGGAAATTTGGGTTGCCGCCCGTGCCGGCGGCTATCACTTCCGCTGGGATGGCACCGTCTGGCGCGATACCCGCGATGATGGCGAACTCATGGAAAAACTGTCGCAGCTCGCCAGCCAGCAAGCCGGCGAGACTATCCAGCTACGCTGATCAGTCGGTCGGCGGGGCAGCCAGGTCCGGTGTCGGCAGCGGAGCGGCTTCCTGCGCTTCTGCACCCGATGGAATTTCCTTCTCCACATTTTCGGCGTAGATATAGCTCCGCTCCCGACCCTCGCCGGTGGCCACCAGGCCATCAGGTACTTCCGGCAGCAGTGCAGGCACATCCTTGAGGGCGAGACTCATGTAGCCAATCCAGATCGGCAGCGCAGCGGCGCCACCGGTTTCCCGGTCGCCGAGTTTGCGGGGCTGGTCGAAACCGATCCAGGCGCAGCCGCTGACGGTCATCTGGTAGCCGCAGAACCAGGCATCGAGATATTCGTTGGTGGTTCCTGTCTTGCCCGCCAGATCATGTCGTTTCAGGATGGCCGAGGCCTTGGCTGCCGTGCCATAGGTCGTCACGTCACGCAGCATCGAATCCATCAGAAAGGCGTTGCGAGGGTCAAGGACACGGGTTTCTTCGTTGCCGGCATCGGTCGTTGCCGACAGTGCCAGAACCCGGTTTCCGTCGTCGCGGATCTCGCGAACGACAAAGGGATTGATCCGGAAGCCACCGTTGGCGAAGACGGAGTAGGCGCTCACCATTTGCCAGGGCGTTACCGAACCTGCCCCCAGGGCCATGGTCAGGTAAGGCGGGTGCTTGGCGGCATCGAAACCAAAACGAGTGGCGTAGTCCTGTGCGTAATTCGTTCCAATTGCTTCCAGGATGCGAATCGAAACCATGTTTTTTGACTTGGCCAAGGCGGTACGCATGCGCATCGGTCCTTCGTACTTCCCGTCGTAATTGTGCGGCTCCCAAGCGGCTGCGCCGGTCTGGCTGGCTGGAATGACGATGGGTTCGTCGGCGACGATGCTGTTGGGGGCGTAGCCCTTTTCCAGCGAGGCCGAGTAAATAAAGGGCTTGAAACTTGAACCCGGCTGTCGCCAGGCCAGGGTGACATGGTTGAACTTGTTACGATTGAAATCAAAGCCGCCAACCAAAGCGCGAATTGCCCCATCTTTCGGGTCGACCGCGACAAAGGCGGATTCAACCTCCGGCAACTGGCTGATCTGCCAGCTACCTTTCTCGTTCTTTTGCAGGCGAACGATGGCGCCGCGCTTCAGGCGCTTGTTTGGCGGTGCCTTGTCATCGAGCATGCGGGCAGCGAATTTCATCGCATCACCGGTCAAATCGACGACTTCTCCACCTTTGCGATAGACCTTGATCAGCTTTGCGTCGGCCGTTAGAACCAGCCCCGGGATTAGATCACCGGCGTCCGGGATGTCCTGTAGAGCCTCATCAATCGCTTCGTCCTGGTCGGACTTGATGTCCTTCATGTCGAGGAAGGATTCAGCGCCACGGTAGCCATGCCGCCGGTCGTAATCGAGAACCCCTTTACGCAGGCTGTTGTAAGCAGCCTCCTGTTCGGCCTTGGTTATGGTCGTGTAAACCTTCATGCCACGCGAGTAAACGTCTTCAGGGAAGCGCTCAGCCGTGATCTGCCTGGCCATTTCGGCAACGTATTCGGCATGGACGGCGTACTCGGCCAATTCGCGCTTGATGATCAAAGGTTCCTTGAGCGCCATTTCATGCTGGGCCTCTGTGATATGCCCCAGTTCGTGCATGCGGCGCAGGACGTAATGCTGGCGCTGTCTGGCGCGGCTCGGATTGACGATGGGGTTGTAAGCCGATGGCGCCTTGGGCAGGCCGGCCAGCATCGCAGCTTCGGCAATCGAAATGTCTTTGAGGGGTTTGCCAAAGTAAATCTGGGCTGCGGCTGCAAACCCGTAGGCGCGCTGGCCAAGAAAAATTTGATTGATGTACAGCTCGAAAATCTGATCCTTAGATAGGTTGCTTTCTATCTTGAACGACAGAAGCGCTTCGTAAAGCTTCCGCGTATAGGTCTTTTCGCCCGTCAGAAAAAAATTGCGTGCGACTTGCTGGGTGATGGTCGAGGCGCCTTGGCGCTTGCCCCCCCCAATCAAATTGGCCCCGATGGCCCGCACGATACCGGTGTAGTCAATTCCCCCATGCTGGTAAAAACGGTCATCCTCGGCCGCAAGAATGGCGTTCTTCATAACGGTCGGAACGTCTGCGATGGCGACCACGGCTCGGCGTTCCTCGCCATATTCGCCGATCAGGAAGCCGTCTGACGTGTATACCCGCAAGGGAATCTTCGGCCGGTAGTCGGTGAGGACCTCAAGCGTTGGCAGATTCGGATAGGTCAGCACCAGAACGATCAGCGCCATGGCAACGCCAATGGCAACAAATCCAAGCAACAATATGACAGGATAAACAACTAGGCGCAGCGCCGGAGAGAGTAATGGCACAGTAATCTGCTGGGAGAATTTGGAGTTGCGCGGATTATACGCTGGGCAAAATGAGCTCCGTGAAATTGCTTTACATGCCTAGATGTTATTGTTAGCATCTGAAGTGAATTATTGGTTATTTTGCTAACTTCGCATTCCGTAAGGACTTTTTG
>PHCF01000091.1 GCA_002842145.1 Betaproteobacteria bacterium HGW-Betaproteobacteria-6 | reverse complement strand
CTATCGCGTTGAGCGCTACACCATTGAGGTGTTGCCCAAGGACGCGGTTTCCGATGGCAATATTGCCAATCTGGATGGCGTTGTCGACTGCGTCAAGCGTGCCTGGAAGCGAATGGGCACGTCGACTCGCAATGTCGCGATGGCCTTGCCGGGTTCCGCGGTCATTACCAAGAAAATTATCGTGCCGAATGGATTGCGCGATGAAGAGCTTGAGGCTCAGGTAGAGACCGAAGCCAATCAATACATTCCGTTTGCAATCGATGAGGTTAATCTCGATTATCAGGTGATCGGCCCAGCTCCGGCTGTTCCCGATGAGCTTGAGGTGCTTATAGCCGCCTCCAAGAAAGAGCGCGTCGAAGACCGGGTTGCTGTTGCCGACTCGGCGGGCTTGAAGGCGATGGTCGTTGATGTCGAGTCATTCGCAGCACTGGCTGCTTTTGAGTTGATCGAGCGCCAATTGCCGGATGCCGGGAAAAATCAGGTCGTTGCCCTTGTCGATGTTGGCGCCAATGTGATGAATCTTACGGTGTTGCGTAACAGCCAGCAGGTTTATGCTCGTGAACAAGCGTTTGGCGGCGGTCTGCTGACACAGGATATCGCTCGTCACTATGGTATGAGCTACGAAGACGCCGAGGCTGCCAAGCGGGCAGGTAATTTGCCCGAAGGTTATGAAATTGAGTTGTTGAATCCGTTCATGGAAAATCTGGCCCTCGAGGTTTCTCGGGCGCTGCAATTCTTCTTTACCTCGACTCAGTTCAATCAGGTTGATCACATCGTTCTGGCTGGTGGTTGCGCAGTAATTCCTGGTATCGACGAGGTTGTCGCGACAAGAACGCAAGTGAATACTCTGATTGCCAACCCCTTCGCCAATATGGTGCTTTCAGATCGCGTTCGGGCAAAAAGCCTGCTTGCTGATGCCTCATCGCTGATGGTGGCCTGTGGTTTGGCTCTGCGGAGGTTTGATCCATCATGATTCGCATCAACCTCCTTCCGCATCGCGAAGAGGCAAAAAAAGCCCGGCGCGAACAATTTTTTGTTTTGGCCGGGTTGGTTTCGGTGCTGGCTGTGCTGATCGTGTTTGCGGTTTATACCCTGATCGGTAGCGCAATCAGCGATCAGGACGATTCGAACACCTTCCTCAAGGGGGAGATTGCTGTACTTGATAAGCAACTCGACCAGATCAAGCGACTCAAAGAGCAAACCCAAGCGTTGCTGTCTCGCAAGCAGGTTATCGAAAACCTTCAGCGTGATCGTGGGGAAACGGTTTATCTGCTTAGTGAGTTGGTCAAGCAGGTGCCAGAAGGTATTTACCTCAAGTCGCTCAAGCAGGACGGTCTGAAGGTCAGCGTTACTGGCCATGCTCAGTCAAATGCAAGAATTTCGGCGCTGATGCGTAACCTGGAAGCCTCTCCATGGCTAGAGTCGCCGCAGTTGATTGAGAGTAAGGCAATTGTGATCAACGGGCGCCGGATCAATGAGTTTGGTATGACATTCATGCTTACCCGGGTAAAGCCTGAGGACGGGAAGGTGAAAAAGTGAGTGCCAAGACTATTTCCTTGCCAAATATCGATTTCCAATCGATAGCCGATGATTTTCGGCTGATGAACCCGAATGATCCGGGTGCGTGGCCGGTAATACCAAAAGTCACCGTTCTGATCGGTTTGTTTTTCGCGATTCTTCTCGCCGGTTGGTGGTTTGTCTGGAATGATCAACTGACCGAACTGGAGACTAAACAGCGAGAAGAGGAAACACTCAAGCAGCAGTATCTCGACAAGAAGCGCCAAGCGGTCAATCTGGACTTGTATATTCAGCAGCTAGCTGAAATCGACCGCTCATTCGGAGCGCTACTCAAACAGCTTCCGGATAAGTCGGAAATTGAAGCACTGCTCATTGAAGTGAACCAGGCCGGTCTTGGTCGCGGCCTCCAATTCGAGTTATTCAAGCCAGGCCAGGAGCAAATCAAGGACTTCTATGCGGAACTGCCGATTACCGTAAAGATAAATGGCAGCTATCATGATTTCGGTGCCTTTGCGGCAGATATCGCCAAGCTTCCGAGAATCGTTACCCTTAATAATATTGCCGTCGCGCCAGTCAAGGAGGGTGGGCAGCTTTCGCTGGATGCAACTACCAAGACATTCCGTTACTTGGACGAGGAAGAGGTGGCGGCGCAAAAGAAGGCCGAGCAAGCAAAGAAGGCAGCGCAAGGAGCGAAGAAGTGAAAAAAATCCCGCTCATCGTCCTGTGTGGTTTCCTTAGCGCATGTGCGGGCGGAGACCACGACGAGTTGAAACAGTGGATGGCCGAGAACACTAAGGATATGCGTGGCAATGTGTCGAAGTTGCCCGAAGTGAAGCCCTATGAGCCAGTCCCCTATGACGTGGAAGATACGCTGGATCCCTTTAAGCCAAGCAAGATTGAGCCTGAGTCCAAATATAAGCAGGTGGCTGGAAAGGGGGGGGCATTCCAGCCGGATTTCGAGGCACGAGAGGTTCGAAACAGCCTGCTGGAAAAGTACCCGATCGAATCGCTGAAGATGATCGGTTACATGAACGTAAACAAACGCCCTATGGCTGTTATTCAGGTAGAAGACAAGGTCAAGCAGATCAAGGTTGGCGATTACATTGGGCTTGATTTCGGCATGGTGACGCAGGTTTCTGACACGGAAGTTCAGCTGCGCGAATTAATACAGGATTCTGCGGGTGACTGGACTGAGCGCAAGAGCTCGCTCTACCTGCAGAGCAAGGAGGGAAGCAAGAAATGAAATTTATCAACTATGCGATGGCTGTTGCCTCGGCTTGTCTTGCCTTGTCTTCACCCGTGCGAGCGGAAATTCCACTTGCAAACACAATCGAAGCGGTTAACGTTGCTCAGCAGGGAAATGAAATTGCACTTCGAATTGACCTGAAGGAGGCCTTGGCGTCGCCACCGCCGGGATTTAGTGTTGCCAATCCCGCAAAAATTGCCCTTGATTTCCAGTCGACCGCAAACGGTTTGGGTAAGACTAGCCAAGTATTCAACCAAGGGGACCTGCGCGGGATCAATGTTGTGCAGGTTGGTGATCGCACGCGGGTGGTACTAAACCTCGTGCGTAACATGAACTACAAAACACGACTGGAGGGTAAATCACTCTACGTGACGCTGTCACCGATTGAGCGATTGGCGGATTCTGCGGCGCAGCGAACCACTCGCTTTGCCGAGGAAAGCCTTGTTGGATCGAAGCATGCTTTGAACGACGTAATATTTCGTCGTGGCAAGGATGGCGAAGGACGGATAGTCGTCGATTTGAGCGATACCGGTACAGGTATTGATATTCGCCAGCAGGGATCCAGCCTCATTGTCGACTTCATGAAAACGACAGTACCCGATCGTTTGCGTCGGAAGCTTGACGTTACGGATTTTGCGACGCCGGTGACTTCTGTTGAAACCAAAGCCGTCGGCGACAATGTTCGGATGACAATTTCTCCCAAGGGCTTGTGGGAGCATAACGCCTATCAGAGTGACAACCAGTTCATTGTAGAAGTGAAACAGATCGTAGAGGATCCAAACAAGCTGGTTCAGGGGTCGAAGGTGGGCTACCAAGGGCCGCGAGTTAGTATCAACTACCAAAACGGTGATGTGCGGGCTCTCTTGCGCTTGATGGCGGAAGAGTTGAATCTCAACGCCGTTATTAGCGAAACGGTAACCGGGACAACGACGCTGGTTCTGAAGGACGTTCCTGCTGATCAGGTGATTGACATCATCTTCCAGCAAAAAGGCCTCGATATGCGAAAGAAAGGGAACATCATCATGATTGCCCCTCGCGACGAGATTGCTACAAGAGAAAAGCTGGATTTTGAATCCAAGCAGCAGATTAGTGAGCTCGAGCCGCTTAAGCTCGAGCAGTTCCAGTTGAATTATCAAAAGGCGTCAGACGTGGCTAGATTGTTGGCTGGTTTGCCATTGACGGGAGCCGCTGTAGCGCCGGTTGCAGGGGCGAATTCGGCGGCCCAGCGTATCCTGAGCAAGCGTGGTAGTGCAGTGGCGGATCCGCAGTCAAATATTATTTTTATCAACGACATACCTAGCAAACTTGAGGAAATTCGTGGATTTATCCGCTCAATCGATACAGCTGCCCGGCAGGTGTTGATCGAAGCTAGGGTCGTCGAGGCTCAGGATAGTTTCAAGCGAGAGCTAGGGGCAAAACTGGGATTGATTAATTCTAGGCCCAGTCAAATTGCTGGTAGCGGGTTTAATATTGCTGGGGGTAACGTGACTCCAGGGACAACATCAATCTCGTCGACGGGGGTTGTGACGAATACTCCGGCTACCCTCACCCAAAATTCGATGTTGGGAACAAACCTTCCGCTTCCCTCCACCGGAGGAACCCTTGCCTTTTCCCTTTTTAACTCAGCAGTTACCCGTATCCTTAATGTTGAGATTGCCGCGCTGGAGGAGGACGGGATCGGAAAGATTATTTCCAGTCCGCGGGTTATTACTGCGAATAACGTAAAAGCAAAAATCGAAGATGGTACCGAGGTCCCTTATATAACCGCACAAACATCCAGTGGGGCAACAACTTATACGGTCGCATTCAAGCCAGCAAAGTTGTCACTTGAGGTGACTCCGCAAATTACGCCAGAAGGAACGGTTCGAATGAATCTGACCGTAAAGAAGGAAGAGCCAGACTGGACTAGGGCGGTAAGTGTTAATGGATTTCTGAATCCCCCCATCAAGAGTTCAATCGTTGAGACAAATGTCGTGGTTGAGAACGGTGGAACGGTGGTAATCGGCGGCGTATTTATTACCGACTCGCAAAATACCGTGGATAAGGTACCTTTACTGGGTGACATACCGTTCCTTGGTTGGCTTTTCAAATACAAGAACGACACTGGGAAGCGCCGCGAACTACTGGTGTTTATTACGCCACGCGTCATTTCCGACAAGATGCGGTTTGATTGATTGCGTCTAGCCATAAACTCAAGGGGTCGGCGGTGCCGGCCCCATTTTTTTGTGCTAAGTGGGTAGTCGGCTAAAATCGGAACGTGGAAAATCGTCGCAACATCTATCTCGTTGGGCTCATGGGCGCCGGAAAAACAACAGTTGGTCGTCAACTGGCGAAGCGCCTCGCCCGCCCTTTTTTTGACTCCGATCATGAAATTGTTGAACGGACCGGTGTGCCGATCCCGACAATTTTCGAGATTGAGGGCGAAGAGGGTTTTCGGCGGCGCGAGGTGCAGACGATTCATGAGCTAACGGAAACGGCAGGAATCGTTATGGCTACCGGTGGCGGAGTTGTTCTGAACTCGGAAAATCGGCGACGGTTACATGACACCGGCTGGGTGGTCTACCTGAATGTGCCGCCTGCGCTGTTGTTTGAACGCACGCGACATGACCGGAACCGTCCATTGTTACATGTTGCCGATCCGTTGGTTAAATTGGAGGAGCTGCACGCCTCGCGGGATCCTCTGTATCGCGAGACCGCACATTTCATCGTAGACGGCGGTCATCTGGTTGCCTCCGGCATCGTGCTTCACCTCCTGAGAGAATTTAACCATCAATGCAAAACATGATTGAAACGCTCAGAGTTGCGTTAGGGGATCGCTCCTATCCCATCCATATTGGAAGCGGCCTACTCACGCGGCCGGAATTGCTTCTTCCATATATCAAACAAAAGAAGGTGGTCGTGATCACGAATACCACCGTTGCGCCCCTCTATCTAGAAAAGTTACGGTCAACACTGGAGCGTGCAGGTATTTCAGTATTGCCCGTGATATTGCCCGATGGTGAGCAATTCAAGACGTGGGAGACGTTGAATCTGATATTTGATGCCTTGCTTGGCTCGCGATGCGAGCGCGGAACAACGCTGGTTGCGTTGGGCGGCGGGGTGATCGGCGACATGGGGGGGTTTGCAGCTGCCTGCTATCAGCGCGGTATGCCCTTTATCCAGGTACCTACCACTCTGTTGTCCCAAGTTGATTCATCGGTTGGGGGAAAGACCGCTATAAATCATCCGCTTGGCAAGAACATGATTGGCGCTTTTTATCAGCCTAAGCTGGTGCTGGCCGATATTTCTACGCTGGATACATTGCCGGATCGTGAGTTGAAGGCCGGTTTGGCGGAGGTGATCAAATACGGTCTGATTCGCGATTTGGAGTTTTTCGTCTGGTTGGAAGATAACCTCGACAAATTGTTGGCGCGTGAGGCCGTTGCGCTGACCTATGCCATTCATAGATGCTGTGCCAATAAGGCTGAGATTGTCGCCGCAGATGAAAAGGAAATGGGCGAAAGGGCGCTTCTAAATTTAGGCCATACGTTTGGACATGCGATCGAAACCGGGATGGGGTACGGTCAATGGCTACACGGAGAAGCAGTTGCTGCCGGCACGCTAATTGCTGCGGAATTGTCATTCAACTTGGGGTGGCTGGATGCTGCCTCGGTCAAGCGTATTGAACAGATATTTGTTAGGGCGGGTTTGCCAGTATTTGCACCAACACTAGGTGTGGCTAGATATCTTGAGTTAATGAGCCATGATAAGAAAGTGCAGGATGGGAAATTGCGCTTGGTGCTCCTTCGTGCGATCGGGAAGGGTGTTGTGTCGGAGCTATCCGACGACGTGCAGGTTCGTGCTGCGATCGAGGTCAGATGCACCTGAACGGGGAGCATTTGATCTCGAATGTTCATGGTTGGTGCGTTGCAGCATCTTGAATTGACAGGGGTTTGCCAGTATATTTGATGGTTGCCTCTAATTTTCCTACAGGTCGAAGCATAAATTATGCTGATCGGCTTTTTTCAACATTGGCCCGAGAGTGGCGGCCAAGTTAATACGAAGGAATGCGTGTGATGGAACCGGGAGTACCTGAGCGGCAGGGTCTGTACGACCCAGCCAACGAGCACGATGCTTGCGGCGTGGGCTTTGTGGCCCATGTCAAAGGTCAGAAAAACCATAGCATTGTCGAGCAGGGTTTGCTGATCCTGAAGAATATCGATCACCGCGGCGCAGTTGGCGCCGATCCTTTGCAGGGGGATGGTGCGGGCATTCTGATCCAGATTCCCGATCAGTTCTATCGAGAAGAAATGGCTCGTCAGGACGTTGAACTGCCACCGGCTGGTGAGTACGGCGTTGGCATGGTATTCCTGCCTCAAGAGGCGGCGGCCCGCCACGCCTGCGTGGAGGAGATTGAGCGCTCAGTAGTTGCCGAAGGCCAGGTTCTTCTGGGCTGGCGTGATGTACCAGTTAACCGCGACATGCCCATGTCGCCGGTTGTACGCGCTACCGAGCCAGTTATTCGCCAGGTTTTTGTCGGCCGAGGGTCGGATGTATTCGTGACCGACGCCCTGGAGCGCAAGCTGTACATCATTCGCCGCCGCGCTGCCAACGCTATCAAGTCGCTCAACCTCAAGCATGGCCAGGAGTTTTACGTCCCCTCCTTCTCCGCTCGTACGGTGAACTACAAAGGGTTGTTGCTGGCCGATCAGGTTGGTGTCTATTACCTCGATCTGCAGGACAAGCGTACCGTTTCGGCGCTGGCATTGGTTCACCAACGATTTTCGACCAACACGTTCCCCACCTGGGATCTGGCACATCCGTTTCGCTACATCGCACACAACGGGGAAATCAATACCGTGCGCGGCAACGTTAACTGGTTCAAGGCCCGTGAACAGGCGATTTCGTCGCCTATTCTCGGCGACGACCTGAAAAAGGTATGGCCGTTGCACTATCCCGGTCAATCCGACTCGGCTGCGTTTGACAATGCGCTAGAGCTGCTGGTCATGGGTGGCGGCTACTCGCTGGCCCAGGCGGTCATGCTGATGATTCCGGAAGCCTGGGAAAAGCACTCTCAGATGGACGAAAATCGTCGGGCTTTCTACGAGTACCATGCCGCCATGATGGAGCCGTGGGACGGTCCTGCTGCGGTGGCGTTCACCGACGGTCGCCAGATCGGTGCGACGCTTGACCGTAACGGCCTGCGTCCGGCCCGCTATCTGGTTACCGACGATGATCTCGTCGTGATGGCTTCCGAGTCGGGCGTGTTGCCGATTCCGGAAAAGAAGATCGTCAAGAAGTGGCGCCTGCAGCCAGGAAAGATGTTCCTGATCGACATGGAGCAGGGGCGCATCATCGACGATCAAGAGCTCAAAAACTCTCTGGCCAATGCCAAGCCTTATCGTGAGTGGATTGAAAAAATCCGCATCAAGCTCGACGAAGTGCCGGCCCCGAATGAAAAATGTTCGGCTCCCGCCGCTTCGCTACTGGATCGCCAGCAAGCCTTCGGCTACACGCAGGAAGACGTCAAGATCATTCTTGAACCGATGGTCCAGAATGGCGAAGAAGCCACGGGATCCATGGGTACCGACTCTGCTTTGCCGGTGCTGTCGGCAAAGAACAAGACGCTCTACACGTACTTCAAGCAACTGTTCGCTCAAGTGACCAACCCGCCGATCGACCCGATCCGCGAAGAACTGGTCATGTCGCTGGTGTCCTTCATTGGACCGAAGCCGAACCTGCTTAACACCAACGATATCAACCCGCCTATCCGCCTCGAGGTTTCGCAACCGGTCCTGTCTTTTGACGACATGGAAAAGCTGCGCAACATCGAGAAGTACACGTCAAACAAGTTCCACTCCTTCGAGCTGGATATTTGCTATCCGGTTGCCTGGGGCAAGGACGGGATCGAGGCGCGTCTGGCCTCGCTGGCAGCGGATGCCGAGGATGCCGTGCGTTCGGGCGCCAACATCCTGATCGTTTCCGACCGCATGGTTGATGCCGAGCATGTCGCCATTCCGGCTCTGCTTGCTACTTCGGCCATTCACCAGCACCTGGTTAAAAAGGGCCTGCGCACGAGTGCCGGCCTGGTGGTCGAAACCGGTTCGGCGCGTGAGACCCATCACTTTGCCTTGCTTGGCGGCTACGGTGCCGAGGCCGTCCACCCCTATGTGGCGCTCGAAACCATTGCCGGCTTTGCCAAGGGCGATGCCGAGAAGACCGGGAAGTACACCAAGAATTATGTCAAGGCCATTGGCAAGGGGCTCATGAAGGTCATGTCCAAGATGGGCATTTCGACCTACATGTCCTACACCGGCGCCCAGATCTTCGAAGCTATCGGCCTCCAGAAGGCCTTCGTCGAAAAGTATTTCACCGGAACACCTTCCAATGTTGAAGGGATCGGTGTTTTCGAGGTTGCCGAGGAGGCCATTCGTCTGCATGACGAAGCATTTTCAGCTGATCCCGTTCTGGCCAACATGCTCGATGCCGGTGGTGAATACGCCTACCGTATCCGCGGTGAAGAGCACATGTGGACGCCGGATTCGATTGCCAAACTGCAGCATTCGACCCGCTCCGGCAAGTACGAGACCTATAAGGAGTACGCCAAGCTGATCAACGATCAGACCAAGCGTCACCTGACCCTGCGTGGCCTGTTCGAATTCAAGCCGACCGGCACCGCCATTCCGCTCGAAGAGGTCGAGTCTGCCAAGGAAATCGTCAAGCGTTTCGCTACCGGTGCCATGTCGCTCGGTTCCATCTCGACCGAAGCGCACACCACCCTGGCCATCGCGATGAACCGCATCGGCGGCAAGTCCAACACCGGCGAGGGCGGCGAGGATGCCAAGCGTTTCGTGCCGCTCAAGGCTGGCCAGACGCTGTCCGAAGTGGTTGGAGCTTCGCGTATCGAACGCGACTACACCTTTAAAGAAGGTGATTCGCTGCGCTCAGCCATCAAGCAGGTCGCGTCCGGCCGATTTGGTGTGACCGCCGAGTACCTGGTCAATGCCGACCAGATCCAGATCAAGATGGCACAAGGCGCCAAGCCGGGTGAAGGTGGCCAGTTGCCGGGTCACAAGGTTTCCGAGTACATCGGCTTCCTGCGTCACTCGGTGCCGGGTGTCGGCCTCATTTCGCCGCCGCCGCATCACGATATCTACTCTATCGAAGACTTGGCGCAGCTTATTCACGACCTGAAGAATGCCAACGCCAAAGCTTCGATTTCGGTCAAGCTGGTGTCCGAAGTCGGTGTCGGTACGGTTGCGGCCGGTGTTGCCAAGGCCAAGGCAGATCACGTCGTGATCGCCGGTTTTGACGGCGGTACGGGCGCTTCGCCGCAGTCGTCGATCAAGCACGCAGGTACGCCATGGGAACTCGGCTTGTCCGAAACCCAGCAGACACTGGTACTCAATCGTCTGCGTTCGCGAATTCGTGTTCAAGTCGATGGCCAGATGAAGACCGGCCGCGACGTTGTGATTGGCGCACTGCTCGGCGCCGACGAATTCGGCTTTGCCACCGCACCACTGGTGGTGGAAGGCTGCATCATGATGCGCAAGTGCCACCTGAATACCTGCCCGGTCGGTGTGGCCACTCAGGATCCGGTGCTGCGCCAGCGCTTCTCCGGTCAGCCCGAGCACGTCGTTAATTTCTTCTTCTTCGTTGCCGAAGAGGTTCGCGAGATCATGGCCCAGCTTGGTGTTCGCAAGTTCGACGATCTGGTTGGCCGTGCCGACCTGCTCGACATGCGCGCCGGTATTGAGCACTGGAAGGCCAAGGGACTCGACTTCTCCAAGATCTTCTTCCAGCCAAACGTCCCGGCCGATGTGCCGCGTCTGCATACCGAAGGCCAGGATCACGGCCTGGAGAAGGCACTCGATCACAAGCTGATCGCCGAAGCCAAGCCGGCTCTCGAAAAGGGCCAGAAAGTCCAGATCGAAACCAAGATCATCAACGTCAACCGCACCTGCGGCACCATGTTGTCGGGCGAAGTTGCCCGGCGCTATGGTCATGCCGGCCTGCCGGACGACACCATTCACGTCAAACTGACCGGTACCGCCGGCCAGGCTTTCGGTGCTTTCCTGGCCCGGGGCGTGACGCTGGATCTGACCGGTGAAGGTAATGACTACGTCGGCAAGGGGTTGTCGGGCGGTCGCATCATCATCAAGCCGAGTCCGGATTTCCGTGGTGATACCCAGCAGAACATCATTTGCGGCAACACTGTGATGTACGGCGCGACCGAAGGTGAGGCTTTCCTCGCCGGTGTCGGCGGCGAGCGTTTCTGCGTCCGTAATTCAGGTGGTACCGCCGTTGTCGAAGGTGTTGGCGATCACGGTTGCGAATACATGACCGGTGGCACCGTGGTTGTGCTCGGCATGACCGGGCGCAACTTCGCAGCGGGCATGTCGGGTGGCATAGCCTACGTGCTGGATGAGGATGGCAGCTTCAAGCATCGCTGCAACCTCGCCCAGGTAGCGCTTGAAAAGGTCTTGCCAGCGTCGCGTCATGCCGCTGGTGAACCGTTGCACCTCGGCATTGCAGACGAAACCCAGCTCAAGGAGCTGGTCACGCGTCATGCGCGAGAAGTTCGTCAAAGTCTATCCGCACGAATACAAGCGCGCCCTCACCGAGATGGCCGCTGCTGCACAGAAGGAGGCTGCATAATGGGCAAGCCGACTGGCTTCATGGAATTCGAGCGTCTGTCCGAGTCTTACGACCCGGTTGAGCAGCGCCTGAAGAACTACAAGGAATTCGTCCACGCCTTGTCTGACGACGATGCCAAGATACAGGGCGCTCGTTGCATGGACTGTGGCATTCCGTTTTGCAACAACGGCTGCCCGGTGAACAACATCATTCCGGACTGGAATGACCTGGTTTACCGTGGCAACTGGAAGCAGGCGCTGGAAGTGCTGCATTCGACCAACAATTTCCCGGATTTTACCGGCCGTATCTGCCCGGCACCGTGTGAGGCCGCCTGTACCTTGGGCATCAACGCCGCACCGGTGGGCATCAAGTCGATTGAGCATGCGATCATCGACAAGGGCTGGGAAATGGGCTGGGTGGTACCGCAGCCGGCAAAATCGAAGACTGGCAAGAAGGTTGCCATCGTTGGTTCGGGCCCGGCTGGCCTGGCCGCGGCCCAGCAACTGGCACGTGTCGGCCACGACGTGACCGTTTTCGAGAAGAGCGATCGTCTCGGCGGCCTGCTCGCTTACGGCATTCCTGACTTCAAGATGGAAAAGACGCTGGTCGACCGCCGGGTTGCCCAGATGGAAGCCGAAGGCGTCACCTTCAAGACCAAGGTCGTGATTGGTGACAAGAACGTGCCGGCCGGCATCAACAACGATGCGACCGAGTTCGTCTCGGCCGACCAGCTCAAGAAGGATTTCGATGCGGTGATTCTCGCCGCCGGTTCCGAAGTGCCGCGTGATCTGCCGGTTCCGGGCCGCGAGCTCAAGGGCATCTATGCCGCGCTCGAGTTCCTGATTCCGCAGAACAAGGAAGTCCAGCAGGGCAAGGCCAATCCGATCAACGTCAAGGGCAAGCACGTTATCGTCATCGGTGGCGGCGATACCGGCTCCGACTGCGTCGGTACCTCGAATCGCCATGGCGCTGCCTCGGTCACTCAGTTCGAACTGATGCCGATGCCGCCGGAGGCGGAAAACAAGGAGCTGACCTGGCCGTACTGGCCGTACAAGCTGCGCACTTCTTCTTCGCACGAGGAAGGCTGTAGCCGGGATTTCGCTGTTGCCACCAAGGGCTTCGTCGATGACGGCAAGGGTAACGTCAAGGCGCTCAAGGCTGTTCGTCTGGACTGGACCGATGGCCAGATGAGCGAAGTGCCGGGGTCCGATTTCGAATTGCCATGTGACAACGCGTTCCTGGCCATGGGTTTCACCAACCCGGTCGGCGGTCTGCTCGATGCCTTCGGCGTCGAGAAGGATGGGCGCCAGAATGCCAAGGCGACGACCGATGGCGCTGGTTGCTACAAGACCAATGTGGACAAGGTTTTCGCCGCCGGCGACGTGCGTCGCGGCCAGTCGCTGGTGGTCTGGGCCATCCGCGAAGGTCGGCAGGCCGCCCGTGAAGTCGATGCATTCCTGATGGGTTCGACGACGCTGCCGCGCTAAGTCGGAGCGTTCTCCAAAAAAGCCCCGCCGCCTGAAAAGTCGGCGGGGCTTTTTGATTTTGGCTGTTTTTTCCGGTTGACCGTGGGAGTCGCTTTTTGACTATTTTTCTCGCGATTCGGTGCGCTGCCGCCACAACATGGTCGCTATCGTGTGAGAATGGCTGCTGATTTCTAGGGGGAAACATGACGACTGAACTGCAGCCTGCGTTGCTCGTGACAACGCCAAGCGGCGCCCTTGACGGGCACATGTTGGTGATTCTGGGCATTATGGTCGTCGCCGGGATACTGGGTGGCACGGCCAACTACTTTTTGGCCGACCGGCGCGGCGATGCCGGCCGCCATGACTGGCTGAAATATCCGGTCTTTGGTGTCGTTGCCGCGCTCACCGTGCCGCTCTTTCTCAACATGCTGTCGAGTACGCTGCTTGAGGGGGCGCGGACCAAACCGATTGATCTCTACGTATTTTCAGGTTTCTGCCTGATCTACGTTGTCGCCTCGCGGCGCTTTTTCGAGAACATGGTGCAGCGTCTGATGGCGCAGATCGATCAGGTTCGACGCGATGTGGGTCGTATCGAACAGCAAAAGCGCGACGAGCCGATTTTGGCCGTGCCCAGGAGCGAAACCGAGGTACAGAAGGCCGTCGAACCGGATCCCAAGGACGTTCTCTCCTACAACGATGTGGAAATTCTGCGCGCCTTGTCCGAGGGCGGCTTCGTTTATGGAAATCTCGCCGCGATCTGCGACGGTACCGGGCTGGCCCGCGACTTCGTCAGCCAGCGCCTGACCGTGATGAAGGCGATGGGCGTCATCGAGACACGGATCAACGACAAGAACGTGCTGCACTGGTTTGTCTCGGCCCGTGGCAAAGCCGTGCTCGGCGATATTCTCGGTGGTCAGGAACAGAAAAAGAGCGCCTGATCTTTCCGGCCATCTCTGGCCAAGCGCCGAACAAAGCCCGCCGCCTGAGAAGCCGGTCGGGCTTTTGTTTTTTCACGGGACTTGCGCTGGATCAAAGGGCGAGCATGGCAAACGCCTCGCCGGCTTCGACAGTCCGGGCCGATCATGTGAAAATGCAAATTACCCAACCGCACAAGATTCTGCTCAATATGAATATCGTCATTCTCGCTGCCGGCCAAGGCAAGCGCATGCATTCGAACCTGCCCAAGGTCCTGCACCCGATTGCCGGTAAGCCGCTGGCGCAGCACGTCATCGACACCGCACGCCTTCTTTCGCCGGAAAAACTCATCGTTGTCTATGGCCATGGCGGGGAAGTGGTGCGTGCCACGCTGGCAGCGGACGATATCCTGTGGGCCGAGCAGGCGCAGCAACTGGGTACCGGCCACGCCGTGACCCAGGCCGTGCCGCAACTGGGCGCTGCGGCGCAGACGCTGGTGCTCTACGGCGACGTGCCGCTGACCACGGTTGGCGCGCTGAAGCGTCTGCTGCAGGCCGGCAAGGACGGCCTGTCAATTCTCACGGTCGACCTCGCCAACCCCAGCGGCTACGGCCGCATGGTGCGCGATGCCGCTGGCAACATCGTGCGCATTGTCGAGGAAAAGGACGCGACGCCCGAGGAAAAGAAAATCCGCGAGGTCAATACCGGCATCATGGCGATCCCGACCGCGCGGCTGGCCGACTGGCTCGGCCAGCTCAAGAACAACAACGCGCAGGGCGAGTACTACCTGACTGACATCGTCGCGCTGGCCGTGGCTGAGGGCCTGCCGGTACGTGCCGCGCAGCCCGAGGGCGAATGGGAGGTGCTCGGCGTCAACAGCAAGGTCCAACTGGCCGAACTGGAGCGTCAGCACCAGCGCAACCTGGCCGATCAACTGCTCGTCGCCGGCGTGCGTCTGGCCGATCCGGCGCGTATCGACATTCGCGGCGCGCTGAGCCATGGCCGCGATGTTTCCATCGATGTCGGCTGCGTCTTCGAAGGCAAGGTCGAACTGGCCGACGCCGTTGAGGTCGGCCCGTATTGCGTGCTCAAGAACGTCAAGGTCGGCGCGGGTACGCGCATCGCCGCGTTCTGTCATTTCGAGGACGCGGTGATCGGGCCGGACGGCGTGCTCGGGCCCTATGCCCGGCTGCGTCCGGGCACCGAACTCGGGCCGGAGGTGCATATCGGCAATTTCGTCGAGGTCAAGAAGAGCATCATCGGCGCCCAGTCGAAGGCTAATCACTTGGCCTACATCGGCGATGCCGAGATCGGCCAGCGCGTGAACGTCGGCGCCGGCACCATCACCTGCAATTACGACGGGGCCAACAAGTTCAAGACCATCATCGAGGACGATGTCTTCATCGGCTCCGATACCCAACTCGTCGCTCCGGTGACGGTCGGTCGCGGCGCGACGCTCGGTGCCGGCACGACGCTGACCAAAAATGCCCCGCCCGATGCGTTGACCGTATCGCGGGCCAAGCAGATGACGCTACCCGGCTGGGAGCGTCCCAAGAAGGTGAAGAAATAATGGATTTCTGGTTCACGGCCTTCATGCTGGTCATCGCCCTTCTCATCGCAGTGGGCGGAGCCCTTCTACTGGTCGGCTATTTCGGCACCTTGCCAGCCTCATTTGCCTTTGGCTGGAAGAACTGGCTGCCGACGCTGACTTTGCCCATCGTCGGCCCGCTCTGGTTTGCCGGCACCCACTGGTCGGAGTTTTCCAAGCCCGGCAAGCAGCTGATTTTCGGTGTGCTGCTCTTCGTCGTGGCCATTGCCTTGCTCTACGGTTTCGGTCCGCACTTTGTTGATCGAATGGCGGCCAGTGGCATGTATCGCGAATAGATGGTGGCTCGCTGATGACGAGGCGGGCTACCGAAGTGAACTGATTTTTCGCTGAATTTTTAAGCTAAGGGAGAAGAAGATGTCCAAGTACACCACCGAGGCTCTACGTTCCGTTGCGTTGGTCGGCCATGGTGCCGCCGGCAAGACCAGTCTGGCCGAGGCCCTGCTGTTCGCGACCGGCACCATCAATACGAAGGGCAGCGTCGAGAAAGGCAATACCGTTGCCGACTTCGACGCCCAGGAAAAAGAGGCCGGTCACTCCCGGACCTCTGCAGTCGTCAATGTTGCTTATGAAGACACCCATGTTCACCTGATCGATACCCCGGGCTACCCGGACTTTTCGGGGCAGGCGATTGCCGCGCTGGCCGGCGTCGATACGGCGCTGATAGTGGTCAACGCGCAAACCGGTGTCGAGTTGATGACCGAGCGCATGATGCGCTACGCCAGCGAGCGCAAGCTGTGCCGAATGATCGTCATCAACAAGATTGACGCCGAAAACCTCGACCTGCCGGGACTGGTCGCCAACATTCGCGAACGTTTTGGCAAGCAGTGCATGCTGCTCGACCTGCCGGCCCACGGCGCGGCCGATGTCGTCGAGGTGCTCGAGCATGACGCCGGCGACGCCGATTTCGAATCGGTCGCGGCGGCGCACCGGGCCCTCATCGACCAGATCGTCGAGGAAGATGAAGACCTGCTCGCCCAATACCTTGAAGACGGCGCCGATCCTGCCGCCACCGCCCTGCACGCACCGTTCGAGAAGGCGCTGCGCGAGGGCCATCTGATTCCCATCCTGTTCACCTCGGCCAAGACCGGCGCCGGCATCAAGGAGTTGCTGCATGTCCTGGCCTCGCTCGCACCGAACCCGGCCGAAGGCAATGCGCCGCCGTTCTACAAGGGCGAACCGGGCGACAAGACCGAGCCTTTCCAGGCCGAAAGAAGGACATGCAGCTCTTCGTCGGCGACAGCAAGCGGCCGATCAAGGTCGGCCATCTCTACCAGTTGCAGGGCAAGGACAGCATCGAGGTCGATGAACTGCTGCCCGGTGACATCGGTGCCGTCGCCAAGATCGACGAGGTTGATTTCGACTGCGTCCTGCACGACTCGCACGATGAGGATCACATCCACCTCGTGCCGCTCGAATTTCCCAAGCCGATGGCCGGGCTGGCCGTCGAAACCAAAAAGAAGGGCGACGAACAGCGCCTGTTCGACATCCTCGGCAAGCTGGCCATGGAGGACCCGACCTTCGTCGTCGAACGTCACCCGACGAGCAACGAAACGGTGGTTCGCGGCCTCGGCGAAATCCATCTGAAAGCCAAGCTGGCCCGCATGGCCGGCCAGTACAAGCTGGAGGTCGATACCAAGCCGCCGCGCATTCCTTATTGCGAGACGATCACCGCTCCGGCCGAGGCGATGTATCGCCACAAGAAGCAGTCGGGCGGTGCCGGCCAGTTCGGCGAAGTGCATCTGCGCATCGAGCCGAAAGGCCGTGGCGAGGGTTTCGAGTTCGTCGATGCGGTCAAGGGCGGGGTCATCCCCGGCGTCTTCATGGCGGCCGTCGAGAAGGGCATCCGTCAGGGGCTGGAAGGGGGTGTCGTCGCCGGCTATGCGGTCGACGACCTCAAGGTCACGGTTTTCGACGGCAAGACCCACGCTGTTGACGGCAAGGAAGTCGCCTTCACCATTGCCGGGCGCAAGGCGGTCATCGAGGCGATTCGGGGCGCCAAGCCGATCGTGCTTGAGCCGATCGTCAGCATCGAGATCGTCGTCCCGGAAACCTCCATTGGCGACCTGGCCGGGGATTTGTCCGGCCGGCGCGGCCATATCACCGGCACCGACGGGCGCGGTCACGGCATGTCGGCGATCAGCGGCGAAGTGCCGCTGGCCGAACTCAACGACTATCAGTCGCGCCTCAAATCGCTGACTGGCGGCCAGGGCAGCTACACCATCGAGTTTGCCCGCTACGCCGCGGTGCCGCCGAATGTCCAGCAGCAACTGGCGAGCAAGTTCCAGTTGCACGACGAGGACGAGTGAGGTTTTAGTCCTCCCAGGGGGCGCCTAATTAGCTTGGGGTTCCGCCTTGCTGGCGGGCATACTTTCTTTTGCTTCGCCAAAAGAACGTAGCCAAAGAAAAGGCGACCCCGAGGGCGGCGCCGGCGTTGCCGGTCCCTTGCGCGACTCGGCAGACCGGGCGGCTGCGGAACTCGGGGCTGCGCCCCTCAAACAGTCCTCGCCGACTGCCCCCGGCCTTCCTGCGTTGCTCAGCGCCTTCCACGGGGGCCCCAAAGGCGTCCACGCTTAGCCGTTTTGCCGGGGAAAACAGATTCCCACGGTCAACCGGAAAAAATGCCTAAAAATCAAATCTGTCATTCAGGCACCCAGGCTCAAGACGGATTGTTTCACCGGGCCCATTGAGAGGTGCCGAGCAACGCAGGGGCTGGCGGGAAAAGGGCGAGGACTGTCTGAGGGCGAAGCCCGAGTTCCGCAGCCCCCGCCAGACCCGAGTAGCGCAGGGAACCGGCGCAGCCGGCACCGACCCAGGGTCGCCTTCTTCTTTGGCTACTTTCTTTTTGGCGAAGCAAGAAGAAAGTACGCCCGCGCCTCAAGCGCGGAAAACAAGGGTTACGAAGAGGCGCCCCCACCTCGAGGGCGGAACCCCCTGCTAATTAAGCAGCCCCCCCGCCCGACCAGTTAACCGTCGCCAGAAACAGATAACCCGCGCCATACACCGTCTTGATGAAAGCCGGGCTTTGCGGGTCTGGCTCGAGCTTGCGGCGTAGGCGGGAAATGCGGACATCGATGGCGCGGTCGTTGGGAGCCAAATCCCGCGTTCCCATGAGCTTTTCACGCTGCAGGATGCGGTTCGGGTTATTGACGAAGACCTTGAGCAGATCGGCCTCGGCCGTGCTCAGCGCGTGCTCTTCGCCATTCGGCGCGGTCAGCGTGTTATTGCCGAGATTGAAGCGCCAGCCGGAAAATTCGGCAATCTGGCGGGCTTGCATCTCGCTGCCTTCGCGCCGGCGCACGATGCTGCGCACGCGGGCGACCAGTTCGCGCGGCTCGAAAGGTTTCAGCACGTAGTCGTCGGCGCCGAGTTCGAGGCCCATGACGCGGTCGCTGACATGGGCGCGTCCGGTCAGGATCAGGATGCCACAGCCGGACTGGGCGCGGACGCGCTGCATGGCTTCGAGACCGTCCATGTCGGGCAGACCGAGGTCGATGATGCACAGATCGGGGGCCAGGGTGCGCAGGCGACGCAGGAGGTCGCCGGCACTGCGGCACCAGACCGTGCGGAAGCCGAAGTCGGCGAGTACCTGTTCGATGATCTTGGCGACATCGGGATCGTCCTCGACGATGACGATGAGCTTGGCGGGTTCGTTGTCTTTCATGGCTTTTCTTTGTGGGCGGTGCGCAGGGCGCGGGCCAGGTCCTGGCGGACGAAGGGTTTGGCGAGCACCGGCAGGTCGCTGCCGACCTCGGCCTCGTCGGTGTAGCCGCTCATCAGCACGATGCTCATTTCCGGGCGGTCGTGCCGGACGCGGTCGGCCAATTGCCGGCCATCCAGACCGCCGGGCATGATCACGTCGCTGACGACGATGGCGATGTCGGGAATCTGCTCGATCATGGCCAGCGCCTGCACGCCGTCTTCGGCTTCGATCACCGGGTAGCCCAGATCGATCAGTTGCTGGCGCACGACGCGGCGCACGTTCGGCTCATCCTCGACGAGCAGGACCAGTTCGCCGCCGGCCGGCAGGGCGGCATCCTCGCCCGGGGCATCGACGTCTTCTTCGGGCGTCGCCAGCGGCAGCACCATGAGCACGGTCGTACCCTGTTCCGGCTGGCTTTGAATCGACACGCCGCCGCCCGACTGCTTGGCAAAACCGTAGGCCATGGCCAGCCCGAGGCCGCTGCCCAGGCCGAGCCGCTTGGTCGTGAAGAAGGGTTCGCAGGCGCGGGCCAGCGTCGTCGCATCCATGCCGCAACCGTTGTCGCCGACTTCGATCAGGGCGTACCGGCCCGGGCTGACGTCGAAGGCGGCAGCATCGGTGGATAGTTCGACGGCGCGCGCCGCAATGTGCAGCCGGCCGCCTTCCGGCATGGCATCACGCGAATTCAGGGCGAAGTTGAGCAGGGCGCTTTCCAGCTGCCCAGGGTCGGCCAGCGCATGCAGCGTCATGCCGCCGAGATCAGTCGATACGGCAATCGATTCGGGCAGTGAGCGGCGAACCAGCTTGGCCAGGCTGCCAATCAGGTTGCCGATGTCCACCGCCTGGGGGTCGAGCGGTTGCTGGCGCGAAAAGGTGAGCAGGCGCTTGATCAGTTGCACGCCGCGGCGGGCCGACTGCAGCGCGGGTTCGACGAATTCGTTGATTTCTGCGTCGTTCGGGCGATGATCCTGCAGGGCGGCCAGATTGCCGATGATGACGGTGAGCAGGTTGTTGAAATCGTGCGCCAGACCGCCGGTCAACTGGCCGATGGCCTCCATTTTCTGGGCCTGGACGAGCGCCGCCTGCATCCGCTTCTGCTCGGTAATGTCATGGGAGAAGACGAAAAATCCCAGATTTTTGCCGTCGACCGTCACTTCCGGCACCAATGTGCTGCGGGCGAAGACGTTTTGTCCCTGGCGCTCCATCTGGTACTCGTAGGTCACCTGCTGGCCGGCCAGGGCGCGCTTGACCGAATCGCGTACCTGGCTATAGACATGCGGCCCGATGACGTCGATCACGGCGCGGCCGGTGACGCTGCCTTCCGGATGGCCGTACCAGTCGGAATAGCCCTTGTTGGCGTATTGGTAGACCTCGTTATGGTCGACATAACCGATCAGGATGGGAACGGTGTCGTTGATCAGGCGCAGCCGTTCTTCGCTCCGCCTGAGGGCGGCGGCGATCCGTTCGTTTTCCTCGTTGGCCCGGCGCAGGTTGGCGTTGGCGTTTTCGAGCTGGGCGGTGCGGCGGCGCACCCGTTCATCGAGCTGGATATTCTGGTGTTCTGTCAGGTGCTCGATGTAGCGCTGTTCGGTGACATCGCTGTAGAGCGTGACAAAGCCCTTGTCCGCGAGCGGCTCGCCGCGCAGGAGAAGGACGCGGCCGTTGGGGCGCTGGCGCTCGGTGACATGCGGTGCAAAATTCCTTGCCGCGGCGACCCGCTCGGCAACCTGCGCCTCGATATCGCCGGGCCCGTATTCGCCGCGCTCGGCGTTGTAGCGGATGAAACCGGCGAAGGGGGCGCCGACGAAGGCCAGCTCGTCGGGAAATTCAAGCAGCTGGAGAAAGGGACGGTTCCAGGCGACGAGCCGCAGGTCGGCATCGAATACGGTGATTCCCTGGTCGAGCAGGTCCAGCCCGGCCTGCAACATGTCGTGGCGCGGGGTGCTGGGGAGGGCGTCGGTTGGTTGAGGCATCGGTCGATTCTAGAGCACGGTTCGGGGTCGATTCCGCGATGTAACGATTCGTTACATTCTGCCAATAGTTGCGCAAGAGTGTTTTGTCATCCTCATGATCAATAAAAAAACTTGCGGCTACGAGAACAGCAACTCGGCAAGAAAATCGTGAGGAGATAAACCTTGGTTAACCCGTATTCCGTCGGGCTGGAGCAGAATCCGGCCAATTTCGTCGCGCTGTCCCCGCTCAGTTTCATCGAGCGTTCGGCTTTCGTTTATCCGAAGCGTATCTCGGTTATCCAGGGGGCGCGTCAGTACACCTGGAAGGAAAGCTACGACCGTAGCCGCCAGCTTGCTTCGGCGCTGAAAAATCGCGGCATTGGCAAGGGCGACACCGTAGCTGCCATGCTGCCCAACACGGCTTCGATGTTCGAATGCCATTTCGGCGTGCCGATGACCGGCGCCGTGCTCAATACGCTCAATACCCGTCTTGACGCCGAAGCCATTGCCTTCATGCTGGCCCACGGCGAAGCCAAGGTGCTGATCACCGATCCCGAATTCTCGGGCATCATCAAGGCGGCGCTGGCGCTGCTTGAAGGGCCGAAGCCGCTGGTCATCGACAGTCTCGACCCGGACTTCACGGGTGGCGAGTCGCTCGGCGAAAAGAGCTACGAAGATTTCCTCAAGGAGGGCGAGCCTGATTTCAAATGGCGCCTGCCCGGCGACGAGTGGGATGCCATCGCCCTGAACTACACCTCGGGTACCACCGGCAATCCGAAGGGCGTCGTCTATCACCACCGCGGCGCTTACCTGAATGCAGCGTCCAACATCATTTCCTGGGGCATGCCGCCGCACTCGGTCTATCTATGGACCCTGCCGATGTTCCATTGCAACGGCTGGTGTTTCCCCTGGACGCTGGCCGCCAATGCCGGCACCAGCGTCTGCCTGCGCAAGGTCGATCCGGTTCTCATCTTCGGTCTGATCAAGGAGCACAAGGTCACCCACATGTGCGGTGCGCCGATCGTCTGGGGCATGATGATCAACTCGCCGGACAGCCTCAAGGAAGGCATCGCCCATCAGGTCAACGGCCTGATCGCCGGTGCTGCGCCTCCGGCCGCGATCATCGAAGGTTGCGAGAAGATGGGCTTCAACATCACCCACGTTTATGGCCTGACCGAAACCTACGGCCCGGCCGCCGTCTGCGCCAAGCACCCGGAATGGGATCGCCTGCCGATCGACCTGCGGGCTGCCCGCAACGGCCGCCAGGGCGTGCGCTACCACATGCAGGAAGGCATCGAGGTCCGTGATACGGTCAGCATGCAGCCGGTGCCGTGGGACGGCGAGACGATGGGCGAAATCATGTTCAAGGGCAACCTGGTCATGAAGGGCTATCTGAAGAATCCGAAGGCGACCGAAGAAGCCTTCGAGGGTGGCTGGTTCCACACCGGCGACCTGGCTGTCGTGCACAGCGATGGCTACGTCAAGATCAAGGATCGCTCGAAGGACATCATCATCTCCGGCGGCGAAAACATCTCGTCGCTTGAGGTGGAGGACGTGCTTTACCGCCACCCGGCTGTCGTTGCCGCTGCCGTTGTCGCCAAGCCCGACGAGAAATGGGGCGAAGTACCGGCCGCCTTCGTTGAACTCAAGGCCGATGCGAGCTGCAGCGAGGCCGACATCGTCGAGCATTGCCGCGCCCACCTGGCCCGTTTCAAGGTGCCCAAGCAGGTGGTGTTCGGCGAGCTGCCGAAAACGTCGACCGGCAAGATCCAGAAATACGTCCTGCGCCAGCACGCCAATTCGGCGCTCGCTATCGAGTAATCCGCAGTCCCTGTCGGTCATGCCTTGATCGGCAGGGGCTTGCGCGTTCGAAAAGGAAAATCCCATGAAGATTCTCGTACCCGTAAAACGAGTCGTTGATTACAACGTCAAAGTTCGCGTCAAGGCGGATGGCACCGGTGTTGACCTGGCCAACGTCAAGATGA
>PHCF01000090.1 GCA_002842145.1 Betaproteobacteria bacterium HGW-Betaproteobacteria-6 | reverse complement strand
GCCGTTGCCGGACATCCGTGGTCGTGAGGAAATCCTCAAGGTGCACATGCGCAAGGTGCCGATCGCCGGCGACGTCAAGGCTGACGTCATTGCCCGTGGTACCCCCGGCTTCTCAGGGGCCGACCTGGCCAACCTGGTGAACGAAGCGGCCTTGTTCGCTGCGCGCCGCAACAAGCGGCTGGTCGACATGGACGATTTCGAGATGGCCAAGGACAAGATCATGATGGGGGCCGAGCGCCGCAGCATGGTCATGACCGAGGAAGAGAAGATGAACACGGCCTACCACGAGTCAGGGCACGCCGTGGTCGCCAAGTTGGTACCGAAGTCCGATCCGGTGCACAAGGTCACGATCATTCCGCGTGGACGTGCCTTGGGCCTGACCATGCAACTCCCCGAGCAAGATCGTTACGCCTACGATCGCG
The DNA here is from genome assembly GCA_002842145.1 of Betaproteobacteria bacterium HGW-Betaproteobacteria-6. Taxonomy (GTDB): domain Bacteria; phylum Pseudomonadota; class Gammaproteobacteria; order Burkholderiales; family Rhodocyclaceae; genus Azonexus. Next base: position 26,889 of record PHCF01000090.1, on the reverse strand, counting down.
AGTATCTGATGAGCCGTATTGCGGTTCTGTTCGGTGGGCGTATTGCTGAAGAGCTCTTCATGAATCAGATGACGACGGGCGCCTCGAACGATTTCGAGCGGGCAACCGCCATGGCGCGCGACATGGTAACTCGTTACGGCATGTCCGACCTGGGTGTGATGGTTTATGGCGAAAACGATGGCGAAGTCTTTCTCGGTCGCTCGGTGACCCAGCACAAGAACGTTTCCGAAGCGACAATGCAAAAGGTTGACGCCGAAATTCGCCGTCTTATTGACGAACAGTACGCATTGGCCCGTCGTTTGCTCGAAGAAAACCGTGACAAGGTCGAGGCCATGACCAAGGCGTTGCTCGAGTGGGAAACCATTGATGCCGATCAGATCGACGACATCATGGCCGGCAAGGCACCGCGTCCGCCCAAGCCGTCGCAGTCCACGCTGCGTCCCAATACACCTGGTGATACACCGGGTGCCGAACCCAGCGCCGCAGCGACGGCCTGATTTTTCGGATTAATGAAGCGGCCGGGAGTTTCTCCCGGCCTTTTATTTTTAAGTCATGAATATATTGCATTGTGGCCGTTTCAGGCTTCCACTCAGTCGCCCCTTGGTAATGGGAATCGTCAACCTGACGCCGGATTCGTTTTCAGGCGATGGCTTGGTTGGCAATGTCGAGCAGGCCGTGTTGCATGCTCGCAAACAATTCGAGGCAGGTGCAGATATCCTCGACATCGGAGCCGAGTCATCCCGCCCCGGGGCAATTCCAACCCCAGAGGCGGATGAACTGAAGCGCTTGTTGCCGGTTTTGCAGGAGATTTCCGGTTGGGGTATTCCGATTTCGGTGGATACCTACAAACCGAATGTCATGCGTGCCGCGCTGGACGCGGGGGCTTCAATGATCAACGACATCACCGGCATGATCCATCCTGAAGCCTTGCAGGCTATTGCCCAGAGTGATTGCGGTGTCTGTGTCATGCATATGCAGGGTGAGCCCGGGACCATGCAGCAAACGCCGCAGTATAGGGATGTAGTATCCGAGGTGCGCTCGTTTTTGAGCGAAGCGTTGGAGCGTTGCAGGCAGGTTGGCGTTGAAGATGAGCGAATGGTGCTTGACCCAGGTTTTGGTTTTGGCAAGACGTTGGATCACAATTTGGCCCTGTTTAGGGCATTGACCGTAGCAAGCATTGATGATTTGCCAATTCTGGTCGGCGTCTCCAGAAAGTCTATGCTGGGTGCCATTACCGGACGCCGGGTTGATCATCGGCAGGCGGCTAGTGCTGCCGCGGCGCTCTTGGCGGCGCAAAAAGGTGCGAAAATACTACGCGTGCATGACGTGGCAGCAACCAAGGATGCCTTGGCGGTGTGGGCTGCAATTGAACCAGAGGGGCAGTGATGAGCAGGAAGTATTTTGGTACAGATGGCGTGCGTGGCCGTGTCGGTCAGTTGCCGATTACCCCGGATTTTGTGATGAGACTAGGCTACTCGGCCGGCAAGGCATTGCTTGGGCAGAGTAATATGCCGACTGGTGAGCGGCCGGCGGTTCTGATCGGCAAGGACACGCGTCTTTCCGGTTACATGCTTGAATCGGCTCTGGAGGCGGGATTTTCTGCGGCGGGTATCGATGTATTCCTGGTTGGGCCGCTACCGACGCCGGCTGTGGCCTATCTTACCCGCGCGCTGCGCTTGCAGGCCGGTATCGTCATCTCGGCTTCGCATAACCCGTACTACGATAACGGGATCAAGTTTTTCTCGGCTCAAGGGACCAAGTTGCCTGATGCTGTCGAGAGCGCCATCGAGGAGGGGATCGATCAGCCAATTGTCTGTGCGCCGCCTGCCGACTTGGGGCGCGTCAGGCGCATAGAGGACGCGCGCGGTCGCTATATCGAATTCTGCAAGAGTACCTTTCCCAACGACCTCGATCTGCGTGGCCTGAAGATCGTTGTGGATTGCGCCCATGGTGCGGCATACCATATCGCGCCGAGTGTCTTCCATGAGTTGGGTGCTGATGTAGTGACCATCGGTGCTCAACCCAATGGGTTGAATATTAACGACGGAGTAGGTGCTACGGCACCCAAGGCGTTATGTGATGCCGTGTTGGCCAATCGGGCTGATCTTGGTGTGGCGCTGGATGGCGATGCGGACCGTCTGCAGATGGTTGATGCGGAAGGTAATCTCTACGATGGCGATCAGCTGTTGTTCGCTATTGTTCGTAGTCGGGCCCGTGCGGCCAAGGTTAAGGGTGTCGTGGGCACGCTGATGAGCAATCTCGCTCTGGAGCATGCGCTTGGCAAAATTAACATACCGTTTGCAAGAGCTGCCGTCGGAGATCGCTACGTCGTGGAAATGCTCAACGAAAAAGGCTGGCTCTACGGCGGGGAAAACTCTGGGCATATACTTGCCATGGACAGGCATACGACGGGAGATGGGATCGTTGCAGCGTTGCAGGTGTTGGCTGCGCTTCGTGAAAGTGGTGGCGATTTGAAGGGGTTGTTAGGCAGCTTGACACTCTATCCGCAAAAACTCATCAATGTGCCGATTACGCGCGGCTTCCAGTGGCGGGAGCACCCCGCAATATCCGCCGCACTGGCCGATGCTGAAACTGCTCTGGCGGGGCGGGGTAGAGTGTTGCTGCGCGCATCGGGAACCGAGCCTTTGTTGCGGGTGATGGTTGAGGGTGAAGATGCTTCGGAGGTCGCTTGTGCGGCGGAAAAGCTGGCAGGGATCGTGCGCGAATCGGCGCAATAATTGCCAGTGTTTGCCTAATCGTATTGACCGAAAAAACGGCCAGTCGCTATAATCCGAAAGTTTTTCGCCAATAGAATCGTCTAGCCCATGCGTACAAAGCTAGTTGCAGGTAACTGGAAGATGCACGGAGCGCTGCAGCAGAATTCGGCGTTGCTGGCCCGTATCGCTGCGGGGGTGACGGATCTGGGTTGTGAAATTGCGGTTTGCCCACCGTTCCCGTATTTGGCGCAGGCGCAGTCGATACTGGCAGGTTCGGCTGTTGTTTTGGGTGCGCAGTCGGTAAGTGAGCATGCTTCCGGTCCATTTACTGGCGAAGTTTCGGCGTCGATGTTGGCCGAATTTGGGTGTCGCTACACGCTGGTCGGGCATTCCGAGCGGCGTGCGCAATTTGGTGAGTCGGATGCAATTGTCGCGGCAAAATTTGAAGCGGCTCAAAAAGCAGGCTTGGTGCCAATTTTGTGTGTTGGCGAAACGCTCGATGAGCGCGAGGCTGGCAAGACGATATCAGTGATTTCTGGACAATTGTCGGTGGTGCTGGATCGTGTTGGCGCGGCTGCCATGGAGCACGCTGTAATTGCATACGAGCCAGTGTGGGCAATTGGGACTGGTTTAACGGCATCCCCTGGGCAGGCGCAGGAGGTGCATGCTTCGATCCGTTTTCAGGTTGCAAAACGGGATGCTGGTGTGGCTAATGGTTTGCGTATTCTCTATGGCGGAAGTGTCAAGCCACAGAATGCGAAGGAATTGTTTGGGCAGTTGGACATTGATGGTGGTCTGATTGGTGGTGCTGCCTTGGTTGCGGATGATTTTCTGGCGATTTGCCTTGCGGCGAATTGATAGGCTAAAAAATGAACTGGTTTTTCTCTCTCCTCTTGACGGTCCATATTCTCGTTGCGATTGCCATTATTGGCTTGGTGTTGATGCAGCACGGGAAGGGGGCTGATATGGGGGCTGCTTTTGGTAGTGGTGCTTCCGGTAGTCTGTTTGGTGCTACCGGGTCCGCGAATTTTCTTAGTCGCACAACGGGCATTCTTGCAGCTGTTTTTTTTGCCACTAGTCTGACGCTGGCTTATGTTGCTTCCAGTAAGCCAAAAACGACTGGCAGTGTGATGCAAGAACCAGTACAATCGCAGACTGTTTCGCAGCCTGCTTCGGCGGCTGCTCAGCCTCCGGAGGGGGCCGTGGATGCGGGCTCCCTAAAGAGACGTGCCGACGTGGTGAAATTGGTAGACACGCTATCTTGAGGGGGTAGTGGCGCAAGCTGTGCGAGTTCGAGTCTCGCCGTCGGCACCAAGAGCTGGGGCAGTGGCCGGAAGGTGTGCTGTTCCGAACAAAAAATTGAATATTGGCGGCGGGTCATGGAAAACTACTTTCCAATCCTGATGTTTGTTCTGGTGGGGGTCGCAGTGGGTGTGTTGCCTGTTGCGATGGGTTTTATTCTTGCCCCAAGTAGGCCGGACCCGGAGAAGCTCTCTCCTTATGAGTGTGGCTTTGAGGCGTTCGAAGACGCGCGCATGAAATTTGATGTGCGTTTTTATCTCATAGCCATTCTATTTATCTTGTTTGATCTGGAAATCGCTTTCCTGTTTCCGTGGGCGTCGATTTTCAAGGACATTGTCGCGACCGAGTCGATCAAGTTGTTCGGTTTTGTGGAAATGCTCGTGTTTGTTGCCATTCTGGTCGTTGGCTATATTTACGCCTGGGCCAAGGGCGCGCTGGAATGGGAGTAAGGGGCGGCTATGGCTATTGAGGGTGTTCTCCAAGAGGGCTTTGTCACCACTTCGGCTGACAAGTTAATCAATTACATGCGGACCGGTTCAATATGGCCGATGACTTTTGGTTTGGCTTGTTGTGCGGTTGAAATGATTCATGCGGGTGTTTCTCGTTACGATCTTGATCGTTTTGGGATTGTTTTTCGGGCTAGTCCGCGTCAGTCGGATGTGATGATTGTTGCTGGTACCCTGACTAATAAAATGGCTCCTGCGCTGCGTAAGGTTTACGACCAGATGGCCGAGCCGCGTTGGGTGATCTCTATGGGGTCGTGTGCCAATGGCGGTGGGTACTACCATTATTCATACTCCGTTGTGCGTGGATGTGATCGCATCGTGCCTGTCGATATCTATGTTCCTGGGTGTCCGCCAACTGCTGAGGCTCTGATTTACGGCTTGATTCAGTTGCAGAACAAGATTCGTCGTACCAATACCATTGCTCGTTAATTGCCAAGGCTGATTCGATATGTCTGCCAAGTTGGAAGCGCTTAGTCAAAATCTGCGAAAGCACTTTGGTGAAAAGCTGAAGTCGCTGACCCTTGCTTTGGGTGAAGTCACCATAGAGGTCGGTTCTGCCGATTATCTGAATGTGATGACCGCGTTGCGGGATGAGGCTGATCTTCATTTTGAAGAGATCATCGATTTGTGTGGTGTCGATTATTCGACCTATGGCGATGGTGGGTGGCAAGGCCCGCGCTACGCAGTGGTTTCCCATCTTCTTTCGATTGCTAACAACTGGCGTTTGCGCGTGCGCGTCTTTGCTGAAGATGACGAGTTTCCTTCTGTCGATTCTGTTACCGGGGTCTGGACGAGCGTTAACTGGTTTGAGCGTGAAGCGTTTGATCTCTTTGGGGTCGCCTTTGTTGGTCATAACGATTTGCGGCGCATCCTGACCGATTATGGTTTCATCGGTCACCCGTTCCGCAAGGACTTCCCCATTTCCGGTCATGTCGAGATGCGTTACGACCCCGATCAGGCGCGTGTGATCTATCAACCGGTGACTATCGAGCCTCGCGAGAACACCCCGCGCATCGTGCGCGAAGATACTTTTGGGGATACCGCTCATGGCTGACATCCGCAATTTCACGCTGAATTTTGGTCCGCAGCACCCGGCGGCGCACGGTGTGCTGCGTCTGGTGCTTGAGTTGGACGGTGAGGTCGTCCAGCGCGCCGACCCGCATATCGGCCTGCTGCATCGGGCTACAGAGAAACTGGCCGAAACCCGGACTTGGGTTCAGTCCGTGCCCTACATGGATCGTCTCGACTACGTGTCGATGATGTGCAACGAGCACGCCTACTGCCTGGCTACCGAAAAGCTGCTTGGCATCGAGGTGCCGGAGCGCGGTAAGTATATCCGCGTCATGTTTGACGAAGTCACCCGTATTCTCAACCATCTGTTGTGGATCGGCTGTCATGCGCTGGACGTCGGCGCAATGACTATGGCACTCTACACCTTCCGCGAACGCGAAGACCTGATGGACGTCTACGAGGCTGTTTCCGGTGCGCGGATGCACGCTGCCTACTATCGTCCGGGTGGTGTCTATCGTGACCTGCCGGACCGCATGCCGCAGTACCAGGAGTCAACTTGGACCAATGCCAAGAAGGCTGCCGAGAAGAACGAGAATCGTAGCGGTTCACTGCTCGACTTTCTCGAGGATTTCACCAATCGCTTCCCGACCTACCATTCCGAGTACCACACCCTGCTGACCGACAACCGGATTTGGAAGCAGCGCTTGGTCAACGTCGGTGTCGTGACGCCGGAGCGGGCGCTGCAGATGGGCTTTACCGGCGCCATGCTGCGAGGTTCGGGAATTGCTTGGGACTTGCGCAAGAAGCAGCCGTACGCTGCCTACGACAAGATTAATTTCGATGTGCCGGTCGGCGTCAATGGTGACAGCTACGACCGCTACTTGGTTCGCATGGAAGAAATGATCCAGTCGAACAACATAATCAAGCAATGTATCGCCTGGCTGCGTAAAAATCCGGGGCCGGTGATCACCGATAACAACAAAGTGGCGCCGCCGCCGCGTGAAAACATGAAAACCAACATGGAGGAGCTGATTCACCACTTCAAGCTCTTCACTGAAGGTATTCATGTCCCGGCAGGCGAGGCTTATGCCGCAGTCGAACATCCTAAGGGTGAGTTCGGTATCTACTTTGTTTCCGATGGTGCCAACAAGCCGTACCGCATGAAGATTCGTGCCCCGGGCTTTGTCCACCTGGCAGGTCTGGACGAAATGTCCAGAGGCCACATGATCGCCGACGTCGTTACGATTATCGGCTCCCAAGATATTGTTTTTGGCGAGATTGACCGCTGATGTTTGCCGCTGAAACCCTCCAGAAGTTTGCCCGCGAGGTCGCCAAGTACCCCGCCGATCAAAAACAGTCGGCGTCGATGGCCTGTCTCGCTCATGCCCAGGAAGAAAAAGGCTGGTTGGCCCCCGAATCCATCGAGGCCGTTGCCAATTATCTTGGTATGCCGCCTATCGCGGCCTATGAAGTGGCCTCTTTCTACAACATGTATGACCTGAAGCCGGTCGGCAAGTACAAAATCACCGTTTGTACAAATCTGCCCTGCGCTCTGTCGGGCGGCTATCACGCCGGGGAATACCTGCAGCAGAAGCTGGGTATCGGTTACGGCGAAACGACCCCGGATGGCAAGTTCACATTGAAGGAAGGCGAATGCATGGGGGCCTGCGGCGACGCGCCGGTCTTCATTGTCAACAACCGCTCGATGTGCAGCCACATGCACCCTGAACAGATCGACAAGCTCCTTGAGGAGTGCAAATAATGGCTATGCTTGGTTCGATCAAAGGCGTCCTGATGGAAGGCCTGGATGGCGACAATACCTGGCGCCTCAAAGATTACGTGGCGCGCGGTGGCTATGCGCAACTGAAGCGCATCCTGGAAACCAAGATGACCCAGGAAGACGTTATCAGCGAGGTCAAGAAGTCCGTCCTGCGCGGTCGTGGTGGCGCCGGCTTCCCGACCGGTCTGAAGTGGTCCTTCATGCCGCGCTCCTTCCCCGGTGACAAGTATGTCGTCTGCAACACCGATGAAGGCGAGCCGGGAACCTTCAAGGACCGCGACATCATGCGCTTCAACCCGCATGCCGTCATCGAAGGCATGGCGATCGCCGCCTACGCGATGGGTGCCAACCGCGGCTACAACTACGTGCACGGGGAAGTCTGGCAGGAATACAAGCGTTTTGAAGAAGCGCTCGACGAGGCTCGTGCTGCCGGCTTTATCGGCCAGAACATTCTCGGTTCGGGCTTCAACTTCGAACTTTTCGCGCATCATGGCTACGGCGCCTATATCTGTGGCGAAGAAACCGCGCTGCTCGAGTCGATCGAAGGCAAGAAGGGCCAGCCGCGCTTCAAGCCGCCGTTCCCGGCGTCCTTCGGTTTGTACGGCAAGCCGACGACGATCAACAATACCGAAACCTTCGCTTCGATTCCCTTCATTCTGAAGATGGGTGGCGAGGAGTTTCTCAATCTGGGCAAGCCGAACAACGGTGGCACCAAGTTATTCTCGGTTTCCGGTCACGTCAATCGTCCGGGCAACTACGAGATTCCGCTTGGCACGCCGTTTTCGACCCTGCTCGAAATGTGCGGTGGGATGCGTGGCGGGCGCAAGCTTAAGGCGGTGATCCCGGGTGGTTCGTCGGCTCCGGTTATGCCGGCTGAAGTGATCATGGACTGCACCATGGACTACGACTCGATCAGCAAGGGCGGTTCTATGCTCGGCTCGGGTGCGGTCATCGTCATGGATGCAACAGTCTGCATGGTCAAGGCGCTGGAGCGCCTGTCCTTCTTCTATCACGAAGAATCCTGCGGCCAATGCACACCTTGCCGTGAAGGTACGGCTTGGATGTACAAGGTGGTGCACCGTATCGAAAATGGTCTGGGCAAGCCCGAAGACCTTGATCTGCTGAACAGCGTGCTCGGCAACATTGCCGGTCGCACCATCTGTGCGCTTGGCGATGCGGCAGCCTTTCCGGTGCAGAGCTTCATCAAGCACTTCGGCAAGGAATTCGAGTACCACATTGAAAACAAGACCTGTCTGGTTCCCAAAGATGTGCAATGGGCGGGCAGTGGCTTCCACAAGATTCCGGCCTGACAGGTTACGGGTTGTAACGATAGAACTGGCTACAAGGTAGCGACATGCTAGAAATCGAGATCGACGGCAAAAAGGCGCAAGTGCCCGATGGCAGCACGGTGATGGATGCCGCGCAGCAGGTGGGTGTTTACATTCCGCATTTCTGTTACCACAAGAAACTTTCGATTGCCGCCAACTGCCGCATGTGTCTGGTGCAGGTGGAGAAGGCGCCGAAGCCGTTGCCGGCTTGTGCAACGCCGGTGACCAACGGCATGAAGGTATTTACCCACTCCGAATTGGCCGTCAAGGCTCAGAAGGGGGTGATGGAATTCCTGCTTATCAATCACCCGCTGGATTGCCCGATCTGCGACCAGGGCGGCGAGTGCCAGTTGCAGGACATGTCCGTTGGTTACGGACCGATGAAGAGCCGTTATACCGAAGAAAAGCACGTCGTCTTCCACAAGAGCGTTGGTCCGCTGATCTCGATGGAAGAAATGAGCCGCTGCATTCACTGCACCCGTTGCGTCCGCTTCGGTCAGGAAATCGGCGGCATCATGGAACTCGGCATGGCCAACCGCAATATGCATTCCGAGATCATGACTTTCGTAGGTCGTACGGTCGACTCGGAATTGTCGGGCAATATGATCGACCTCTGCCCGGTTGGTGCGCTGACATCCAAGCCTTTCCGCTACACCGCCCGTTCCTGGGAACTGCAACGCCGCAAGTCGGTCAGCCCGCATGACTCCGTTGGTGCCAACTTGGTCGTCCAAGTCAAGCACGACAACGTGATGCGCGTTCTGCCGCGTGAAAATGAAGAAGTCAACGAGTGCTGGATCTCCGACAAGGAGCGTTTTTCGTACCAGGCACTGAATTCCGAAGAGCGTCTGACCAAGCCGATGGTCAAGCAGGGCGGCGAATGGAAGGAAGTTGACTGGAATGTCGCACTCGACTATGTGGCTCATGGCCTGAAGGACGTGGCCCGCGAAAACGGCGGCGATGCGCTGGGCGCGCTGGCCGCGCAAAGCTCTACAGTCGAAGAGCTCTTCTTGCTCGGCAAGGTCATGAAGGGGCTGGGTAGCGGCAATATCGATTTCCGTCCCCGCCAGAGTGATTTCTCCTCCGATTTCAAGCGTGCCGGCACGCCATGGCTGGGCATGCGCCTGGCCGAAATCAAGGATCTCGACGGCGCCTTGGTTGTCGGCTCCTTCCTTCGCAAAGATCATCCGCTGATCGCCCAGCGTCTGCGCCAGGCCGCCAAGAAATTCACCAAGGTCAGCCTGTTGTCGGTGACCGGTGACGATCAACTGATTAATCTGCATGCTCGCCTGACTGTCGCGCCGGCGAAACTGGCTGACGCGCTGGCCGCGGTCGTCAAGGCTGCCGCAGAAATTAAGGGTGTTGCGGTGCCAACCGGCGTCGAGTCGGTCGCGGTTTGCGAAACGAGCAGAAAAATCGCCCAGAGCCTGGTTGATGGTGAAAAACGCGCCGTCTTCCTCGGCAACGTTGCCACTCAATCCACCGATGCCTCGCAGCTGCACGTGCTGGCGCTGGAACTTGGCAAGTTGACCGGCGCTACTGTGGGTTTCCTCGGCGAAGGTGCCAACACCGTAGGCGGCCATCTGGCCTGGGCGCTGCCCTCTGGAGCCAACGCTCGGCAGATGTTCGAGCAGCCGCGCAAGGCTTATGTCCTGATGGGGGTCGAGCCAGAATTCGATTGCGCCAATCCGCAACTGGTATTGGGTGCGCTGAAGCAAGCCAGCTTGGTGGTTTATATGTCCGCTTTCAAGCATGCGCCGGCCCTGGAGTTTGCGGACGTGATGCTACCGATCACGCCTTACACTGAAACCTCGGGAACCTTCGTTAATACTGAAGGCCGCATTCAGAGCTTCAATGGGGTGGCGAAGGCGCGGGGCGATGCACGTCCGGCCTGGAAGTTGCTCCGCGTGCTGGGCAATGTGCTGAATCTAGACGGTTTCGGCTACAACTCCAGTGAAGAAGTTCGCGATGAAGTGTTGGGCAAGGGCGTTGATTTTGCAAGCGGCCTCGACAACGGGCTGAAGGATGTCAGCGTTGCTTTGACGGCTACATGTATTGACGGTCTTCAGCGCATAGCCGATGTGCCGATCAATTTTGCCGATCCGATGGCGCGTCGTGCGCCTGCTCTTCAGCAGACTGCTGATTCTGTTGCGCCGTCAGCACGGATTCACGAGCAAACCTTGGCCCAAATGGGGCTAGTTGATGGTGTACAGGTTCGCGTCAAGCAAGGTTCTGGCGAGGCGACGCTAACTGCCAAAGTGGATAACAATGTGCCAGCAGATTGTGTTCGCATTTCGGCCGCACATGTCAGTACAGCGATGCTGGGCGACATGTTTGGTTCAATTTCCGTGGAGCGTGCATAAATGGATGCACTCATGAACTTCGGATTGGGAATATTCGGTGGCGCCTGGCCGGCGGTCTGGACCCTCCTGAAAATTGTCCTGATTGTTGCGCCGTTGATGCTTGGCGTTGCATATCTGACGTACTTTGAACGTAAGGTTATCGGCTTCATGCAGGTTCGCATTGGCCCAAACCGTGTTGGTCCTTGGGGTCTGATCCAGCCGATCGCCGACGGTCTCAAGCTATTGCTCAAAGAAATTATCGTACCGACAACCGCTAACAAGGGAATCTTCATAATCGCCCCAATGTTGGCGATTGCTCCTGCGTTGGCTGCTTGGGCTGTGATTCCCTTTACCGATTCGCTGGTTGTGGCCAACATTGATGCGAGCCTGCTCTACATCATGGCGATCACGTCAATGGGCGTTTATGGCGTTATCCTGTCGGGATGGGCGTCCAATTCAAAGTACGCCTTCCTGGGAGCCATGCGTTCGGCTGCCCAAATGGTTTCCTACGAAATCTCCATGGGCTTCTCGTTGATCTGCGTGCTCATGGTTTCGAACAGCCTGAATCTTGTCGATATCGTTAATGTTCAGGATCACGGGCGTTTTGCCGGATGGGGATTGAGTTTCCTCTCTTGGAACTGGTTACCGTTATTTCCAATGTTCATCGTCTACCTGATTTCAGGTACGGCTGAGTTGAACCGGGCGCCATTTGACGTAGCTGAAGGTGAGTCCGAAATTGTCGCGGGCTTCCACGTTGAGTATTCCGGCATGGCGTTTGCCCTGTTCTTCTTGGCTGAATACGCCAACATGATTCTGGTCGCGGCGCTCACCTCGCTGCTGTTCCTTGGGGGGTGGCTCTCACCAGTTGGCTTCCTGCCTGATGGCATCTTTTGGCTGTTCGCCAAGATGTCGGCAATTCTCTTCCTGTTCCTGTGGTTCCGGGCGACTTTCCCGCGCTACCGCTATGACCAGTTGATGCGCTTGGGGTGGAAAGTGTTCTTGCCGATCTGTCTGATCTGGCTGGTTGTCGTCGGCGTCTGGATGATGTCGCCACTGAATATCTGGAAATGAGGAGAGACTAATGGGTTCGATGAAGGAAATCTTCAACAGCCTCTTCCTCAAGGAATTGTTGAAGGGCATGTCGGTGACGGGCAAATACTTTTTTGCTCGCAAGATCACTGTTCAATATCCGGAGGAGAAGACACCGCAGAGTTTCCGTTTTCGTGGTCTGCATGCTTTGCGGCGCTATCCGAATGGCGAAGAGCGTTGCATCGCTTGCAAGCTATGCGAGGCGATCTGCCCGGCACTTGCCATCACCATCGAGGCGGAGCCCCGTGATGATGGTTCACGGCGGACGACGCGTTATGACATCGATTTGACCAAGTGCATCTTCTGCGGTTTCTGCGAAGAAGCCTGCCCGGTCGACGCCGTCGTCGAAACCCGGATTTTCGAATATCACGGCGAGAAGCGGGGTGACTTGTACTACACCAAGCAGATGTTGCTGGCTAACGGCGACCGCTACGAAGATCAGATCGCAAAAGACCGCGAACTTGATGCTTCTTACCGATAACAGGTGCTAGTGATGGATTTCCAAACTGCTGTTTTCTACTTCCTGTCGGCGATTCTGGTCTTTGCCAGCCTTCGCGTGATCACCGCACGCAACCCGGTGCACGCTGCGCTACATCTGATTCTCGCCTTCTTCACCTGCGGCGGTGTCTGGGCGCTGCTTCAAGCCGAGTTTCTGGCGATCGCCATCATCCTTGTCTATGTAGGCGCGGTCATGGTGCTTTTCCTGTTCGTGGTCATGATGCTTGACATCAACCTCGACCGTATCCGGCAGGGGTTCTGGAATTATCTTCCACTCGGGGCTTTGCTTGGTTTGCTAATGGTTCTGGAAATGGGCTTGGTGCTCGGTGCCAAGTACTTCCAGGTTCCCGCTGCTGACGTTCTTGTCCCGGCTGGCATCTCAAATACCAAGAGCATCGGCGCGCTGATGTTCACCGACTACGTCTATCCCTTCGAACTGGCGTCGCTTGTGCTACTCGTCGGCATGATCGCGGCGATTGTCCTTACCTACCGCGGTCCGAAGAAGTCCAAATATACGAACCCCAATCAGCAGGTCTTCGTCAAGGCGAAGGATCGTGTGCGTGTCCTGCAGATGCCGGTTGAAAAAGACTGATCCTCGGGGAAATAATGCTAACTCTCTCACTCTCCCATTTCCTGATTCTGGGCGCGATACTGTTCGCAATCAGCATAGTCGGCATCTTCCTCAACCGGAAGAACCTGCTGGTGTTGCTGATGGCTATCGAGTTGATGCTTCTTGCGGTCAACATGAATTTCGTGGCTTTTTCCCACTATCTGCAGGATCTCTCTGGTCAGATTTTCGTTTTCTTCATCCTGACTGTTGCCGCTGCCGAATCGGCGATCGGTCTGGCCATTCTGATCGTGCTGTTCCGCAATCTCAAGAGCATCCATGTGGATGACCTGGGCAGCCTGAAGGGTTAAACATGGAAATGCAAAAACTCTATCTGCTCGTTCCCATGGCGCCTTTGATTGGCGCCATGATTGCCGGCCTCTTCTGCCGCATAATCCCACGCTGGGTTGCTCATACCGCAACCATAACTGGTGTCGCGATTGCCTTCATTGCTTCGGTCATCATCTTCAAGGACGTGCTTGCTGGCAATACATACAACGGTGCTGTCTACACTTGGCTGACTAGCGGCGACTACAAATTCGAAGTCGGTTTCCTGATCGATACCCTGACGACTACGATGATGCTGGTTGTGACCTTCGTGTCACTGATGGTACACATCTACACCATCGGCTATATGCAGGAAGATCCGGGTTATAACCGCTTCTTCAGCTATATCTCGTTGTTCACTTTCTCCATGCTGATGCTGGTGATGAGCAACAACTTTATGCAACTATTCTTCGGCTGGGAAGCAGTTGGTCTGGTTTCCTATTTGCTGATCGGTTTCTGGTACACCCGCCCGACGGCGATATTTGCCAACATGAAGGCTTTTCTCGTCAATCGGGTTGGCGACTTCGGCTTCATTCTCGGCATCGGCTTGGTTCTCGCCTTTACCGGTTCGCTGGATTACGCGACGGTTTTCGAGAAGGCTCCGGGGCTTGTCGATACGACAATCAATCTGTTTGCCGGCCGTGAATGGGCAACCGTATCGTTGATGACAGCAACCTGTATCTGTCTGTTCATTGGCGCCATGGGCAAGTCGGCCCAGGTTCCGCTGCACGTTTGGCTGCCTGACTCGATGGAAGGCCCGACCCCTATCTCGGCGCTGATCCATGCCGCAACGATGGTGACTGCGGGCATCTTCATGGTCGCCCGGATGTCTCCGCTGTTTGAACTGTCGACGACCGCGCTGTCATTCGTCATCGTCATTGGTGCCATAACCGCGCTGTTCATGGGTTTCCTTGGCATCATCCAGAACGACATCAAACGCGTAGTGGCCTATTCCACGCTCTCGCAACTCGGTTACATGACCGTCGCCCTGGGTGCATCTGCTTACTCTGTCGCCATCTTCCATCTGATGACGCATGCTTTCTTTAAAGCTCTGCTGTTCCTCGGTGCGGGTTCGGTCATCATCGGTATGCATCATGATCAGGACATTCGCAATATGGGTGGTCTGCGCAAGTACATGCCGATTACCTGGATTACCTCGCTGATCGGCTCGCTGGCACTGATCGGAACGCCCTTCATGTCCGGCTTCTATTCCAAGGATTCGATCATCGAAGCTGTGGCGCTGTCCCATATTCCCGGCGCTGGATTCGCGTACTTTGCGGTATTGGCCGGTGTTTTTGTGACTGCCTTCTACTCTTTCCGCATGTATTTCCTGGTCTTCCATGGCGAGGAGCGTTTTGGTAAGGCTGACGATGCACATCATCACGAGCATCATGGCGACCATGACGACGAAGAGGCTTCCCACGATCATCATCACGGTCTGGCTCCAGGGCAGAAGCCGCACGAGACCCCCTGGGTGGTTACCTTGCCGTTGGTGTTACTGGCCATTCCGTCCGTTGTGATCGGTTTCTTCGCGATCGATCCGATGGTCTTTGGCGACTATTTCAAGGGCGTGATCTTCATTGATCACCACGCTCACCCGGCCATGGAGCATCTGTCCGAGCACTTCCATGGTGCCGTGGCCATGGGTATTCATTCTCTGACCAGTCTGCCGTTCATTCTGGCCCTGTCCGGTGTGGTTGTGTCCTGGTTCTTCTATATGAAGCGCCCCGACATTCCGGCAGCCATCCAACGTCGCTTCTCCGCGCTTCATACGCTACTCGAGAACAAATACTACTTCGACCGATTCAACGAAGTTGTATTCGCCGGAGGCGCTCGCCTGTTGGGCAAAGTGTTCTGGCGCGGCGGCGATGTTGCCATCATTGACGGCATCGTCGTCAATGGATCGGCCAAGGTCGTTGGCTGGATTTCATCCATTACCCGTCTGTTCCAGACCGGTTACGTCTATCACTACGCTTTCACCTAAGCGTGAATAGTTCGCAGAAAAGCAAGGAATAACATGTCGACTTACCCGTTGCTATCTCTCGCAATATGGATTCCGATTTTTGCCGGCCTGGTGGTGCTGACCACCGGTGGCGATCGGAATGCACCGCTGGCAAGGATTCTTGCCTTGGCTGGTGCGGTTGCCGCCTTTCTGGTTACGGTCCCGCTCTGGACAGGCTTCGATACCTCCAATGGTGGTATGCAGTTCGTCGAGCTGGGGGCTTGGATACCGCGGTTCAATATCAATTACCACCTCGGGGTTGACGGTATCTCGATGCTGTTCGTGATTCTGAACGCTTTCGTGACCATCATTGTCGTCGCTGCTGGCTGGGAGGTCATTCAGACCAAGGTTGCCCAGTACAACGCTGCTTTCCTGATTATGTCCGGCCTCATGAACGGGATCTTCACGTCGCTCGACGGCATCTTGTTCTACGTCTTCTTTGAGGCTTCGCTGATTCCGCTGTATCTGATCATCGGCGTCTGGGGCGGCCCGAAGCGGGTTTACGCCGCCTTCAAGTTCTTTCTCTACACGCTGTTTGGTTCCCTCCTATTCCTGATCGCCTTGATGTATCTGTTCATCCAGTCCGGTGGCAGCTTCTCGATTCTTGAGTGGCATAAGTTGCCGATTGCTCTTGGGGCACAGGTCTGGTTGTTCCTGGCGTTCCTTATCGCTTTCGCCGTCAAGGTGCCGATGTGGCCGGTGCATACTTGGTTGCCTGACGCTCACGTTGAAGCGCCGACCGGTGGTTCCATCGTTCTGGCCGCTATTGCCCTGAAGCTCGGCGCCTACGGTTTCCTGCGGTTCTCGCTGCCGATCCTGCCGGATGCTTCGCATGAACTCTCCGGCCTGGTAATCGCACTGTCGCTGATTGCCGTGGTCTACATCGGTTTCGTTGCCCTGGTTCAGGAAGACATGAAGAAGCTGGTAGCCTATTCGTCGATTGCACACATGGGTTTTGTGACGCTCGGGTTCTTCATGTTCAGTCCGATGGGGGTCGAAGGCGCGTTGGTGCAGATGGTTTCACACGGTTTCGTCTCCGGCGCTATGTTCTTCTGCATCGGTGTCATGTACGACCGCGTACATAGTCGGCAGATTGCTGATTACGGCGGTGTGGTCAACAAGATGCCGAAGTTCGCCGCGCTGTTCATGCTCTTTACCATGGCCAATGCCGGCTTGCCAGCCACATCCGGCTTCGTTGGCGAGTTCATGGTGATTCTGGGCGCTGTCAAGTTCAATTTCTGGGTGGCCTTTGCTGCTGCCAGTTCAATGGTGATCGGTGCCGCCTACTCGCTGTGGATGTACAAGCGCGTGATTTTCGGCGACGTGGCCAATCATCACGTTGAGGAGCTGAGTGATATCAATCTTCGCGAATTTGCGATCCTCGGTATCCTGGCCATTGCCACCCTGTGGATGGGTCTCTACCCATTCAATAATCGGTAGCCGACATGTTCGACAATTTCGTTGTCCCCAATCTTCTGCCTGCCGCGCCGGAAATTTTTCTGGCGGTGATGGCCCTCGCCATTTTGATGATCGACCTTCTGGTCAAGGACAGTCGTCGCACTGTTACCTTTGTGCTGACCCAGCTTGCCCTGATCGGTTGCGCGGTCATCCAGTTCGCAACGAGCACCGGCGAAGTCACCTACACGTTCAGCAACATGTTCGTCGACGATCTGATGTCCGACTTGCTGAAGCTCTTCCTGTACGCGACACTGGTTATTGTCATGTTCTATTCGCGAGGCTATGTCATTGATCGCGAGTCCATGAACAAGGGCGAATACTACGTGCTGGCGTTGTTTGCGACGCTCGGCATGATGGTCATGATTTCCGCCAATCACTTCCTAACCATCTACATCGGCCTCGAATTGCTGTCGCTGTCGCTCTATGCCATGGTCGCCATGAACCGCGACTCGGTGAAGTCAACCGAAGCGGCGATGAAGTATTTCGTACTTGGCGCCCTGGCTTCCGGCCTGCTTCTCTACGGTATGTCGATGATCTACGGTGCGACCGGTACGCTCGAAATCACGGGCATTGCAGAGCGGCTCTATGGCGGCGGCGTGAACAAGAGTGTGATGGTTTTCGGCCTGGTGTTTCTGGTCGCCGGTTTGGCCTTCAAGCTCGGTGTCGTCCCCTTCCACATGTGGATTCCTGACGTCTATCACGGTGCGCCCACCTCGGTCACCCTGCTGATCGGCTCCGCGCCCAAGCTGGCCGCGTTCGCCATTGTCATGCGTCTTCTGGTCAATGGCCTGATCACCATGGCAGCAGACTGGCAGAACATGCTGATCATCCTCGCCGTGCTGTCGATGGCCATCGGTAATCTTGCCGCCATCGCCCAGACCAATCTCAAGCGCATGTTGGCCTACTCCGCCATTTCACACATGGGTTTCATGCTCCTCGGCATCGTGACCGGCGTCGTTAGTGGCGATGCCCGCTATGCGCTGAACGCCTATAGTTCGGCCATGTTCTACGTTATCGCCTACGTGCTGATGAGTGCAGGGACTTTCGGCATGATTCTGCTCATGGCCCGCTCCGGTTTTGAAGCCGAGGAAATTGATGACTTCAAGGGGCTTAACAAGCGCAGCCCGTGGTTCGCCGGCATCATGCTCATGTTGATGTTCTCGATGGCGGGCGTGCCGTTCTTCATCGGTTTCTTCGCCAAATTCTCCGTGCTGCAGGCGGTCGTTGCCGCTGGCTACATCTGGTTGGCCATCGTTGCCGTCCTTTTCTCGCTGATCGGTACCTTCTACTACCTGCGCGTCGTCAAGGTCATGTACTTCGACGCGCCAGCTGACGATACGCCGCTCGCTGCGCCGCTCGACATGCGCATCCTGATTTCTGCCAACGGTCTGGCTGTCGCTTTCCTCGGTATCTTCCCGCAGGTCATCATGTCGCTTTGTGCCTACGCGCTGCTGCGTTCGCTCTGATGCCGCACTGAAACACGGTTGAATAAGACGCCCCGCTTGTCGGGGCGTTTCTTTTTGTGGAGTTTGAAATGTCGCACGACGTACATCTCATTGAGTCCGAAGTTTCCTCAGAGACCATCTTCAAGGGCGCCTTGCTCAACGTCCGCAAGGATCGTGTGCTGCTTCCCAATGGCCAGGAGTCGATCAGGGAATACATTGTCCATCCGGGGGCTGTCGTCATCCTCGCCTTCCTGCCCAACGGTAATCTGCTTTTTGAGCGCCAGTTCCGTTATCCGTTGCGCCGCGTTTTTCTCGAACTGCCGGCCGGCAAGATCGATTACGGCGAAGCCATCATCGACACGGCACAGCGCGAACTCAAGGAAGAAACCGGCTATGTTGCCAGCGAATGGGAATACCTCGGCGTGATGCATCCGTGTATCGGCTACTCTGATGAGCGCATAGAAATCTTTGCGGCTCGTGGCCTGCACCTCGCCGGTGAAAGACAGCTGGACCACAACGAATTCCTTGATGTCGTCGAACTGTCGCCGGCCGAAGCCAGGCAGGCTGTCTGGGATGGCCGCATTACCGACGCCAAGACCATCACTTCATTGTTTTGGCTCGATAAGCCCTGAATGTAAGGCGTTTTACGCCGGTGGCGTGATTCCTACGGTCAACCCGAAAAAACGGCCAAAATCGAAATTCGGGTTTAGGCCTGAAATCACCACCAAAGCAAAACGCCCCGGCATAACCGGGGCGTTTTTATTTGCAGCAGCCAGAGCGATCAGCCGCAGGTGCCGACCGCACCGCAGGCCGTACAGAAATCGCAACCGTCCTTGCGGATCATGGTGTGGTTGCCGCATTCGCCGCACAGCTTGCCCTGCGTCGGCAGCACCTTGTTGCTGGTCGAGTCTTCCGGTGCTTCGAGGATGCCCATCTGTTGAAGCGGGAAGCCGCTTTCGTCGAGAATGCCGAGCATGGCGTAGCGGTGGATGATGAGTTGGGCAATGTAGGCCACGGTCGACGGGAAGGTCTGCTGTTTGCGCGAACCCGGAACGAAGGCCATGAAGTCGCCGAGCGGCTCGGAGTAGTCGATCAGCTTGCGCAGCTTCATGCCGATCCAGGCCGGATCAAGAACGCGCATGTCGAGCGAGAGCAGCTTGGACAGGCCGTCGAGGGCGCGCGGGTAGTTGCCCGAGAGCCACATCGAGTAGGGGCGGGTGACGCCGTCGGGCAGGGTGATTTCCTTGAGACCGAGGACGAAGTCTTCGCCGGTCGACGGGTTATTGACATCGACCGTCCAGGACAGTGTGCCGTCGGTGCCGGTTTTCGGCTCCTTGGCGCTGAACAGGGCGTCCTTTACCGGCGTCGGGCCTTCCTGCTTGAAGGCGCCGAGCTGTTCGCAACGCCAGCTGATGACCTGGGCCATGGCGGACACGACGGACGGCACGCGCTTGCGTTCGCCGTGCGGCGGCATGGGCATTTCGAAAGAGTCGCCCGGCGTCTTGGACAGCGCTTCGAGCTTCATTTGCAGCCAGCCATGGTCCTTGGCGCGCATGTCCATGGACAGTGTCTTGGCAACGGCACCGAGACCACGGGGTTCGGCCGGGCCGTTGGCCCACACTTCGAACGGCCAGGTGCCGCCTTCCGGTTCGACGTGGCCGACGAACAGGGCGAACTTGCCGATCGGCGAGTCGAGCATGTAGGTCCAGCACAGGTTGCCTTCCGGCAGGTTGGGGCGGCCCGGCCAGCGCAGGCTGGCGAGCACCGGGGCCGGCAGGTTCTTGATCGACAGGCGGCGATTGGCGTCGGTGACGAAATCCTGCGGCGCCTTGGCATCGCCTTCGGCCTTGGTCGACTCGCTGCCGGTAACGGAAAGCACGGAGCCGAGCACGCTGTTCGGACGGTAGGTGGCCAGCCCCTTGAGACCGGATTTCCAGGCGCTCATGTAGAGATCCTGGAAGTCTTCGTAAGGGTAGTCAGCCGGTACGTTGACCGTCTTCGAAATCGAGGTGTCGATAAACGGTGCGACGGCAGCAACCATGTCGCTATGCGCCTGGGCGGAGATTTCCAGGGCTGTCACGAAGTACTCGGGCAGCTTGGCGACGTCGCCGCCACGGTGCTTGTAGAGACGCCAGGCGTAATCCTCGACCGAGTATTCCTTGATCGTGCCGTCCTGCATGCGCTTCTTGCGGCTGTATGTCCAGGAGAAGGGCGGTTCGATGCCGTTCGACGCGTTGTCGGCGAAGGCCAGCGAAATGGTGCCGGTCGGGGCGATCGACAGCAGGTGCGAGTTGCGCAGGCCGTGCTTGCGAATCTCGGCCTTGACGTCACCGGGCAGGCGCGAAGCGAAGTTGCCGCCGGACAGATAGAGTTCGGCGTTGAACAGCGGGAAGGCGCCGCGTTCCTTGGCCATTTCGACAGAGTACAGGTAAGCCGTATCGCGCATGAATTCGCTGATGCGGGCCGCCATGGCGCGGGCTTCCGGCTTGTCGTAGCGCAGGCGGAGCATGGCCAGCGCATCGCCGAGACCGGTGTAGCCGAGACCGACGCGGCGCTTGTTGGCGGCTTCCTGCTGCTGGCGCTCAAGCGGCCAGTGGGTGGCGTCGAGCACGTTGTCGAGCATGCGGGTCGAGATGCGGATGACTTCGGCGAAGGTGTCGAAATCGAACTCGGCCTGCTCGGAGAAGGCATCCTTGATGTACAGCGTCAGATTGATCGAACCCAGGCAGCAGCAGCCATACGGGGGCAGGGGCTGCTCGGCGCAGGGATTGGTCGCCTCGATCACTTCGCAGTAATTGAGGTTGTTGTCCTTGTTCATGCGGTCGAGGAACAGGATGCCCGGCTCGGCGTGGTCGTAGGTCGATTTCATGACCTGATCCCACAATTCGCGGGCGCGCAGCTTGCGGTACACCCACAGGCCGTCCTCACGCTGATAGGCGCCGGCAGCGCGCATCTCGGCGTTCGGCTCGGCGCGGTGCAGAAGCTCGACATCTCCATCGGCATCAACCGCTTCCATGAACGGGTCGGTAACGCCGATCGAGATGTTGAAATTGCTCAGGTCGCCCTTGTCCTTGGCGTGGATGAAGACTTCGATATCCGGATGGTCGCAGCGCAGGACACCCATCTGGGCGCCACGACGGGCGCCGGCCGATTCGACCGTTTCGCACGAGCGGTCGAAAACGCGCATGTACGACACCGGGCCGGAGGCGCGCGACTGGGTACCCTTGACGCGGGCGCCTTGCGGACGGATGGACGAAAAGTCGTAGCCGACGCCGCCACCGCGACGCATCGTTTCGGCGGCTTGGGCCAGCGCGGTGTAAATGCCGGGACGGCCATCGGTGTTTTCGACGATGGAGTCGCCGACCGGCTGCACGAAGCAATTGATCAGCGTCGCCTGAAGGTCCGTGCCTGCGGCGGAGTTGATACGGCCGGCCGGGATGAAGCCGTTTTCCTGGGCCCACAGGAACTTCGATTCCCAGTGGGCGCGATCAGCTTCCTGCTCGACTTGGGCCAGCGCGTAGGCAACGCGACGGCGCACGTCGTGAACATTGATTTCCTTACCCTTGGCGTACTTCTCGATGAGCACTTCGGCGGAAATTTCCTGCTCCGGCAGCGGCGCAAATTGCGGTGCAGCCGGAATGTCTGTCAGCGAAAGCTGTTCGGTGATTTTGCTCATCTACGGGCTCCTCTACAAAATTCGTATTTTCTGGGTTATTGATTTTCGAATGTTGCAAAGCTACTAGATATAGTGGCCAATGGCAACGGCTTGACTATATACGGTGTTTGGTGCTTTCGTGCCAGGTGACAATGGCATGCCCGAAAAAAGCCCGAAAAAACAAAGCCCCGGCCTCTTTAGGCGACCAGGACTGGGCAAAAAAATATTTTTGTTTCAGAGCGCCGGCTGCGTCTGCGTGCTGTGCGTCGGCATCCGATTTTCGTCAGTCGGCATGGCCGGCAAGTCGACGCTGCTGTCGCCGGCGCCAAACTGTGCGGTACGATATTTATAAGGCATTATTTGCTTAAGATTTCGGCAGTCCGCACACTTGGTGCCAATTTGCATAGCTCGGTAAGCCACTTTCAAGGAGATGGCAGCTTGACCTACTTCACGATCATCCTCGTGTCCGGAGTTGCCCTGTTTTTCGTTCTCGGAAAAAGGGTGATGCGCTTGGTACAGCGAATGGCCAAGCAAAATGGTGAAGCGAAAACATCGGCCTCAGTCCTTGCGTGGTATCTCTTTGTTCTCGTCGCCGGAGCTGGCTGTGGAATCGTGGCTGCACGCTGGTACTGGAATACAGCCCAACTTTCTGCTTTCGGATACGCCTTCTTGGTGCCGATGTTCATAGCGCTCGTGGCCTTCTCCTTCGGTGGGGCGCTCGGCGCCGGCGTACTCACCCTTATTGGCCGGAGATACTCCAACGGAGGCCGTCTGGCTATCGGTGTGGCGACTCTTGTCGTTCTGTTCATGGCGCTGGTGCAGCCAATACAGCGAGAGGTCGCGCGTGGCCGGCAACAGCAAGCTGCTACGGATATCGCCGAATACCAGTCCAAAATGGCCAGCGTCGACGCGAAAATGGCCGGGATGCCACACGCGCAGCCGAATGTGGTTCCCCCGATGCTCAGTGTGCGCCGGGAAGCAGGTATGGTGTATGTCACGAACCATGCTCAGGATTATCTGGTGGTTCGCGTGTCACTTGTCCTGCATAAAGATTCGTACGTAGAACGTTGCGCGATTGGGGTAGAAGCGCCCATCTCCGCAGGCATGACAAGCTATAACATGATGGTCTATGTTGGTCCCGAACAAACCCGGAATTACGTGACCACGATATGCGACCCCCGATTCTCGGCCGCCCCGATTGAATTCGTGGTTTGGGACCCACGCGCCGACCGGGAGCTGTTCAAATCGGACACGGCTTTTCTACCAGATCCGCCGAAGCCGCTTCGGTAGTTGATATGGCTTTGCCCAAGCAACTGCCGGTGGCGGTGCACGCTTTTCAGCATGCCATGACTTCAGGGCGATTTCAGAGCCTATAGCGCCAGCAGTGTTTGCGCGTGGTGCGCCATCATCCATTCTTCATTGGTCGGAATCACCAGCACATCGACGCTGCTGTTGCCGGCGCTGATCACGATATCGTGGCGCGCATTGGCCTCCGGGTTGAGGCGGATGCCCAGCCATTCGGATTGCAGGCAGACGCGGCGGCGAACTTCGGCGGCGTGTTCGCCGATGCCGCCGGTGAACACCAGCGCGTCGATGCCACCTGAGGCTGCGGCCAGCGAGCCGAGTTCGCGGGCGATGCGGTAGCAGAACAGGTCTACCGCCTCCTGCGCTTCCGGTTTATTGCTTGAAAGCAGGGTACGCATGTCCTGGCTGATGCCGGAAACGCCAAGCAGGCCGGATTCCTTGTAGAGCATTTTGGTCATGTCCTTGACCGACAGCCCCTTGGTTTCCATGAGGTGCAGGATGACACCCGGATCGAGGTTGCCGCAGCGCGTGCCCATGAGCAGGCCATCGATGGTCGAGAAGCCGAGCGTCGTGGCGACGCACTTGCGATTGACCATGGCCGCCATGCTGGCGCCGTTGCCGAGGTGGGCGACGATAACGCGGCCGTTGGCGCGGTGCGAGTGCTGGGGCAGGGCGCGGGCGATAAATTCATAAGACAGGCCATGGAAGCCGTAGCGCTTGATGCCTTCGGCCGACAGGGCGCGCGGCAGGCCGAAGGTCTGGGCGACATCGGGCTGGCTGCGGTGGAAGGCGGTATCGAAACAGGCGATCTGAGGCACGCCAGGGAGCAGCGCCTGCAAGGCACGGATGCCGGCGACGTTGTGCGGCTCGTGCAGCGGAGCGAGCGGAATGAAGCTGGTCAAGTGGCCGAGCACGGTGTCGTCGACGATGGTCGGCTGCGAATAGCGCTCGCCGCCATGCACGACGCGGTGGCCGACGGCGACAATCTGCCAGCCGGCATGCGTCGCCATAAACCACTTGAGCAGCGCGTCGAACGCCTGATCGTGGCTGACCTGCTCGCCGGCGATCATCTGGTCAGCAATCTTTTCGCCAGCTCTGTCCTTGGCGACCATTTTCGTGGCGTTGGTACCGATGCCGTCAATCTGTCCGGAGACTTCGGCTTCCGGGGAAATCGGGTGGGCGAGCGGAAAGAGGGCGAACTTAATGGACGACGATCCAGCGTTGATCGTCAGGATGCCTTGCTTCATTTAGACGGTTCCAGTTTTACGGTTGTGGTGGGCGATCAGCGCTGCGATGACGCACGACGCGGTACGCGTTTCGGCCGAGTCGGCACGGCTGGTCAGCACGATGGGTACCTTGGTGCCGAGCACGATGCCGGCGGTCAACGCGTTGGCCAGGTATTCGAGCTGTTTGGCGATCATGTTGCCGGATTCGAGATCGGGTACGACGAGGATTTCGGCATGGCCGGCGACCGCGGACTTGATGCCCTTGGTCTTGGCAGCGACGAGCGAGACGGCGTTGTCGAAAGCCAGCGGTCCGTCGAGAATGCCGCCCTTGATCTGGCCGCGGTCGGCCATCTTGCACAGGGCAGCGGCATCCAGCGTCGACTGGATTTTCGGGTTGACCGTCTCGACCGCCGAGAGAATCGCTACCTTGGGTTCGGGGATGCCGAGGACATGGGCGAGATCGATGGCGTTGCGGATGATGTCGGCTTTTTCTTCCAGAGTCGGGGCGATGTTGATGGCCGCATCGGTGATCAGGAGCGGACGATGGTAGGTCGGCACGTCCATGACGAAGACGTGGCTGATCCGGCGGCTGGTACGCAGACCGTTGGCCCGGGCGACGACTTCGCCCATCAGTTCGTCGGTATGCAGGCTGCCCTTCATCAGGGCTTCGGCATCGCCGGTGCGGACCAGCGAGACGGCGATGGCGGCAGAGTCGTGGCTGTGCGCGGCGTGGACGATGCGAATGCCGTTGAGGTCGATACCGAATTCCTCGGCGACGGCGCGAATCTTGTTTTCGGGGCCGACCAGGATGGGTTCGATGATGCCGGCCTGGAAAGCCTGGACCGGCCCTTTGAGCGATTCTTCATCACACGGGTGGGCGACGGCAGTCGGCACCGGCTCCAGACCTTTGACGCGCTCAAGCAGGTGAATGTAGCGTTCGTGCTTGTCGTCGATACGAATCTCCGGCATGTGCACTTTTTGCAGGCGAGAGACCTTTTCAGTCGGGGCCAGCACTTCGGCCGTGCCGCGCACCACCTGAAGACCTTCCTGGTTGGTGCACACGCAGTCGAAATTGATGTGCTTGTTGTGATCGAATTTTTGCTTGGCAGTGACGGTGATGGTAATGGTGTCGCCGATGGTCACCGGGCGGGCGAAGTGCAGCGCTTGGTCGATCAGGATGGTGCCGGGGCCGGGGAACTGGGTGCCGAGCACGGTCGAGATCAGCGAGCCGCTCCACATGCCATGGGCGATGACTTCGCGGAACAGCCCGCTTTCGGAATAGCCGGGGTCGACCACCGAGGGATTGACGTCGCCGGTCAGGATGGCGAACAACTTCACGTCCTCGGGCATCAGGGTGCGCGTCAGGCTGGATGAATCGCCTACGCGGATTTCGTCGTAGGTGGTGTTGACCAGGTAACGCTGCTCGTTGCTCTCATGCATGGTAATACTCCAGAAATGACGGTATCCCGAGGGCGGTCAGGCTGCTCACAGTATAGTGTGCTGCGTTGCAGCAAACAACGATCCGGCGCCCTGTGCAGGGTTTCGGCTCAGTTTGGTCGGGGCCTTGTGCGGCGTTCGCGTGCGGCGTTCACCGGTGGGATGTCGATGTCCAGTTCCGGCCGCAACTGCGCTAGCTGGTTGACGACCCACTGGTTCGCTTCGCCGGAAAACTCCCGGGAAATCAGCGGCGCACCGGAATAGGCTTCGACAAAAAGCGCCACGGCGGCCGAGCGGCTGACGCCGTATTCGCAATGGACGAGTACCGAGATATCGTCCGGCGAATGGTGCAGGTCGTGGACGAAGGTGGAAATCTGGCGGGCCATGCGGTAATCGAACAGGCCGGGCAGGGGGGCAGGCAGGTATTCGTCGGCGGGTACGGCGTCGTAGAAGGCGAGGCGCAGGATGTGCTCGAAATGGGCGTGGAGATTGGCAGCCGGGCTACCCGGGTCAGTGATCGAGATGATCGCCATCAACGGATTTCCGATCAGGGATTCGGCCAGTTCGCGCGAGGCGAAATATACTTTGTTGATGGTCATTCCATGAATACCGGATCGGAGAAAACAAGGGTGCCATCCTTGCGCATCATGAGGTTGTCGGCCTTGATGAGGTCGGGCAGGGCGCCGTATTCGGTCGAAAAATCTTCCACTGCCTTGAGCGATTCCTTGAGCGCGTCGGTCCACCCCATGG
This sequence comes from Betaproteobacteria bacterium HGW-Betaproteobacteria-6, assembly GCA_002842145.1. Classification (GTDB taxonomy): domain Bacteria; phylum Pseudomonadota; class Gammaproteobacteria; order Burkholderiales; family Rhodocyclaceae; genus Azonexus. The sequence continues at coordinate 107 of PHCF01000090.1, read as the reverse complement.
GCGTGACGACGAGGTGATGCAAGGCGATGCGGCCCATGTCCTGGGCCAGGTTGCGCCACATCATGCAGGCGTCGAAATAAGAGGACGACAGCTTGGTCGCCACTTCG
>PHCF01000089.1 GCA_002842145.1 Betaproteobacteria bacterium HGW-Betaproteobacteria-6 | reverse complement strand
CCAGGCCTTCGCGAACGAGCGCGTGATCTTCCACTACCAACAGTTTCAACATAGTCGCCCCTTATTCAACAGGGCGCTAATTTATCATTTTGCATAGAATGGGGCATGTTTACCGTGAGCGACCGACGGCGCACGATAAACCCGCCGCAAGTAGTTTAAGATGGCCAAACACAATGACAAGGAGACCAAGATGTCCGACAACCAGGTACACGATCCCCTCAATTTCATGCGCAATATGTGGGGCAATATGGGCTTCTCGCTGCCCGGCATGGTTGCCCCGACTTTCGACCTTGAAGAGCTCGACAAGCGCATCAAGGACATGAAGGCCGTCGAAGGCTGGCTGCGCATGAACCTGTCGATGTTGCAAATGACCATCCAGGGCCTGGAAATGCAGCGCACCACGGTCGACACCGTGCAGGCCATGGGCAAGATGGCCTCTGAAGCTGCCAAGTCGATGAACCCGGATGCCCCCGAACAAGCCCCGGCGGCGCCGGCCAGTTTCTTCCAGATGCCGCCCCAGGCGGCCCCCCAGGCAGCCCCACAGTCCGCACCTCAAGCGGAAAACAGCACCTTGTCCGAAGCCGCCCTGTGGCCGTGGCAGATGATGCAGCAGATGCGCGAGCACATGCAGCAGAACGCCGAAGCTGCTGCGGCAGCCGCAGCGACCGAGGCAGAGAGCAAGCCCAAGGCCAGGCGCGCGGCGGCCAAGAAGTAGTTATTACCTCCCGGCCAGCCAGGCGGCCCACAGCGGCAGGGTGAGCATCGAGGCGAGCGTCGTCGCCGAAATGAGCCAGGCGACACTGCGCCCGTCGCCACCCATGCGCATGGCCAGAATGTAGGCTGACGAGGCGGTGGGCAACGCGGCGAACAGCACGGCCACCTGATAATTGAGTCCGGAGAGACCGAACAGCCCGCCGACGCCAATCGCCACGAGCGGCAGGGCAAGCAGTTTGACGACGACCAGCCACAACGAAAAGCCGCGCACGCCCGGCGTGTTTTCCAGGCGCAGGGCGGCGCCAACGGTAATCAGGCCGAGGGCGATGGAAGCATCAGCCAGGCGCCCGAGAAAAGACTGGAGCGGCGCCGGCGGCACGAAGCCGGCGAGATTGAGCAGGAAGCCGGCGGCCGTTCCCCAGATCAACGGATTGCGCGCCACTTCGCGCCACAGGCCGGAATCGCCGTGGCGCGCCAGCATCCACACCGACACCAGATTGGCGAAGGGTACGGCGGCACCGACGATGAGGCCCATGGTGGCGATGCCCGGCGAACCGAAGAGCATGCCGGCGACGGCCAAGGCGATATAGGAATTGAAACGGTAGGCGCACTGGAACATCGAGGCGTAGGTCAGCGCCGGCAGACGGGTGAACAGCTTGGGGATCAGCCCGAGCAACATCCCGGCGGCCATCGCGGCGAGGGCGGTGGCGAGCAACGGCAGGGCCGAACCGATGTCGAGCCGGGTCTTGATGATGGCGTTGATGAGGAGCGCCGGGAAGAGGATGAAATAGACCAGCTTCTCAACGCCGTTCCAGAAGTGGTCGCCCAGATGCATCCAGCGCCGGATGGCGGCGCCGAGCAGGATCAGGGCGAAATCGGGGAGGAGGAGCAGCGCGGTGTTCATCGGCGCATTTTAATCGCTGCGTCGGGCATCATTTGCCGACCGCTACGGTCAACCGGAAAAAAGGGGCAAAACCGAAATCCGCCTTGACCCTGCCCGGCAAACCCGAAATACTGCCCCGGCAAAGGAGAAAAACATGCATCTTGAATGGTGGCACTGGGTCGTCGGCGGCATTGTGCTGATTCTGGCCGAACTGGCCGTTCCGTCGTTTTTCATCATCTGGTTCGGCCTTGGCGCGCTGCTCGTCGGGCTGCTCGCCCTGGCTTTCGATTTCTCGCTGACCGCCCAGTTGGCGACGTGGACACTGGCCTCGCTGGCCATGGTTTTCCTCTGGTTCCGCGTCTTCAAGCAGAGTTTCGTCAAGACCCGGGCCGGCACGGCCGATGGCGAGGCGATTGGCGAAGTCGGTCTGCTGGTCAGCGCCGTTGCGCCTTTTGCCCGCGGCAAGGTGCGCTTTCAGGGGCCGCTGCTCGGCTCCGAGGAATGGGCTTGCGTCGCCGATACGGCCATGGCGGCCGGCGAACGGGTCAGGGTCGTCTCGGTGGAAGGCAGTTTTCTCAAGGTAGACAAGGCTTAGAAAGGTCGAAAAATGGATATGAATGCAGGATTCGTCGTCACGCTGGCCATACTGGTCTTTGTCATCATCACCATCGCCAAGGGCGTCCGTATCGTGCCGCAGGGCGAGGAATGGATCGTCGAACGGCTCGGCAAATACCACGGCACCTTGAAGCCCGGCCTCAACATCGTCATCCCCTACCTCGACAAGGTGGCCTACCAGCTGGTCACCAAGGACATCATCCTCGACGTTCAGGAGCAGGAGGTCATCACCCGCGACAACGCGGTGATCCTGACCAACGCCATCGCGTTCATCAAGGTCACCGACCCGGTCAAGGCGGTCTATGGCGTCACCGATTTTTCGGAAGCGATCCGCAACCTGATCATGACCACCTTGCGTTCCATCGTCGGCGAAATGGAGCTCGACGAGGCGCTGTCGTCGCGCGACAAGATCAAGGCCCGGCTGCGCGAGAGCATCGCCGACGAGGCGGTCGATTGGGGCCTGACCGTCAAGTCGGTCGAAATCCAGGACATCAAGCCCTCGCAGTCGATGCAGAAGGCCATGGAAATGCAGGCTGCCGCTGAGCGCGAGCGCAAGGCCGTGGTCACTCGCGCCGAAGGCGCCAAGCAGTCGGCCATTCTCGAAGCGGAAGCCCGCCTCGAATCGGCCAAGCGCGACGCCAACGCCCAGGTCATGCTGGCCGAGGCCTCGGCCGAGGCGATCCGCCGCATCACCGCCGCCATCGGCGACAAGACCGGCCCGATGTCGTACATGCTGGGTGAAAAATACATCGCGGCACTGGAGCGCATGGGCGAGAAGGACAACGCCAAGGTCGTCGTTCTCCCGGCCGACCTGCAGGAAGCGGTCAAGGGCTTGTTCGGACGCGGCAAGATCGCCGGCTGATTTCAACGGTCAACCGGAAATATTGGCCAAAACTGAAATGCCGAAGCGTCGCTGGCACCGGGTCGCAGCCCTGCTCACTGCATTGAGCGTCTTCCCGCTGGCGGCGCAAAGCGGCGAACTGCGCGTCGAGGTCGTCAGCCGCGGACTTGAGCACCCGTGGGGGCTGGCCTTCATCGGCGATGGCCAGATGCTGGTCAGCGAACGGCCCGGCCGGCTGCGCGTGATTGCCGCCAACGGCACGCTCGGCGCCCCCGTGGAAGGTCTGCCGGCCATCGAGGTCACCGGCCAGGGCGGCTTGCTCGACGTGGTGGCCGACCGCGATTTTGCCCGCAACCGGATGATCTACTTCTGCTACGCCGAAGCGGCCGCGCAGGGTGGCGGCAATTCGACGGCGCTCGCCGCGGCCCGCCTTTCCGACGACAGCCGGCGCCTCGAAAAGGTGACGACGATCTTCCGGCAGCTGCCGAAAGTCAGCAGCCGCCTGCACTTTGGCTGCCGCATCGTCGAGGCCGACGACGGCCAGCTTTTCCTGACCCTCGGCGAGCGCGGTTCGCGCATGGCGGACGCCCAGAAACTCGACAACCATCTCGGCAAGGTCGTCCGCATTTCCAAGGATGGCCGCGTTCCGGCCGACAATCCCTTCGTCAACCAGCCCGGCGCGCTGCCCGAAATCTGGAGCTACGGCCACCGCAACAGCCAGGGCGCCACGCTCGGCCCGGACGGCCGGCTGTGGATGCACGAACATGGCCCGCAAGGTGGCGACGAAATCAACCGCCCTGAACCGGGCAGGAATTACGGCTGGCCGGTCATCACCTATGGCGAGAACTACGGCGGCGGTGCCATTGGCGACGGTCTGACCAAAAAGGCCGGCATGGAGCAGCCGCTGCATTACTGGGTGCCGTCGATTGCGCCGTCCGGTATCGCCTTCGTGCGCGGTGATCGCTACGGCCAGGCGTGGCGCGGCAGCCTGCTCGTCGGCTCGCTCAAGTTCGGCTATCTGGCCCGACTGGTGCTCGACGGCAGCCGCGTCGTCCGCGAAGAAAAGCTGTTCACCGGCCTGCGCCAGCGCGTGCGCGATGTCCGTGAAGGACCGGACGGAACGATCTACCTGCTGACCGACGAGCGCAACGGGCAACTGCTCAGACTGGTTGCCGACTAGCCTCGCAGTTCAGCCCCGCAGCCGGGCGACAGCATTTCAAAATTACCGCTTTTTCCCGGTTGACCGTAGCAAACACCGACAACTCAGCGCGCCTCGTCCTCATATTGCCGACGCAGCCGGTTGAGTCCCTCCCGGTAGGCCTCGGCGTCGCCGAAATCGTAGAAGTTGGGATAGAGCTCGTGGGCCGCCTTGATCCGGCGCGCGTGCTTGATCGGGCACCAGTACTGCTCGGTGCGCGCCGCCACTTCACGCACATAGGCGGCAACACCGTTGCCGTAGGAGCAGTAGAAGCAATTGAATTTTTCGATGATGTTGAGGTAGGGCAGGTCCTGGCGGTCGAAAACCAGATATTCCGAGCGCTTGACCTTGGGAATCCGGTACACCGGAAAACAGATGGCCTGATAGACAGTGACGAAAAGATCCATTATCAGGAAGGGAATCCAGCCCAGGTAGATGAGCGGCGCGGTGAGCGCGACAAGCAGACGGGTACGCAGCAGGAAGCGGAACAGGCCGGTCTTGTAGCGGCGCTGCTGGCGCTGGAATTCCTCGGCCAGCTCGATCTTTTTCAGCAGCCATTCGTCGCGGGTCTGGCGGTATTGCTCTTCGAGCTCGTCCTGCAAGGCGCGGATCTTGGCCAGCAGTTCGTCGATGTTCTTGTCCATGAGGCCTGATCTTTCGCTGGATGGGCGCAGCGAATCTGCGCTTCGGGAAGTGTGCCCGATCAGGCGTCGGGCGTCACGCGCCGCTATCGGTCGCAGACGCTCAGCAAGTCGGCTTCCAGCTCGATTTCCATGCCTTTTTCGAGCTTTCTCTCGATGAACATGCCACGGTACAAACGGCCCGCGTTCTCGGCTTTTTTGGCATAAGGCGTTTCCCAGTCGGCGACGCGAACGCGAACGACGCCGCTCTGCTCGTCGCGCTCGGCAACCCCCTCGGCGACACACGGGAAGGCCTGGGCGTGTCGGTTGAATTCGTCGCGGCTGTAGTGCGCCAGGGTCTTCCCGGCGACCACCGGGCACGGGCCGAGGTGGCGGGTGCGCACCTCGGCGGCGAGCACTTCACCCTTCAGGAAAAATACCGGATCAGTCACCACCCAGCCGTCGCCGCCCTCCTCGTAGCGCACGCACTGGCCGGGCTGGAGCAGTTCCGGCTGCTTGAAGAGCAGCCGGGCCGATGGCCGCAAAGCCGGCTCGGCTGCCAGGGCCGGCAGCGCCAGGCAAGCCAGCACAACGAGGAGAATTCGCATGAAAATAGTCCGGCTCAATAGATCCGGCTATCTTCGATCACCTTTCCGTCATTGGGCAAGCCCCCGGGTGTGACAAATGCCACATCGCCGCGCAATTTGGTCACTTCGCGCAGACTATTGACCAACGCTTTGTCGAGCGCCTCGTGGCCGGCTTCGATTTCGCAATGAAGGACCATCCGGTCCTGGCCGCCGGGGTTGTCGACGACCAGCCGCATGCGGTGGATTTCCGGATGGCGGGCGGCGATCTGCGCCACCTGTTCGGGGTGCACGAACATCCCCTTGATCTTGGTCGTCTGGTCGGCCCGGCCCATCCAGCCCTTGAGCCGGATATTGCTGCGCCCGCAGGGCGAACGACCGGGCATGATGGCCGACAGGTCGCCGGTGGCGAAGCGGATGAGCGGGTAGTCCGGGTTGAAGGTGGTGACGACGACTTCGCCGACCTCACCCGGTTCGACCGGATCGCCGGTGCCGGGACGGACGATTTCGACGAGGATTTCCTCCTCGACGACCAGTCCTTCCTCAGCCTCGGTTTCATAGGCGATGGCGCCGATGTCAGCCGTCGCGTAGCACTGGCGAACGGAAATTCCGCGCTCCTTGAGCCACTGCCGGGTGATGCCGGGCAAGGCTTCGCCGGAAACGCAGGCCTTCTTCAGCGAACTGATGTCGGCGCCCATTTCCTCGGCCTTCTCGACAATGATGCGCAGGAAGGACGGGGTGCCGACATAGCCTTCCGGCTTGAGATCGACCATGGCCTGCACCTGCTGCTCGGTCTGCCCGGTGCCGCCGGGAAAGACCGCACAGCCGAGCTTGCGGGCACCGCCCTCCATGAGAAAGGCGCCCGGCGTGAAATGGTAGGAAAAGCAGTTGTGGATCAGGTCGCCATCGCGAAACCCCGCGGCATACAGCACGCGGGCCAGGCGCCAGGGATCCATGTCCTTGCCTTGCAGTTCGTAGATCGGCCCGGGCGAAGCGAACACCCGCTTCGCCTTGCCGCGCGGCAGCGAATTCAGCCCCCCGAAAGGCGGGGTCTTTTTCTGCAGTTCGATCAGGTCGCGCTTGCGGGTCAGCGGCAACCGGGCCAGCGCCTCGCGCGATGCACACTCGAAGGGATTGACCCCGGCCAGCGTCTGAAAATAGTAATGCGTCGTTTCCTTGGCATGCGCCACCTGGCGCGCCAACTTGTCCATCAAATCCGCCTCGCGCTCATCCGGATCGCGGGTCTCGAGCGGGTCGTAATAGCTCATTTCAATTTTCTCCGTTTTTTCCGGTTGACCGTGGAAGTCGGGTTTTCAGCGAAGCCGGCACAGCCCGAGGGTTGCAAAGTAGCCCCGCAGGGCAAGGCGGAGGCCGGCGCCCACTTAAACACCGGACAAGCCCGAGCTTGCAAAGTAGGCACGTAGGGCGAGGCGGAGGCGGGCGCCGTTTGCTTTCTGCAAACAAGCTCGCCGACAACGAAGCCATGCGTGCCGCACTGCAAGCTCACGACAGCCAGCGTTTGCGACGTCGGTAATGCTTTACATCCTTGAAGGATTTCCGGCCGGCCGAAGAGAGACCGAGGTAGAACTCCTTAACGTCCTCATTGGTTCTGAGGTCTTCCGCATCGCCCTCCATCACCACCCGACCGTTCTCCAGGATGTACCCGAAGTCGGCATACCTCAGCGCGACCATGGTGTTCTGCTCGGCGAGCAGGAAGCTGACGTTCTCCCGCGAGTTCAGATCCTTCACGATCTCGAAAATTTCCTCGACGATCTGCGGCGCCAGGCCCATTGACGGCTCGTCGAGCAGGATCATTTCCGGCTTGGCCATGAGCGCCCGGCCGATGGCGCACATCTGCTGTTCGCCGCCGGAGGTGTAACCGGCCTGCGACGTGCGCCGCGTCTTGAGTCGCGGGAAGTAGTGATAGACCTTTTCCAGGCTGTCCTTCAGTTCGCCGCGCGAAATGCTCCGCGTGTAGGCGCCGGTCAGCAGATTTTCCTCGATGGTCAGATGGCCGAAGCAATGCCGGCCTTCCATGACCTGAATAACGCCGCGCTTGACCAGCTCGTTCGGTGTCAGCTGATCGATGCGATCACCCTTGTATTCGACCGAGCCCTTCGTCACGTCGCCGCGTTCGGCACGCAGCAGGTTGGAAATCGCCTTCAGCGTCGTCGATTTCCCGGCGCCGTTGGCGCCGAGCAGCGCGACGATCTTGCCTTTCGGGACAGTCAGCGACACGCCCTTGAGCACCAGAATCACGTGGTCATAGATGACCTCGATGTTGTTGATACTCAGGTAGTTGTCGGCGGCGGTGGTTGTTTTTGCAGACATGGGATTCCTTTTAGTGGCCTATCGCCAGCCGCGAGCAAATGCCCCGGCCGGCGACTGACGACTACCGACTAATTACTTCTCTTTGCTGCAATCGCGCGGCGTGATGCCCTTTTCCGCCGCATACTGCTTGGCAGAAGCCTGGAACAACGGGTGGATCAGCGACTTGTTGCCTTCGATCCAGCCAGACACGGGCACCCACTTTGCACCATCCCATTGCTGGATCTTCACCTTGCCGGAACCTTCGTGGTTGGCGCAGGAAGTCTTGATTTCCGGCAACAGGTCAGTGGCCCCGATGGCCTTGAGACGGGCCTCGGTGATGTTCAGGTTTTCCAGCGCCCAGCGGGTCTGCTCGCCGTTCAGCGCCTTGCCCTTGCCAAACTTTTCCTGGCCCTTGCGGATGGCTTCGACCGACAGCACGGCTGCGGAAACACCACGGTTGTAGAGGATGGTGCCGATCTTCGACTTGTCTTCCATGTTGCCCTTGCCGGCACCATAGACGACCTTCTCGATATCGGTGATCACCGGCACTTGTTTGCCGGCGACGTTCCAGGTCGCCGCCATGTAGCCCTTGGCGGCTTCGCCGGCCGGGATGACATCTTCCTCGGAACCGGTCCACCACGAGCCGATCATCTTGTCACGCGGGAAGCCGACCTTCTGGGCGGCCTTGAGGGCTGTCTGGTTCATCACGCCCCAGCCCCAGAACACGACGTAATCGGGGCGTTCCTGACGAATCTTCAGCCACTGGGCGCCCTGCTCGTTACCCGGGTGGGCAACCGGAATCTGGACCACGGTAAACTTGTTCAGCCCGGCTTCGGCGTTCATCGCGATGATGGCTTCCTTGCCGTAGGCGGAGTCGTGATAGAGATAAACGATCTTCTTGCCGGCCAGGCTGCCACCATTCTTGTCCTTGAGGAACTTGATGATGGCCGAGGCCTGCATCTGATAGGTGGTGACCAGCGGGAAGGCATACGGGAAGACCGAGCCATCGACGGCATCGGTGCGGCCGTAGCCCATCATGGCCAGCGGCAGCTTGTCCTGGGCCGACTTGTCGATCAGCGCGTAGGAGATGCCTGTAGACATCGTGTGGATCGGGCCGGCAGACTTGGCGGCCTTGCTCTTCAGGCGCTCATAGCACTCGACGCCCTTGGAGGTGTTGTATTCAGTTTCGCATTCCTCGTAGGTCATCTGGACGCCGTTGACGCCCTTTTCCTTGATATTGACGTAGTTCAGGTAATCGATGAAACCACCGTAGAACGACTGGCCATTCGAGCCATACGGGCCAACCCGATAATCGATCATCGGGAAAAACTGCTCTTCGGCAGCCACAGCCATCTGCGACAGCATGGCCAGGGAGACCGCGGCAGCGGCAATTGCGGGTTTGAATTTTTTGATCATTAGATGTCTCCTCCAGTTAGTACATAAAGCGGTGGGGCCCCACCGCTTGAACCACAGCCAGTCCTAGTGCGGGAACGGCCACAAGCGCAGCTTCTCCTTGGCGATTTGCCACAAACGGGCCAACCCGTGCGGCTCAACGATCAGGAAGAACATGATCAGCGCACCGAACACCGTGATCTGGATGTGCGAGACGGTTGCGCTGGAAAACGGCAGACCGAACAGATCGGCCACGAACGGCAAGGCGACGTCGAGGAAGATCGGCAGCAGCAGAATGAAGGCTGCGCCGAGGAAGCTGCCCATGATCGAACCGACACCACCGATGATGATCATGAACAGGATCTTGAACGACATATCGAGCGAGAAACCATCCGGCTCGACCGAGCCGAGATAGCAAAAGGCATAGAGCGCCCCAGCCACGCCGCAATAGAAGGAACTGACGGCAAAGGCAAGCAGCTTGGTCGGCATCAGCTTGATACCGATCACCGAAGCCGCCACGTCCATGTCGCGTACCGCCATCCACGCTCGCCCGGTCGCCGAGCGCACCAGGTTCTTGGCGGCCATAGCCAGGACAACGACGATGGACAGCACCAACAAATATTTCTCGACTGGCGTCGTCAGCTCATAACCAAAAATGATCAGGCGCTGCGTCGAGATCACGCCGGACGACGAGTTGTTCGACAACCACGGAAACTTGGTCAGGCACCAGACGATAAAGAACTGCGCCGCCAAGGTCGCCACGGCTAAATAAAAACCCTTGATGCGCAAGGACGGCAAGCCAAACAAAATCCCGACACCAGCCGCTGTCAGACCGGCGCAGATGAAGGACACCAAGATCGGGATGCCCTCAACCCGCAACTGAAAGTTGTAGGCCGCATAGGCCCCCACTGCCATGAAGGCGGCCGAACCGAGCGATAGTTGGCCGGCATAGCCGGTCAAAACGTTCAAGCCCAACGCCGCCAGAGCAAAAATCAGAAAAGGAATGAGGATGGCCGAGAACCAGTATTCGCTGGCAAAAAGCGGCACCCCGACAAAAGCGACGACGAGCAGCGCGATGATCCCGATCCGGTCCTGGCGGATCGGAAAAACTTGCTGGTCAGCGGCGTAGGTCGTCTTGAATTGACCGGCTTCACGGTAAAGCATGTGTTTTCTCCTTAAACCCGGTCGATGTGTTTTTCGCCGAAGAGACCTTCGGGACGAACGAGCAGGAACAGCAAGGCGAGCACATAAGGGAACCAGCCCTCGATGCCACCAAAGTTGCCGCCAAACATATCCTGCATGACCGGCGGAATATAAATTTCAGCCAGCTTTTCCGAGGCGCCGATGATCAGCCCACCGACAATCGCCCCCGGCACCGAGGTGAAGCCACCAAGGATCAACACCGGCAGCGCCTTGAGTGCGGTGAAAGTGAGCGCAAACTGCACGCCGTTGCGGGCGCCCCACATCATGCCGGCGACCAGGGCGACGAAGCCGGCGACGCCCCAGACAATCGCCCAGATATGCTGCAGCGGAATACCGATCGACAGTGCGGCCTGATGATCGTCGGCCACGGCACGCAAGGCACGACCAACGCGGGTGTATTGGAAGAACAGGGCGAGCGTGGCGACCAGCACCGCAGCGACGCCGGCGGCAACGAGGTCGAACTTGGAAATGACCATGTTCCAGTTGTCGAGAATCCAGGGAATCGGCTCATCGACGATGCCCAGTTCGAGCGCCCGCGGTTCGCTGCCAAAGACCATCGGAGCCAGACCTTCGATGAAGAAAGCCAGGCCGATGGTAGCCATGAATAAAGCAATCGGCGGCTGATTGACCAGCTTGCGCAGCACGAACTTCTCGGTCGCGATGCCGAACAGGGTCATGATGACAAAAGCCAGGATGATCGCCAGCCACAGCGGCGCGCCCTTTTCCATGCAGCCGACGACCGACAGCGCGGCCAGATAGACCATGGCGCCCTGGGCGAAGTTGAACACCCCGGAGGCTTTGTAGATCATCACGAAACCAAGGGCGACCAGCGCATACATCAGGCCTGACAGCAGGCCGCCGATCAATACTTCAAGAAAGAAATTCATCTTGCCGCCTCCTAATGACCAGCACCGAGGTACGCCTTGATGACGTCTTCGTTGTTCTTTACTTCATCGGGTACGCCATCGCCGATTTTCTTGCCGTAATCGAGCACGACGACGCGGTCGGAGATATCCATCACCACACCCATGTCGTGCTCGATGAGCACGATGGTGGTGCCGAACTGGTCGTTCACGTCGAGGATGAAACGGCACATGTCCTGTTTCTCTTCGACATTCATGCCGGCCATCGGCTCGTCGAGGAGCAGCATCGACGGCTCGGCGGCAAGCGCCCGGCCCAGTTCGACGCGCTTCTGCAGGCCGTAGGGCAGTCGACCGACCGGCGTCTTGCGGATGTGCTGGATTCAGCGCATGTTCGATGAAGTTGGCCTTCATCTTGGTGATGCGCCCGGTCATGATGTTGTCGAGCACGCTCATGCCCTTGAACAGCGCGATGTTCTGGAAAGTGCGCGCAATGTTCTGCTGGGCCGCCATGTGCGGCTCCATGCGCTTGCGCTCGTTGCCGTGCCAGAAAATCCTGCCTTCCTGCGGGTGGTAAACGCCGTTGATGACGTTGAGCATGGAGCTCTTGCCGGCACCGTTGGGACCGATGATGGCGCGGATTTCGTGCTGGCGGACATCAAAGGAAATGTCGGTCAGCGCTTTGACGCCCCCGAAGCGCAGGGAAATATTCTGCAGGTCGAGAATGACGTCGCCTATTTTCTTGCTCATGTTCAGGCTGCCTTTTTCACGATCGGGAAGGTCTTGGCATCGATGATCTTGAGGTCGGCCGACACCTTGCCACGGCGACCATCCTCGAACTTGACCTCGGTTTCGATGAACTGATTGGCCTTGCCCTCATAGAGCGCGTCGATCAGCACCTTGTATTTTTCAGCGACGAAGTTGCGGCGCACCTTGCGCGTCCGCGTCAACTCGTCGTCGTCGGGATCCAGCTCCTTGTGCAGGACCAGGAAGCGGTGAATCTGCGAATCAGCGACCATCGTGTCGTGCACCAGATCGGCATTGATCTGTTCGACACATTCGCGGATCAGTTCCAGTACCTCCGGCTTGCCGGCCAGGTCGGCATAGCCAGAATAGGCGATACCACGGCGCTCGGCCCAGTTACCGACGGCGCTGACGTCGATATTGACGAAGGCACAAACCATGTCGCGTTCGTGACCGAAGCAGACCACTTCCTTGATGTGCTGGAAGAACTTGAGCTTGTTCTCGATGTAGTTGGGAGCGAACATCGCCCCGTTCGACAACTTGCCGACGTCCTTGGCGCGGTCGATGATCTTGAGGTGGCCGTCCTCGTCGAGGAAGCCGGCATCGCCGGTCATGAAGTAGCCGTCGGCGTTGATCGACTCGGCCGTCGCATCCGGGCGCTTGTAGTATTCCTTGAGCAGCATCGGCCCCTTGACCAGCACTTCGCCGTTGTCGGCGATCCTGATTTCAACGCCCGGCGCCGGTTGACCGACGGAATCGAACTTGATCTGACCGTCCGGCTGCAGGCAGACGTAGGCGCAGGTTTCGGTCTGGCCGTAGAACTGCTTGAGATTGATGCCCATCGAACGATAGAAGCGGAAGAGCTCCGGCCCGATCGCAGCACCGGCCGTGTAGGCAACGCGGATGCGGCTCATGCCGAGCACGTTGCGCAGCGGACCGTAGACCAGCAGGTTGCCGAGCCAGTATTGGAAGCGGTCGCCAAAACCGACCGACTTGCCGTCGAGAATGTCGGCACCGCAGCGCTTGGCCACCGCCATGAAGTGGTGGAACATTTTCTGTTTGAGCTTGCCGGCGTCTTCCATGCGGAATAGCAGGTCGGACCGATTTCGCGCAGGTCGGACATCACCGTGTCGCCGGATTCCGGGCAGTTGATGGTGAAGCCGGCGACCAGCGCCTGGGCGTAGGAGAACAGGTGGTCGCCGACCCAGGCCATGGGCAGATAGGACAGGATGTCGCCATCGGCGCCCAGCTTGTCGACCTGCACCCCGCCCTGCGCCGCGGCGATGAAGGCGGCATGCGTCTGGCAGACGCCTTTCGGCTTGCCGGTGGTGCCCGAGGTGTAGAGCATCACCGAGATGTCATCGAAATGACCCTGCTCTATTTCGGCATTGAGAAAATCGGAATGGTTGCGGTCGTGAATCCGGCCCATTTCCATGAGCTCATGGATGTCGTGCAGGAAAGGCTGGCTGTAATGCCGCATGCCGCGCGGGTCGTCGTAGATGATGTGTTCGAGCGTGCCGACCTGATCCTGGATTTCCAGCATCTTGTCGACCTGTTCCTGGTCCTCGACCACCACGAAACGAATGCCGGCATCCTGCAGCACGAACAGCATCTCGTTGGCCACGGCGTCCTGATAGAGCGGCACCGGCACGCCGCCGAGGCATTGGGCGGCGGTCATCATCATGTACAGATGCGGCCGGTTGTCGCCGATGATGGCCAGGTTGTCGCCGCGCTTGAAGCCGAGCGACGCCAGACCACAAGCCAGGGCACGGACGCGTTCGCCGACGTCGGACCAGGTCCAGGTCTGCCAGATGCCGAGGTATTTTTCGCGCATGGCCGGCGCGTTCGGCCGGATGCTCGCATGATGGAACAGCAACCGCGGGAAGGTATGCAAACCATCCAGCGCGGCAAAATTCGCCTGCGTGGGCATTCTTAGTCTCCTCCGCCGCGACTCATTGTTCGCGGTCTAACGTTCGTTTGAATCATTGTTGCTACCGTCGCCTTACACCAAGCTTGCAACGGGGAACTGACTCAGTGTGCGACGAAGTCTAGGCGCGGGCGACGGGGTTGAATGTCATCCGGCGGACAATGTGCGAAATATTTTCGGAAAGGCGAAATTCTGCGCTGGAGCTTGGCGCCCGGCCATTTCAATTTTGGCCGCTTTTTCCAGTTGACCGTGGAAGACGAGGTGCTCTTTGGCCTTTGAGTCGCGGAGAGCATGCTCTGCCAAACGACCGAAATGTGCCCATAACAGCCGTTTGAGGTTTGCTCCCCATTGGCAGAAATGCAGCGGATGGGGACACTCGGGAAAGCCAGTCTCATATGTGCAAACAAATTGCTGCAATAATGAACCAAGCAGTTGTGGTCCTGGGCATTCCCGTTAGTGGCTGACCATTTGATGGGGGCAATTGCAGGACAACTACAAAATGATGGCTAATTCATGCAGAAACTCATTACTTCAGCCCGGGGCTTAACCCTCTGGACCCAATCATTTGGAAAGTCTGAGCACCCCTCTATCTTGTTGATAATGGGGGCGATGAATCAAGGTATCTTCTGGCCAGATAGATTCTGCGAAGAACTGGCCTCGGCGGGGTTTTACGTAGTTCGTTATGACCACCGCGACACTGGAAAGTCATCAAAGATTGATTTTCAAGCCAACCCCTATGACCTCAATGCGCTGACGAATGATGCAGTTGATGTCATTCACAGCTACGGATTGGACCAGCCTACCATCATTGGTCTGTCGATGGGCGGATACATCGCCCAACTTCTGGCGACTAGTTTTCCGCATATTCCCAAGCGCATTGTGCTGATTTCATCGACTGCAGACCATCGTCCCTACATGGCCGCCACAATAGGAAAAAGTACCTCAGGCTTTTCGCTTCCTGGCCCTGAACGAAGTTACCTCGACTACGTCTTCGCTACCTCTCTGAATCCACCGCAATCGCTGGACAGGGTTCTGCAAAGCATGAGTGACGGTTGGAAAGTGACCTACGGCGGCCCGCGTCCATACCCAAAGACTCAAGTGGAGCAGGCTTTACAAGTCGCAGTTCAGCGCTCGCCTGACATCGCAGCAGGTTTCCATCATGGCTTGGCAGTCGCAGCATCGCCTGACCGTTTGCGATTGGTTGCCCGAATAAATGTGCCGACGCTGGTGATACATGGACGATACGACACCTTACTCCCACTGGCCCACGGGCAATATTTGGCAGCAAACATTAATGGTGCCAAGTTCGAAATCCTTGATATGGGGCATTCCTTCATGTGGTCATGGGATAACGAAGTCCTCGCGTGTGTTCTGAAGTTCTTACAGTCAACTTGACTCATGCTTTTAAGGCCGCTGGCGGCTTACAGTTTTGAAGCTGCCATCCCGGCATTCAACCTGACCGGCAGGTAATGGCCGTTTACGCCCACCCACGCCATTTCAATTTTGGCCGTTTTTTCCGGTTGACCGTAGCAATCCCGGTTGATCGCGGGGCAATGCCGATCAAGCCGGACGATAACGCGGCAGGGTCAGGATGAAGGCGACGCCGTTCGCCGTGTTGCAGGCAACGATGGTGCCACCCATCTTGGCCATGTAGGTGCGGGCGACGAAGAGGCCCTGGCCGCGGTTGCCGGCGGCGGCGGATTCGGCCTGGTCGGAGACGCCGTATTCAAAAATGCGTTCGAGCATGTCGTCGGCGATGGCCGGCCCCCGGTTGGCGACGGTGACGCTGGCGGTGCCGTCCTCGAGGCCGAGGCTCAGGTCGATGGGCGTGCCGGCTGGTCGGTGGCGTTCGGCGTTGCGCAGCAGGTGGGCGAAGACGTCTTCGAGCGCAAATTCGTCGGCGCGCACGGGGACCGGCGCTGCCGTGCCGTGACAAAGCACATCGGCGATGCCGGCGTTTTCGGCAACGTTGGCGACGAAGGCGGCCAGATCGACGACGGCGATGTCGAGCTGGCTGCTGGCAAAGGCTTCGCTCGGGCTGGCGCTGCCGTAGAGCACGCGCACGGCCTGCTGCATGCGGCTGATGTAGCGATGGCTGGGGTCGGCCTCGTTGCCGTGCAGGGCAAGCAGACTTTGCAGCGGCGACATGATTTCGTGGCCGACGGCGTGCCACATGTCCTTTTCCTGGGCGCTGCGGATGCGTTCGCGCTCGGCGTCTTCGCGCACCCGTTGCAGGAGTTCATCGAGACCGCCGGCCAACAGGCCGAGTTCGTCGCTGCCGCGCAGATCGGCCAGGTCGTAGCGTTCCAGACCGCCGTCAGCCTGCACCGAGCGCGACAGGCCGCGGGTGCGCCGGGTCAGCCGGGCGATCGGGCGGATCAGGCCGATTTCGATGACCAGCCAGGCGATGGCGATGGCACCAAGCATGGCGCCGATGAACCAGGAGAGCCGGGTGGCCACCACCGACAAGGTCTTGTTGACGCTGCGCGCATCGCCTTTGAGGACCAGCCGGTAGTTGCCGAGCGGGGTGCTGATTTCGTCGTGGAGCTCTACCTCGGCGGCCTCCAGCGAGCCGACCGGCAGCCGGCCGATGAGGCGGGTGAGCAGCGGCGAGGACAGCTCCTGCGCCTCGTCGCGCCCGGCCAGTTCGGCCACGTCGTATTCTTTCCCGCCCTTGAGGCGGCGGATGGACAGCGATTCGCCGGGCAGCAGCAGCGTCGACAAGGCATCGAGCGCAAACGGCGGCGCCGCCCCGGCCCGGTCGCTGGCGAATAGCGGGGCGCCCTCGCCCGGCGGCAACACCTCGACCTGCACCTCGTACTGATCAAGATCGGCCGGCGGCCAGACCGGGCGGGCGCTGCGCAGGATGCCCCGGCGCAGCGACTCGACCGGCAGGCGCAGCGAGAAGAAGGACTGTCTGCGGCAACTTTCCTCGTCGGCTGCCGCATCGAGACAACGCCCACTCTGCCAGACCCAGCCGCGGAATTCCTTGATGGTGCGGGCGCCGGTGTAGTCGCGATCGGGCAATTCGACGTAGCCGGTAAAACGGCCGCGCACCCCCTCGCCGGGCGTCGGCGAGCCGTTGGCCAGCGGTTCGAAGGGGGCGATCCAGCGCCAACGCTGCTCGCGCAGACGCACCGTCACGCGCAGGCGGTGGGCGCCGTCGAGAAACTCGTCGCCGATGCGGTGGGCTTCGAGCGGCCCGCTGGCGAAGGTGCCGGCGGCGTAGATGAAACCGCCGGCCCACGGATTGTTGCCGATCGCCACGCACAGGCTGCCGTGATCGGCGTACTTGACCAGGCAGCCGGCCATTTCCATGGCGTTGCGCACCTTGTTCTGGTCGTCGAAATCGATGGCCGAAAAAGGCAGCACGAGCGGCCGGCCAACCGCCGCCGAAGCGGCATCCCAGCGCGGATTGAGCAGCGCCAGCTGGCCGGCTGGATGATGCAGGCGGGCGACGATCTGCGCCTTGGTCTTGTTCAGGCTGGCCTGGTAGTTGTCGACGCTACGCCGCTTTTCCTCCTGCAGCACGGTCACCGTCATGACCAGGACAACCAGCGCCAGCAGCAGGAAGGAGGTGCGCAGCAGGATGCGCAGGCGGAAGGAAGCCAGCCAGGCAATGAAGCGTTTCATGGCTGGCTCAGCGGACCTGATCGGACCAGCGGAAGCCGCGCATCGGCACGTTCTCGATGCGTTCGAAACTGTCGTCCAGCTCGCGGAAAGCCTCGCGGATGGTGCTGATGTGCTTGCGGATGTTGTCGCGGTTGCGGCCGCTCTTCACGACGGCGAACAGGTCGTCGTAGGAAACCACTTCGCCGCGTCGCTGGTAGAGCGTGGCGAGGATCCGCTGGGCGGTGAGCGGCAGGTTGACGCGCTGGCCACGCCACAGCGGCGTGCTCTGGCGCAGCGGGTCGAGGGCCAGCTCGTCCTGGGCGCTCGCCTCAGCCTTGGGCGCCGCCCGGTCGCGCGAGGCACGCAGGATTTCGAGGAAAGTCTCGATGAAATCGGCCTCCTCGAAGGTCGTCTTTTGCAGGTAATCCCAGGCGTCGAGCGCCTTCATGATGCTCCGGTAGATGGCTGCCGGCATGGCCGAAACGACCAGCACCGGCGTGCCGCGCCCGGCCTTGTTGATGGCGTTGATGACGGCGACGCCGGCATGGCGCTCACGGCCCAGTTCGATATCCAGGGTGACCAGCGCGTAATCCTCGCGAGCGATGGCCGCTTCGGCATCGTCGCGGTTGAACCACTGGTCGACGACCACATCCGGGCGGGCGGCGAGTATCCAGTCCTTCAACTGCTTGCTGGTGGGGATGTCGTCTTCGATGACGGCGACTTTGATCATGACTGGCTCCTGGCTGAGGAGCGAAGTATCCCCGTTTTTCGGCGTG
>PHCF01000088.1 GCA_002842145.1 Betaproteobacteria bacterium HGW-Betaproteobacteria-6 | reverse complement strand
CAACGAAGCCTACGAAGGCCTCAACAAGGCTGCCAAGCAGGCTGCTGAAGTTGCCGAAGCCAGCGTTGCTGCCGCTACCAGCGCCACGATGAAGGCAGCTAACGTCGTTGCCGCTCCGAAGTCTGCCAAGAAGGCTGCCTAAGCAACTTCAGCCCGGACATCAAAACCGGAGCCTGTCTGCGGTTATTGGTCAAAAGCCCTTGGTCTCCAAGGGCTTTTTCTTTTCGACACTGGAAGGATTTTGCCATGCCACACACGCATGCCCACACGAAGGCCGAGGCTATCCACGAGGCGCTCGAGGTTTTCGAGAGTGCGCATCACCATCAGCCGGATGCCCATGAAAAGGCTCGTCTTGTCTCGGACACTATCAAGGAATGGGAACACGAAGAAGTTGAAGCCCTGCATTCGGGCGATGCAGCTACCTGATCGGGCTTGAAAAAACCGGGCACGGTGAAGAACCGGATGCCCGGCTTTTTTAAGCCATGGCTGGCCATGGTTGGGTACTTTAATATAATAAATACAATTTAAAATTCAATATATTATTTGTATTACTTAAAGTTAATTATCGAATTTCGTGGCGCGTTTTGAAGGCATCGTACGCTTCACGGCTGATACGTTTTTGGGCTAGTGCTTCCCGTAGTATCTCGATGGCTTTTGTCTTCTTTCCGTAGGCCATGAAAACCTCGGCTTCGTCGAGCGGAGACGTGTCGTCGGACGATTGCTGAGCTGCCGGATGGTCGAGTGTGGAAAAGGCGGACATGGGCAATGAGTGCGCCTGCAGCTTGCGCCGCGCCCGTTTTTTTCGGGCCTGGTGCTTGGCCAGATAAATGCCGATACCAAAACAAATCCCGGCTACGAGAAGCGTCAGGAGGAGCAGGAGCTGAGGGCGAGACATTTATATTCCTTGAGAGGGGCAGTCTGGCAGGCCAGGGCGATATTTCGAATGAATATTATCCGTGCTTGCCCTTTCCCGATCAGCTTGGGTGCTTATTTTCTCGGTGCCTTGACTGGTTTTCCCTTGCCTCCCCGGTTGCCGCGGCAAAATTCCAGGCGTTCCCCCTTGAGTTTGCCGGCAACGCCATTGACGACCGGAACGATGTCTTCCAGCGCCGTCTTGCCGGGATCGGCATCGATCAGTTTGAGGCCGCGGCCCTTCGGCAATTGACGGATTTCGTCGATGGTGAAAACGAGCGCCCGGCCGTCTTTGGTCATACAGGCAATTTCACCTGACGGAGCCGGCGCGAAAACGACAGGCATTTCACCTTCGGACAGGGTCATGAAAGCCTTGCCGGCCTTGCCGCGCGACAGGAGATCGGCGCCCTGACAGCGGAAGCCGTAGCCGCCGCTAGCAGCGACCAGATAAAGCGCGTCGTTCTTGATCGCCATGGCCAGGCAAGGTTTGCCGCCATCCTGGAAATCGGCCAGCGAGGTGGCCGGAACGCCATCGCCCTTGCCACCGGGGATGTCCGAGGCGGGAATCGAGTAGGCGCGGCCCTTGGTATCGAGCAGGATGAGATTGTCTACGGTTCGGCACGGCAAACAGGCCAGCAACTCGTCGCCGGAGCGGAAGCTCAGTTGTGTCGGGTCGATGTTGTGGCCGCTCCGCGAGCGCAGCCAGCCGTGTTTGGAGACGATCAGCGTCGTCGGTTCATCGACGATGGAAACGGTCTTGGCATCGGACATGGTGACCTTGTCGGCCGCTTCGATGAAGGTGCGGCGGTCGTCGCCGTATTTTTTGGCATCGGCTTCGATTTCAGCCGCGACGCAGGCACGCAGGGCTTCTTCGGAATCAAGCAGCTTGTTCAGGCCGGCCGCTTCTTCGCGCAGCTTGGCCAGCTCTTCGCCGATCTTGATGCCTTCCAGCCGCGCCAACTGGCGCAGGCGGATTTCGAGGATGTCTTCTGCCTGTATTTCGGACAGCTTGAAGTGGCTGATCAGATCAGCCTTGGGGTCGTCCGATTCGCGGATAACCTTGATCACCTTGTCGATGTCGAGCAGGACGGCAAGCCGGCCTTCCAGGATGTGGATGCGCTTTTCGGCGGCGGTCAGGCGATGGCGCGTGCGCCGCTCGACGGTAGCCAGCCGGAATCGGCACCACTCGGCGATGATGCTGTACAGCGAGGCCTGGCGCGGGGCACCGGCGACACCCAGCACGGTCAGGTTGATCGAGGCGTTGGTTTCCAGGCTGGTGTGGGCGAGCAGCATGCGCACCAGATCGTCCTGGCCCTGGCGCGAACTGGCTGGCTCGATAACCAGGCGGACGGCGTGTTCCTTGCCCGATTCGTCACGCACGCCGCTTTCTGAAATCGACGACAGGAAGGCTGCCTTGAGGTTGAGCTGTTCCGGTGTGAATACCTTCTTGCCGGCTTTTTCCTTGGCGACCGGGTTGGAGCAGGCTTCGATTTCCGCGAGCACAGTGGCGGTCGAGACGCCTGGCGGCAGTTCGGTGATGACCAGCTTCCACTGGCCGCGGGCCAGGTTTTCGATTTTCCACTTGGCGCGCACGCGCAGGCTGCCGCGGCCGCTGCGGTAGGTGGCGGCGATTTCCTCGGGCGACGAGATGATTTGTGCGCCACCCGGGTAGTCCGGGCCGGGGATCAGGGCCAGCACGTCCTCTTCGCTGAAATTCGGGTCTTTTATCAGGTTGACCGCAGCATTCGCGACTTCGCGCAGGTTATGGGCCGGAATTTCGGTGGCCATGCCGACGGCGATGCCGGATGCCCCGTTGAGCAGGCAGAACGGCAGGCGGGCCGGGAGCAGGGCGGGTTCGTCATTGGCACCGTCGTAGTTGGGTTTCCAGTCGACGGTACCTTCGTCGATTTCAGCCAGTAGCAACTCGGCAATCGGCGTCAGGCGAGCTTCGGTGTAGCGCATGGCGGCTGCATTGTCGCCGTCGCGCGAGCCGAAATTGCCCTGTCCATCGACGATGGGGTAGCGCAGGCTCCAATCCTGCGCCATGCGGACCATCGCGTCGTAGACCGATGAGTCCCCGTGCGGGTGATATTTGCCGATCACGTCACCGACGACGCGCGCCGACTTCACATGGCGCGGGCTCTTGTACAGGCCCATCCGGTGCATGGCGTAGAGAATGCGGCGCTGCACCGGCTTCTGGCCGTCGGCGGCCGAAGGCAGGGCGCGGCCGGTGACGACGCTCATGGCGTATTCGAGATAGCGGCGCGCGGCGTAGTTGGCCGGCGAGGGAATGTCGTCGGCCGGACCGCTGGCAGACGGGGGGAGTGCGGGCGGCAAGCCCGGTTCGGCGGTTGCTTCCAATGGGGCGGCAGGCAGTTCGCCGGCTTCTTCAGCGGGCACGGGCGGAGTGGTTTCGCTGATCACGGTTTGCGGAGCGTTGGGGTCAAAAAGATTCAGTTGGTCGGTCATGATGGACGCTATAACGACGGGCAGGCGGGATGTTACTTCAAGTCGACGGACAAGCGCTCGCTACGGGGCCGGGTTGATGTGCGATAACGCCCGCGACAGCGCGGATGGGCTGTTGTAACCGGCATCCCGCGCCGCCGCCTTCAATCCTTTTCCCGACTGCACGGCGCGCTGGGCAATGGCCAGCCGGATAGTCGAGAGATACTTGCCCGGCGTGCTCCGCATGACCTCGCGGAAGGTATTGGCGAAAGCGGTGCGTGACATGCCGGCTTCTTCGGCCAATAACTCGAGCGTCCATTTGTTCTGCGGTCCGGCGTGGATTGCGACCAGGGCGCGGGCGATGCGCGGATCGGCCAGGCCATTCAACAGGCCGCCGGCGGTTTTCGGGTGGGCGATGAGGTGGCGGAGCAGGCCGATGAACAGGATGTCGCCGGCCCGATCGAGCAGTGCCGGTTGGCCGCAGCGGGGCGCCTCCAGCTCCGAGGAAATCAGGTTGATGACGTGGCGCAGCGAGGATTCGGCACCGTCGACCGGGACTATCAGCGGGGTGGCGAATTCGGCAAGGAGCAGTGGGGCGACCGGGCCATCAAGCCGGGCGCGGGCGCACATCAAGCGCTCAAATGTTTCTGCCGACGGCGTTTCGAGCCGATGGGCGGTATCCGATCGGCAGACAACGATGCAGGGGGCCTGAATTGCAAAACTGGTGGATGAGTGCAACTGAAGGCGCATTTCGCCTTCCGCCAGCAAGTGGATATGCAGGAAGGGCGGTGTTTCTGCCGCGAAGTTCAGGCTGGTGACGCCAACTGGCGGCAGGTTGACCTGCACGCGGGGCGCCAGGCCTTCGAGCAGGGCAGATAGTCGGTCGAGGCGGTTCGCTGGCATTGGTACGAATTGCAAATATAAATGAACGATTGGTTGCGGGTAGTTCAGCATAATGGCGCGTATCGGTCAACGAATGACGTAGCACAGCTCCGGCCTGCCACGATGTTTCGAAAGCCGCCCGAAATTCAATGAAAGGATTCCTGATGACTGCAACCGCCCTGATGCCCCGCCACCCCGTTCCCGCGCTCAATGTGGCGTTAACCGACGCCAGCCGTTTCGTGCTTGGCGCAGCTCCAGGAGAGCGCTTCGACCTGGTCGTCTTTTATCGTGGCCTGCATTGCCCGATTTGTGCCAAGTATCTGCTGGAACTCGAACGCCTGGCGCCCGAGTTCGAGAAACGCGGCGTTCAGGTCGTCGCGATCAGTAGCGACGATGGTGAGCGCGCCCAGGCTATGGCCGACAAGGTCAAGGCCGGCGCAATCAAAATCGGCTATGGCCTGAGCCTCAACAGCGCCCGCCAGTGGGGGCTGTATATCAGCGCTTCGCGTGGCAAGACCTCGATTGGCATCGAGGAGCCAGCGCTGTTCAGCGAGCCGGGTGTTTTCCTGGTCCGCCCGGATGGCACGCTTTATTACGGTGCGGTCCAGACCATGCCCTTCGCTCGCCCGCAGTTTCAGGACCTGCTCGGCGCTATCGACTTTGCCATCGCCAACGACTACCCGGCACGCGGTGAATACCAGGGGGCAGTTTGACTCTTGTGATCATCCCTGTTGGCTTGAGCTTGCTGGTGCGGCCCGGCTGGTCTGGTTACCGCTTGTCACCAGGGGGAAAGCGCCCCAAGTGCCGGATGGCCCCTGAGGAGCTTTCTGCCCCGTGCTATACCTTGAAAAACTGGACCGCTGCCTGAAGCTTCTCGGAGGATACTGCCAAGCTCTTTGCCGTTTCTGCAACGGAATCGACTGCAGCCGAGTTTTCCTCTGACATCTGGGCAATGGATTCGACATTTTTCGCCAGTTCTGTCGAGGCCGAGCGCTGTTCAAGGAGTGCATCGGAAATCGAAGCGACGGCGCCTTTTACCGAACCTGCTGCCGCCTGGATCGACTCCATTGAGTCGCCTGCCTTGCTCGCGGTAAGAACGACGTTCGTGACCATGTTCTTGCTCGCCTGCATGCTGGCAACGGCTTTGGCAGCGCCACTTTGAACGGAAGCAATCATGCTTGAGATTTCTTGCACTGATTGAGTCGTTCGTTCTGCCAGTTTCCTGACTTCGTCGGCAACGACGGCAAAGCCACGGCCCGTTTCTCCTGCCCGGGCCGCCTCGATGGCCGCGTTCAGCGCGAGCAGGTTGGTTTGATCGGCGACTTCCCGAATGACGGTCGTTACATTGCCGATTAGCTGAACGTGTTGTGACAGATCGTGGATGCTGCTGGCCGACTCATCAACGCTATTGGCGACGTATTCCACTTCGCGGGAGGCGGCCTTGACATCATTGCCACTCGATTCGGCGGCGCTGCCGGCGTCAAGGGCCTGCTGATGCGCATCGTTGGCGTTGTTCGAAACATGGTCGATGCTGACGGTAAGCTGCTCTACCGCGGCAGCAGCAGCCGATGTCGATTCCGCCTGCCTGGCGGAACTGGTTGCGACCTGTTGGGCCGCCGTGGACAAATGCGAAGCGTTGCCGGCAAGGTTCCTGGCCTCGCTGGCGATCTCACCGATGACTTCTTTCAATTTACCCTGCATCGATTTGAATGAGGCCAGCACGCTGGTTGTGTCGCCATTACGCACCGCAAAAGTGAGATCCAGGTGCCCCTCGGATATGGAGCGGGCAATTTCAGCCACTGTAGACGGTTCCCCTCCGAGATCCTTGATGAGTTGGCGAACAATCATCACTGAGATCAGTGTTCCTAAAACAAGCCCAGCAGCAACCACCACAATAAATACAATAATCGATCGGTGATAGCTGTCCTCGGTAGCGTTGAACTCCTCTTTTGCTACTCGAAGTTGCAATTCGACGAGTTTTGATACCGAGTCGGTCACCGGATCGATCGCCGGGTACATTTCCTTGGCTGCGAACTCGGCCAGTCCGGCATGGTTTTCCTGAGCGACCAGCGCGGCGAGCTTGTCGATTGCCTGATTGGCTTTCGTTATGAGGGAACTGGTTTGCTCAGCCAATCCCTTTTCTTCAGGGGTGAGGTAGGTCGCGATATAGGCTTCCCAGGCGCTGCGAATTTTCTTGCGAGCCTCGGTAATGTTTTCTGCAGCTTCTTTCCAGCTTACAGCGCCATCCCTTGTTTTGTGGGTTGCATCGACGATGTGGACTGCATACATATCTGAAACAACCTTGAGCTGTTCCAGAGGAACCACGCGATCGTTGTAGACAGATTCAAAATGCTCGTTGGTCTCATTCAAGTCCCACAGAGCCAGTACGGCCGTCATGATGAGGGCGACGGCAAAAATGCCAATTGCCACGCTCAACTTTGCTCTTACTGACATGCCCTGCATGACTCATCTCCTCTATGTGGTTTACCGATCGATGCAACAATTCAATCAAGCCATATTACTATAGTTATAGTATTTATAGATTTTGTCAAATTTAAGTTGATCAGTTTTGCAAGGAGCCAATGGGACGCGGAGCAATTTTGGCCCTCAAATGGCAAACCTCTCGAACCCGATAGATCGGTGTGAGGTATTGGCGACTCTTGGTCTCGGGTGAGGCCAATATCCCCATTTTCGTGGCGACGACAACAAGCGTTTGGCCGCCCGAGTCGTCAACCTCGCTTGGTCGCGATAAGTAGCGACGATGTAAAGCGATGGTTTGATACAGGTCAACGTGAAGGCATATATAGCAGCCCTACCCGGTGGATATATTACCTTAGTGATACTATCTGCGCCGGCATTTATTCGGCAGTTTCCATGCGTTTTCCGCAAATCATCCGGGCGCTGAGTCTGGTGCGGCCTCTGGGGCTTTCTGGCGCGCTGTTTTCCCTATTGATCCTGGTCGGTTACATGGCGGGGGGCGACGTTCTGTTTCGCCCCATGCCTGGCGGTCCGGCGACGCATCCGCTGAGCGCCATCGCGTTGATGGCTCTTGGTCTTGGCGCTTTCTTCTGGCATCCGCGGCAGAGCCACCGGGCGGTGTTGTCTGCCGGTTGTTTCGTTGTTCTGCTGGCATCACTGCGCCTGCTTGAAATAGCGACAGGTGCCGTCCTGCTGAATTGGCTTACTCCCTTTTCTCATGAGTTGGCTGAACAGGCCGCCGCCGGACACGCGATATCGACTGGCGTCAATACAGCATTGATGAGTTTGAGTTTCGGACTGGCACTGGTTGCGGTCGGTTTCAAGCACTATGCCGTGGCTCAACAGTTCGCTTTCGTCGGTCTCGGTTTTCCTTTGGTTTCCGTCACCGGTTACGCCTACGGCATCGACAAGTTTTACGGGCAGATGGCCATGACCACGGCCCTGGGCGGAATCATGGTCGGCGGAGCCATCTTGCTGAGCGGTGCCCATCGCAGCTTTCTGCGCTCCATCCTGAGTCCGTGGGTCGGTGGCAAAGTCGCACGGGTGCAGATCCTGCTCGGTTACGTCGTTCCTTTCTTGATTGGCTATTGTCTGGCATTGACCATAGCCAATAACCCCTTGCACCAGTTTGGCTTGTTTTGCGTCCTGATCAGCGCCTTCATTTCCATATTGGTCGCCTTTACGGCGGTTATTCAGGAAGAGATAGACCGCTCGCGGCGCAGCGCCGAGCGCCGGCTCATTCTGGTTGCGACACTTGATTCCCTGACCAATTTACCCAACCGCCGTCGCTTCTATGATCATGGCCAATGGTTGCTCGAACGCGTGCGACGGTCCGGAGAGAGCCTGTCAGTGTTGATGCTCGATATTGATTTCTTCAAGCAGATCAATGACACCTATGGCCATGCGACCGGGGATGCCGTGTTGCAGCAAATGGCGGCGGCGGCCCGCCAAGTTCTCCGCCGTCAGGATTTCATGGCGCGTTATGGTGGTGAGGAGTTCGTTATCATCATGCCGGGAACCAATCTCTCTGGCGCCTTGAAGCTCGGCGAAAAACTGCGTGCGCGTATCGAGACCACCGATTTTCCTGGTGCCAACCGGGTGACCGTTTCGCTGGGGTGTGCCGAATACCTTGCCGATGAAACGCTGCCCGATCTCGTTGCCAGAGCGGATGTTGCGCTGTATCAGGCCAAGCGTGAAGGACGCAACCGGGTCGTTGCCGCAGCCGAGGTGGTACCGATGCCGGCCGATATCCTGAACAGCCCGGTGGAATAAGGGTTTCGGCCGGAAAAAGCCCGATTTCCCGTGTCGACCGTCGCAGCCGTTTCCATCGCTTAAATCCTCAATTGCGAATAACCAACGCCGCCGCCTTTTTCCACGCGTATCTGCGCCGGGATACGTTCCTTCATGCCTTCGACGTGGCTGATGACGCCGATCATTTTGCCGCTGGCGTTGAGTGTATCGAGGGCATTGAGGGCGATTTCCAGGGTGTCGGCATCCAGCGTGCCGAAGCCTTCGTCGAGGAACAGCGAGTCGATTGAGGTCTTGTGGCTGACCAGGTCGGAGAGGGCCAGCGCCAACGCCAGGCTGACCAGGAAGCTTTCGCCGCCGGAGAGGGTGCGGGTGTCGCGGGCGACTTCGCCTTGCCAGCTGTCGACGATGTCGAGTTCGAGTTCGCCGGTGCTTTTGCGGCGCAGCAGGTAGCGGCCGTGCAGGCGGGCGAGGTGGCTGTTGGCGAGGTGGAGCAGGTGGTCGAGGGTCAGGCCCTGGGCGAATTTGCGGAATTTGTCGCCCTTGGCCGAGCCGATCAGGCTGTCGAGGCGTTGCCAGAGGTCGCTCTCGGTGGTTTGCGCGGCGATCTGGGCGAATAGTGCCTGCTGGTTCTGGCGGGCTTGTTCGTCGCGGGTGAGCAGGGCGCGCTGGGCGCCGAGTTGTTCGCTGAGTTCGCGGCGGCTGTTTTCCAGTTGGGCGAGGGCGGCGTCGAGTTCGGGCTGCGACGGGATTGGCGTTTCGACCGAATCGTGCGCTGGTGGCGTGGTTTGCAGGCGAAGCTGTTTTTCGCTGGCAGCCTTGAGGACGGCAGCCGCTTGTTGCTGGGCGAGCTGCCGCGCTTCCTTGAGTTGTTGCAGGCGTTGGCGCTCTTCGGCCGGAAGCAGCGCCGCGCGGTAGGCCGCGAGGTCGGCGAAAGGGCTGGCGGCGAGGGTGGTTTGCCAGGCGGTGCTTGCCTCGGCCAGGGCTTTTTGCTGCTGGGCGAGATTGGCGTCGAGTTGCGCTTGCCGGCCTTGTTGGGCGGCGAGTTTCCGGGCCAGGTCGGCGATGACGTCGGCGCAGCGGGCGAGGGCGCTTGCCGGATCGTCGCTGACGGTTTCGGGATTTTGATTTTGGCCGTTTTTCCCGGTTGACCGTGGCAAGCCGAGGTTGGCCAGTCGTTCAGACCAGTGCGTGGCCTGGGCTTGCGCGGCGTTGAATTGTTCCTGTTGTTTGACGAGGATTTCGGCCAGTTCGTGGCGGCGTTTCTGGGTTTGCTGCCAGTGCAGCCATTCGCCGTCGCGTGCCTGCAGCCAGGCGGCCGGTTCCGCCGGGATTTCGTAGCCGGCGGCGGTCAGCGTGGCGGCCAGTTTTTCGTCGAGTTCGCGCTGTTCCTGGCTGATGGCTTGCGTTGCTTTGGCCAATTCGGCCTGGCGTTGCTGGCCGCTTTGCGCTGCCTGTTGCAGCAGATTGAGCTGGTTGCCGGCGTTGAGCAGGGTTTGGGCGGCGTCGGCGGCAGCCTTGCCGGCGGTGTTCAGGGCTTGTTCGCCCTGGTCGGCGGCTTGCAGGCGCTGGTTGAGTCGGGCCAGCGCCTGTTCGGCGGCGTTGCGGGCGCTGGCGAGGATTTCGGCTTCCTGCCAGCTGTCTTCCGCCAGCGGCGTCGCGTTGGCGAGGCCGGCGAGCAGTTCAGCCCATTCCGTTTGCAGGCGGCTCGCTTCCTGCGTGGTCTTGGCCTGCTGGGTCAGCCATTCCTTTTGCGTGGCCTGGGTGGCGGCTTGTTCGGCCCTGGCTTGCTGGCCTTTCTGGACGAGCGCATCGAGCGCGGCCTGCTTTTCCTTGAGGGCGGTTTCGGTGGCCGAAACGTCGAGTGCTGTGTAGTCGGCGATGGCCGGGTGGTCATGGGCGCCGCACAGTGGGCAGGCTTCGCCCGGTTGCAGTTGGCGGCGATGCGCTTCGAGGCTCTGGATGCGGCGCTCCTGATCGAGCAGTTTCTGCTTGTCGGCGACCTGGGCGGCGAGTTCCTTGTGCTGTTCGCGCAGGGTGGTCAGGCCTTTTTCCTGGGCCGCGATTTTTTCCTGAATCTGCCGCAGTTGCGTGGCTTGCGTCGTTTGTTGTGCAGCCAGTTCGCGGCGACGCCCGGCCAGTGTTTCAAGTTGCTGCCAACGATTCAGGCTGGCCTGTTCGCCTTGCCAGAGCTGACGCAGTTCGGCCAGGGTCTGGCCGGCGAGGCGCTGATTCTGCTCGGTCCGGGCTTTCTCCAGCGTGGCGTCGGCTTTGGTTTTTGCCCCTTTTTCCCGGTTGACCGTAGCAGTCTGTTTTTCGATCTGTTGAGCTGTTTCGGCGAGTTCCCGGGTGAGCTTTTGCTGCGCCTCCCGCTGGGCGGCGAGGTCGCGGACCAGCCTGGCCCGCTGTTCAAACTGCTGGCGCCAGACGCCGAGGCGTTCGCCAAGTTGGGCGCGTTGTGGCTGGGCGGCGCAGAAGTCGTCGAGTTCCCTGGCTTCGCGCTGGCTTTGTTGCTGGGCCTGCTGGGTCTGGGCAGCGAGTCGGGCGCTGTAATGCCGGGCCGCCTGGTATTGGGCGAGTTGTTCCGCTTGCAGGGTTTCGCGTTCGGCGTGCAGGGCCTTGAGTTCGGCTTCGCTTTGCCGGCAGGCGGCGTCGGCCTGTTGCCATTGCTGGTGCAGGGGTTTGAGCGCTTCGGCCGGTTCGCTGTCAGCGAGTTTCTTGAGGTCCGGGGCGGCGGCGGTCAGCGCGGTGTCGGCTTCCTGCAGCTTGCCCTCAGCGGTTTTGATTTCCAGTTCGCCTTGTGCCAGATCGAGGCGCCACTGGCGCTGGGTCTGGGTTTGCTGGTGGCGGCGCTGGACTTCGGTGAGTTGGCTGTCGAGGCGACCGACTTCGAGCTGCATGGCGGCGCGTTGTTCGTCGCTCAGCAGTTCCATGCCGTCGGCGCGGGCTTTGAGTTGATCGAGTTGGCTTTTGGCTTCGCGGGCCTGCTCGAAAACCTTGCGCGAAATCTCGCCGTAGATTTCGGTGCCGGTCAATTCTTCGAGCAATTCGGCCCGCTCGTTGGCGCTGGCGTTGAGGAAGGCCGCGAAGCCGCCCTGGGCGAGCAGCATGGACTTGGTGAAGCGCGGGAAATCGAGGCCGGTGATCTCGGCGACGCGCTTGAGTTTGTCGTTGGTCTGGGTGCTCAGGATGGTGCCGTCGCCGGTGGCTAACTCGACCTTGGGCGCCTGCAACGCGCCGTCGATCCTGTCACGCGAGCGGCGCTGGCTCCAGAAGGCGCGGTAGACGGCGCCCTTCACTTCGAACTCGACCTCGGCCAGGCAGTCGGCGGTGTGCCGCGTCATCGGCGTCTGGTGGTAAAGGGCGAGGCAGATGGCGTCGAGCAGCGTCGATTTGCCGGCGCCGGTCGGGCCGGTGATGGCGAACAGGCAGTTGTCGGTGAACGGTGGCTTGGTGAAGTCGATGGTCCATTCGCCTTTGAGCGAATTGAGGTTTTTCAGGCGCAGGGTGAGGATTTTCATGCGGCGTGGCTTGGCATCTGCGAAGGGGAGTCCAGCGAAGGGCCGATTTTACTGTTGTCACCACGCCGGCAGGGTTGTCCTCCGAAAATAGAGGGCCTAGCGGCGGTTTGCCAATACGACGCCCACTGCAGCAATCCCGATACCTAGCCACTGGGCCGGGCCGATTTGCTGCCCAAACAGCAGCCAGGCACACATCGCAGCAGAGACCGGCACAAGGTAGAACAGGCCGGCGACGCGGCTGACTTCACCATCGCGGATCAGAACAACGAGCAGGCTGACAGCGCCGACCGAAACGACCACCGCCATCCACAACAGGGCGACGATGAATTCGCCCGTCCAGGCGATCGGCGCATCTTCGTACAACGTGGTGCCGATCAGGCATGCTGCAGCGCAGACGGCACATTGAATGGCGCCTCCCGAAAATGGATGCATCGTCGCGCAGCGAGCTTTTTGATAGAGGTTGCCGGCGCTGAGCCCGAGCAGTCCGATCACCGATAGCAGCACAGGCAGCAGTGTCGGGGCCTGCCCGGCGATGCCTTGCCGCAATACCAGAAAGACGCCGGACATTCCCAGCAAAAGGCCCAACCAGCGGCGTTGGCCGATGCGTTCGCCGAGTAAGGCGGGTGCGGCGATGGCGATCAGAATGGGTTGCAGCGCAATGATCAGCGCCGATGCTGCCGGTGCCAGCCCCTGAGCGATGCTGTAAAAGACGCCGGCCGAGAAGACGCCAACGGTCAGGAATCCGGCGGTGGCGATATCCAGATATTCCCGAGCCCGGCGCGGCCAGGGGGCTGAAAACAGCTTGGCCAGTATGGCCAGCAAGCCTGCCGCAATGGCAAAGCGCAGGGCGAGAAAGGCGAAGGGGGGCGCATGCGGCAGCCCAAGGCGGGCGCCCACGAAGCCGGCGCCGTAGAGGGCGACGAAAGCCAGGGCGGTTGGATGGAGAAACACCGACGGCGACAAGTTGGGGGGGCCTCCGGCGGCAATTTCGCGGTTGATGGGGAGCTGACAGGACATCGCGTCCTCCTTGATGGGATGGGGTGGTGAAACTGTACTTTGGGTACCATTATTTTAAAAATTGATTATTATTAGTTATTAATATGAATTGAAAATAGGATTGCGCGATGCCACTTCGCCATCTCGATCTCGATGCCTTGCGCGCTTTTGTTGCGATTGTTGAGCAGGGCGGTTTTTCCATCGCGGCGCAACAGCTTGGCCGGACGCAATCGGCCGTCAGCCTGCAGATCAAGCGACTCGAACAGATGCTCGGTCAGACCTTGTTGCAGCGCGTGCAAGGGCGTGCAGACGGACCGACCGCAGAAGGCCGCGCGTTGTTGGCATATGCCCGGCAGATGCTGCGGCTCAACGACGAAGCCTGTGCAACGCTGGTTCGCAACGCGGTAGCGGGGAGTTTGCGAATAGGGCTTCCTGAAGAGCTGATGGAACAGGTTTTTCCAGCCGCGATACCGTTGTTCCAGGCGCGCTATCCGCGCTTGCGCCTGTCCGTCCAGGCCGAGGCATCGATACCGCTGCGCGCTGCGCTGGCGGAGGGCCGGCTCGATGTGGCGATCTACAAGGATTGCGACGAAGGGGGGAGCAATGAAGTCGAAGTGATGCGCGACGAGCCATTGTGTTGGGTGGCCGGCGAGGCTTTCCGCGATACGTTGTTTGCCGATGGCGGCGTCTTGCCTTTGGCTTTATTTGGCGAAAATTGCGTGTTTCGCATGGCCGCGGCGGCGGCCCTGGCCCGCGCCGGAATGGCCTGGCAAGTGCATTACTCCGGCAGCAGCACGACCGGGCTGCGGCACGCGCTGCGCCATGGTTTGGGATTGGGCGTTCTACCCGAGAGTTTGCTGGGTGACGGGCTGCTTGCCGTCGAATCCTGTGCCGGCATCGCCTTGCCGCGCTTGCCGCGTGCCCGGTTGGTGGCGGCGTATGCCGGGGGCAGCGTTACGCCGGCAGCGCGTAGCCTGGTCGACGCATTTGCCGATAGTTTGCGTTGACGCTGCAGCGGAACGCTTTCATTCGCGCTCGACAACCGAGGCGATAACGGCCCGGAAGCGTTTGCTGAGCGCCGATTGCATTTCTTCGCTGAGTTCTTCCTGTTGCAGCCGCCGGGCGAAGACGTCATGCGGGCTGAGTTCGTCCAGCGTTTCCCTCGCTTCGGCCGCCAGGCTGGCAACGGTGTTGCCGCGCTGACGGCGGATGCGCAGGACTTCGACCGGCCAGCCTGCGGTGAGCGCTTCGATGCGGGCCGGCAGGTCGGCCAGGTAGTCGTCTTCGGCCACGGTGATTTCGAGCCAGGCCGGGCATTCGCGGGTGCCCTGGGCGGCTGCGGCGCCGATGGCACCGGCCAGCGTTTGGAGATTGCCGCTGACGGCGACCAGGGCCTGGAAGCGCGGCACGGGCAGGACGCTGACGGCCTTGAGGCCATCGCTGTCGAGGTCGACGAGCAGCATTTCCTTGGTTTGCTTCGCTTCATCGAAGCCGAGCGGGATGGGCGAGCCGCAGTAGCGGATGTGTTCGAGGCCGCCGACTTTCTGCGGCCGGTGGATATGGCCGAGGGCGATGTAGAGGGCGCCGACGTAGATTTCACGGACCGATTCGCTGGTGCTGGCGCCGACCGTGGTCAGGTGGCCGGTGGCGACGATGGGCAGCGGGCGGCCGAAATTCGGGCCAAGTTCGGCGGCGAGGGCGCTCTGGCGCTCGACGGCGGCGGCGAACACCGCGCCGTAGTGTTCCTGGATGGCGGTTTGCAGCGACAACTGCTTGTCTTCGGCGCTTTGCCCGGCCTGGCTTTGCAGCACGTCGCGCGGCCGGACGAAGGGAATGGCGCAGACGATGCAGCCGGGTTCGCCGTTACGCTGCGACAGGACGACGACCTGCGTGGCGGGATCTGCATGCGTCGCGGCAATGACGGTGGTGCCCAGGTGGGCGAGCAGTTCGCGGCTTTCGCCCAGCGTCGCCACCGAATCGTGGTTGCCGCCGAGCAGCAGCAGCGGGACGCCGGCCTTGTACAGTTGGCCGACGAGCT
Organism: Betaproteobacteria bacterium HGW-Betaproteobacteria-6; assembly: GCA_002842145.1. Classification (GTDB taxonomy): domain Bacteria; phylum Pseudomonadota; class Gammaproteobacteria; order Burkholderiales; family Rhodocyclaceae; genus Azonexus. The sequence continues at coordinate 376 of PHCF01000088.1, read as the reverse complement.
GGTTGTACAACTCGCGGGCATAGGAGGGCGGCGTGCCGGTGTCGAAAATGTCGCCGGCGACGAGCACGGCATCGACGGCCTGCGCTTCCACTTGTTCGAGCAGCCAGACGATCAGCGCCTGATGCTCTGCCTGCCGGCTCTTGCCCATGAAGTGCTGGCCGAGGTGCCAGTCGGATGTGTGGAGGAGGCGCATCGGTGTGTTCGAGGTGGAAAGGTCGGATTCTATGCCGGGCGGGCGACTCGGTGCGTCCAACGGGCGCATTTTTCAAGCTGGACAGGAGGGTCGGCCGGGAATCATGAAAAATTCCCCGTTTCTGCTTTAAGCCTCTGATTCAACATCGAGAATCCGGAACCCATCCGCCAACACCGCAACCTT
>PHCF01000226.1 GCA_002842145.1 Betaproteobacteria bacterium HGW-Betaproteobacteria-6 | reverse complement strand
GTGATCGTTCGCGCGGCCTTCAGGTGGCGTGAAACCAGAATAATCTGCACGGAAACTCCCATGTATAACGGGCCTGAGCACTACCTCGACAAAGACGCCACCGCCGGCCGGGTGATGGCCCATGCACGGCTGTTGCTCAAGCTTTCACGGCGCTTCGAAGCGGTCGCCCCGGCAGGGCTACGCCACTCCGCTCACGTTGCCAATTACAAGTTGGGGACAATCATTATCCACGCCGACAACGGCGCGGTCGCAGCCAAGATTCGCCAGTTAAGTCAGCGCCTTAGCAACGAATTATCAAAAGGAGGGACGGAGTGTAGCGACATCGAGGTGAAAGTTCAACCCCGCCAAATTCCTTCTCAAACAATCAGTTCCACGCAAAAGCCGCTTTCCGCCAATGCTTTTTGCACACTGCAGACGACTGCTGAAAACCTGCCCGAGGGGCCGCTCCGGAGTGCCCTCGACAACCTGCTGAAGCGCGCCGCTAAACGGGAAGAATCGCCAGACGCTCAATAAACATGAGTGAGAACACCAGCAGCGCGAAAAGAATTCCGTATTTGAGCAGACGACCACTCAAGCCCAGATAATAGCGATTGCCAGTGAATGTATAGATCAGCAGGCTGACGCCAATGCCGATCACGAGAAGGGCCGCCAGCAGTCGCAGCAGCCACATTTCAGCTTATGCCGCCTGAGCAAGCCAGCGCGTTACGCCGCTCGGCGCGTGCTCCGCTTGCTCGAAAGTCGCAATCTCCCAGCTGTCCTGGTGTTCGAGCAGGGTGCGGGCCAGCTGGTTGTTCATGGCGTGGCCGCCCTTGTGCGACGAATAGGCCGCGAGCAGCGGATGGCCGAGCAGGTAGAGATCGCCGATGGCGTCGAGAATCTTGTGTTTGACGAACTCGTCGCCGTAACGGAGACCGTCCTGGTTGAGAACGCGAAACTCGTCGAGAACGATGGCGTTTTCCAGGCCGCCGCCGAGGGCGAGGCCGTTTTCGCGCAGGTATTCGACCTCCTGCATAAAACCAAAGGTCCGGGCTCGCGAAACCTCACGGGTATAGGATTGCTCGGCAAAATCGATTTCGGCCTTCTGGGCTGATTTGTCGATGGCCGGATGATTGAAAACGATGGAAAAAGCCAGACGATAACCGTCGTAAGGGTCGAAACGCGCCCACTTGTCGCCATCGCGGACTTCGATGGGCTTGGTGACGCGAATGAATTTCTTGGCAGCATTCTGTTCTTCGATACCAGCGGACTGGATCAGGAAGACGAACGGCGCGGCTGAACCGTCAAGGATGGGCACTTCGGGCGCATCCAGATCGATCCAGGCATTGTCGATGCCGAGGCCGGCAAGGGCCGACATCAGGTGTTCGATGGTACCAACCTTGACCCCGTCCTTTTCGAGACAGGAGCACATGCGCGTATCGCCGACCATGAAAGCCTTGGCGGGGATGTCGAGCGGCTCGGGCAGGTCTACGCGGCGGAAGACGATGCTGCTAAGTGCTTGAATGATTGGGGAAGGTGACGGATTGTAGCACAAGCCGTCACCACCCTTTTTCAGAGAGAGTTGGTGTTACATCAATCCGCCTGCTTGCGCAGAAAAGCCGGAATGTCGTAACGATCGACGCCGCTGTTGGCCAGAGCCTCGACGGTCACGTTGCTACCACCGCGCTGACCACGTCCGCGCAGGACCGCCGGCACCTCCAGATGGGAATAATCCGGGGTAGCGCCGAAAGCCACAGCGTCGCTGGTGCCGGTCGCCTGAACCAGAACCGGCTGGGTAAACACTTCCGGCTGGCGGGCACGGACGGCTGCTGCCTGGCCTAGGCCTGTGGCAACCACGGTTACGCGCAGGGCATCGCCCATCAGTTCGTCATACACGGCACCGAAAATGATGTGGGCGTCTTCAGCCGCGAAGGCCTTGACGGTGTTCATCACTTCGTTGACTTCCTTCATCTTGAGACCGCCCTTGGCAGCCGTAATGTTGACCAGCACACCACGAGCACCCGACAGGTTGATGCCTTCGAGCAGAGGCGAGGCAACGGCCTGCTCGGCGGCGATGCGGGCGCGATCGACGCCGGCAGCAGCAGAGGAGCCCATCATGGCGCGGCCCATTTCACCCATGACGGTGCGGACGTCTTCGAAGTCGACGTTGACCAGACCCGGATAGGTAATGATTTCGGCAATACCGCCAACGGCATTTTTCAGTACGTCGTCAGCAGCGCGGAAGCAATCGTCGACATCGGCGTCGTCACCCATGACTTCCATGAGCTTGTCGTTGAGGATGACGATCAGCGAATCGACATGCTTGGAGAATTCAGCGATGCCGGCTTCAGCCGACTTCATGCGCTTGTTGCCTTCGAAGCTGAACGGCTTGGTGACCACGCCAACGGTCAGGATGCCCATTTCGCGGGCGATTTCGGCAACAACCGGAGCCGCGCCGGTGCCCGTACCACCGCCCATGCCGGCGGTGATGAAGGCCATGTGGGCGCCTTCCAGCGAAGCGCGAATTTCGTCGCGGTGCGCATCGGCAGCAGCTTGGCCGGCTTCCGGCTTGGCACCGGCGCCCAGCCCGGTCTTGCCGAGCGACAGCTTGGCTGATGCGGCGTTGCGGCTGAGCGCCTGGGCATCGGTGTTGGCGGCGATGAACTCAACGCCGCTGACGCCTTCGCGAATCATGTGCTCGATGGCATTGCCACCGGCACCGCCCACGCCGAATACAAAAAACTGTTCAACAACAAATCAAAAATTCTTGGCAAACCATGACTTCATGCCGTCAAAGACGTCCTTGAAGCCCTGCTTTTCCTGGATCTTCTGGCCCCGCTTGCGCTGGGCCTGTGCTTCAAGCAGCAAACCGAAAGCCGTGGAGAAGCGGGGGCTCTGCACGACATCAGCCAGGCTGCCGGTGTATTTCGGGTTGCCGAGGCGAACCGGCATGTGGAAGATCTCTTCGCCCAGCTCGACCATGCCGGGCATGACGCTGGCACCGCCGGTCAGGACGATGCCGGAAGACAGCACTTCCTCGAAACCGGCGCGACGCAACTCGTTCTGGATCAGTTCGTAAAGCTCCTCGACGCGCGGCTGAATGACGTCGGCCAGGGCACGGCGGCTCAGCTTGCGGCTCGGCCGATCGTCGACGCCGGCGACTTCCATGTTCTCGGCGGCATCGGCCAGTTGCGACAGGGCGCAGCCGTACTTGCACTTGATGTCTTCGGCTTCGCGGGTCGGCGTGCGCAGGGCCATGGCGATGTCGTTGGTGACCTGGTCGCCGGCAATGGGAATGACCGAGGTGTGGCGGATGGCGCCCTGCGTCCACACGGCGATGTCGGTGGTGCCGCCGCCGATGTCGATCAAACAGACGCCGAGATCCTTTTCGTCTTCGGACAGCACGGCGTAGCTGGAAGCCAGCGGCTGCAAGACAAGATCGTTAACCTCCAGACCACAACGCCGCACGCATTTGACGATGTTCTGGGCTGCTGAGACGGCACCGGTGACGATATGCGTCTTTACCTCAAGGCGCATGCCGCTCATGCCGATCGGCTCGCGGATGCCGTCCTGGCCGTCGATGACGAATTCCTGGGTGAGGATGTGCAGGATTTCCTGGTCGGCCGGAATCGGCATGGCCTTGGCGGTTTCGATGACGCGCTCGACGTCGGCCTGGGTAACCTCCTTGTCCTTGATCGCTACCATGCCGTTCGAGTTGAAGCTCTTGATGTGGCTGCCGGCAATCCCGGTGTACACATTGGTCACCTTGCAGTCGGCCATCAGTTCGACCTCCTGCACAACGCGGCTGATGGTGTGCACGGTGTCCTCGATGTTCACCACGACGCCCTTCTTGAGGCCGCGCGAATCCTGCGACCCCATGCCGATGACGTTGAGATTGCCT
>PHCF01000087.1 GCA_002842145.1 Betaproteobacteria bacterium HGW-Betaproteobacteria-6 | reverse complement strand
GAGCGCAATCGCCGACAACCTGCAAGCTGTCCAGGCCCGTATCGGCGATGCCGCGGCGCTTGCCGGCCGTTCGCCGGAAAGCATACGCCTGCTGGCGGTGAGCAAAACCTGGCCGCTGGCCAGCGTGCTCGAAGCGGCCGACGCCGGCCAGCGTGCCTTCGGCGAAAACTACGTGCAGGAAGGTATCGACAAGATCACTGCAACGGCCGGACGCGGTCTCGAATGGCATTTCATCGGCCCGCTGCAGAGCAACAAGTCGCGCGCCGTGGCCGAGCATTTCGACTGGGTGCACTCCATCGACCGCCTGAAAATTGCCGAACGCCTGTCGGCACAACGGCCGAGCAACTTGCCCCCGCTCCAGGTCTGTGTTCAGGTCAACGTCTCGGGCGAAGCCAGCAAGAGCGGTTGCGCCCCCGACGAAGCGCTGGCCCTGTGCCGCGCCGTGGCGGCCCTGCCCGGTCTCCAGTTGCGCGGCCTGATGGCCATCCCCGAACCGAGCGACGACCCGGCAGCCCAGCGCGCGCCCTTCCGTCAAGTCCGGGAAATTTACGACCACATCCGGGCGGCCGGTCTGCCGCTCGATACCCTTTCCATGGGCATGTCCCACGATCTTGAAGCAGCCGTGGCCGAGGGCGCGACTATCGTCCGCATCGGCACGGCCATTTTTGGTGAGAGAAATTACAGATGAAGATTGTTTTCCTGGGTGGCGGCAACATGGCCAACGCGCTGATCGGCGGCATGCTCAAGCAGGGCTTCGCGGCCAGCGACATCGATGTCATTGACCCGGGCGCCGAAGCGCGCACCAAACTGGCCGCTGCTTACGGCGTCGAGTGTCATGACAGCGCTGTCAGCGCCCCTGCCGGGCCGGACATTCTGGTCCTCGCCGTCAAGCCGCAGCAGATGAAGGAAGCCGTCGCGCCGCTCGTCGGCAAACTGGGCAACGCGCTGGTCATCAGCATCGCCGCCGGCCTCGACATGACAGCCCTTTCGCGCTGGCTCGGCGGCCATCGCCAGATCGTCCGCTGCATGCCGAATACGCCGGCCCTGATCGGCGCCGGCATCACCGGGCTGTGCGCCCTGCCGGAAGTAAGCGCTGACCAGCGCGCTGCAGCCGACCGCGTGCTGCGCGCCGTCGGCACCACGGTGTGGATCGAGGACGAAGCGAAAATCGACGGCGTGACCGCCATCTCGGGCAGTGGCCCGGCCTATGTTTTCCTGTTCATCGAAGCGTTGCAACAGGCTGCCGCCGACCTCGGTTTCACCCCCGAGCAGGGCCGCCTGCTGGCCATCGAAACCGTGCAGGGCGCGGCCGCGCTGGCAGCCCAGTCGAGCGAACCGGCCTCGATCCTGCGCGAACGCGTCACCTCGAAGGGGGGCACGACCGCAGCCGCGCTCGGCGTCATGGCCGAACGCGGCGTCAAGGAAGGCATCGTCGCCGGCTGCATGGCCGCCGCGGCCCGTGGCCAGGAATTGGGCAAAATTCTCGGAGCCGATTGATGCAAGCCATCGTTTTCCTGCTCGACGCCGTCGTCAGCTTTTTCGCCACGCTGTTCCTGCTCCGTTTCATGATGCAGGCCATGCGTGTTTCCTTTAGTGGCCAGATCGGCGATTTCGTCATCAAACTGACCAACTGGGCGGTCAAGCCGCTGCGCCGCATCATCCCGGGCGCCGGCGGCTTCGACTGGGCCAGCCTGGTCGCCGCACTGGCAACGCAACTGCTGTTCACCGGCCTCATGGTCGGCATTTCCTTCAGTATTGGCCAGGTCGACATCGTCAGCGCCGCGCCGACGATTCTGCTGATGGCGCTCCGTTCGCTGTTGCGTCTGGCGGTGTACATCATGATCGGCGCACTGATCCTGCAGGCCGTGCTGTCCTGGGTGAATCCCTATTCGCCGCTGTCGGCCCCGGCCTACCAGTTGACCCGGCCGCTGCTTGATCCGATCCGTCGCATCATCCCCACCATTTCCGGCATCGACCTGTCGCCGCTGGTCGCCATCCTGCTCCTGCAAGCGGTCCTGATGTTCCTGTGAGCGACTGGTTCCGCCAGGCCGCTGACGGCCGCATCACGCTGACCCTGCATATCCAGCCCGGCGCCAAGAAGACCGAATTTGCCGGGCTGCATGGCGATGCCCTGAAGATTCGACTCGCCGCACCGCCGGTCGACGGCAAGGCCAACGAGGCCCTGATCCGGTTCGTCGCCGACACGCTGAAACTGCCGAAGTCGGCGGTCAGCCTGAAAAGCGGCCACACCTCGCGACGCAAGGTGCTCGAAGTTCAGGGCGCTGAGGTCGGCGCCATAGCCGCTTTCGCTTCGGCGTAAATCGGGCGCTTAAAGCATCCCGCGTTCGCGGATGAAAGCGATGATCCGGTCCAGGCCTTCGCCGGTTTTCAGGTTGGAAAAGACGAAGGGCCGTTCGCCGCGCTGAACCTTGGCATCGCGCGCCATGACCTCGAGCGAGGCGCCGACCATCGGGGCGAGGTCGATCTTGTTGATGATCAGCAGGTCTGACTTGGTGATGCCCGGCCCGCCCTTGCGCGGGATTTTCTCGCCGGCAGCCACGTCGATGACGTAGAGCGTCAGGTCGGACAGCTCGGGCGAAAAGGTTGCGGCTAGGTTGTCGCCGCCGGATTCGACGAGGATCAGTTCGACATCGGGAAAGGCCCGCTGCAGGCGGTCGATGGCTTCGAGATTGATCGAGGCATCCTCGCGAATCGCCGTGTGCGGGCAGCCGCCGGTTTCGACGCCGATGATGCGTTCCGGGGTCAGCGCCGAATGGTTGACCAGAAACTGGGCATCCTCGGCGGTGTAGATGTCGTTGGTGACGACGGCCATGTCGATCTGCTCGCGCAGGGCCTGGCAGAGGGCCAGGGTCAGGGCGGTCTTGCCGGAACCGACGGGACCGCCGATACCGACTCTCAGGGCTTGCTTGCTCATTTTTTACGATCTGAAGAGACGTGAATATTGGGTTTCGTGACGGGCGCAGGCGATGGCGAAGGCCGGCGTGAAGTTGGACCATTCGGTTTCGGGCAGTTTCAGAGCGTCGACCGCAGCATTCGGGATTTTGCTGCCGAGTGCGGCGAGCAGGCGTTGGCCAGAGGCTTGGCCGAGCGGGACCGCCTTGAGCGCAGCCATCACCTGATTTTCCGCCCACGACCATAAATAGGCGGTGACGGCGCTCGATGGATCGATCCGCCAGGCGGCCGCGACGCCGGCCCAGCCGGTGGGAAAGGCGACCTCCGGCAATCCGGCCAGGGTCGTTGCAACGTCGGCCAGCGCGGGGTCGCGCAGGTCGCGTACCAGCCGGCTCAGCGAGAAGCCCATCTGGGCCGTTTCGGCACGCAATTCGGCGGTTTCCCGGCTGGCCAGGAATTCGCCGTTCAGGCGGCTGATTTCGCTGAGGTCGCCTGCGGTCCACGCCTGCATCAGGGCAAAAACCAGCGGCGCTTCGTAGCGGCCGATGCCGTACTGCAACAAGTCGCTAATCCACCGAGCGGTGGAGGCTTCATCGCGAATCGCCCCTGTTTCGACGGCCCATTCGAGCCCCTGCGAATAGGTGTAGGCGCCGACCGGCAGGGCCGGGCTGGCCAGTTGCAGCAGGCGGACGAGTTGGAGCGTAGATGAGCTTGCTGTCATCCTGCGGCTTGTTGCTTTTTCCAGTCGTCCGTCAACAGGCCAGCGTAGCCCCAGTTTTCTTCGTCGATTTCCTGAATAACGATGTGCGTGTGTTCCGGTTTCTTGCCCAGCACCCTGCTGAGCGAATTGGTGATGTCGCGGACAATTTCCGCCTTTTGCTCGCGCGTGGCGCCTTTGGTGATTTGAACGTTGACGTAGGGCATGTCGGTGATTTTCGTTTTAGCGCGGCTTGAACTGGTGAATTTTCGGCACCGAGCGGTGCGGGCCGTGGCCGGGGTTGTGCAGGTTGGTCGTTGGCTCGTCCTCGCCATGATGATGGTGGCCGCCATGCGCGCCATAGGCGCCGGATTCCGGCTGGAACGGGGCTTCGGTTTCGCCCACGGTGCAGCCGAGTCCCTTGACCATTTCGGCCAGCACGTGGTCGGTCTGGAAGCGCAACTTGCCGCCGCTCTCGGTAGGCAGGATCTGCACCGGAACGTGGCGGTTGCCGAGGTGGTAGGCGGCGCGGGCGAAGAGCAGAGGGCTGCCGGCGACGGCTTCGATGAGCTTTTCCGGGGCGGCGAGGATTTCGACGACGGTACTGCCGTCTTCAGCCGCCAGCCTGTCGCCACCCTGCAGATGGTCGCCGCGTTCGAGGAAGATGCCGGCTTCAATGCCGGAAGCCAGCGTCACCTTCAGGCGGCTGCGCTTGCGTTCATCGTAGGCCAGCGCTACCGAGTCGGTGGCGGGGGCCGTGGTGCGTTGGTTGAGAATGAGCATGGTCAGAAGAGGAAATAACGTTGCGCCAGCGGCAATTCGGTTGCCGGTTCGCACACCAGATGCACGCCGTCGGCCTTGACCACGTAGGTTTCGGGATCGACGGTGATTTCCGGCGTGGCGCCGTTATGCACCATGTCGGATTTCTTGAGCGTGCGCGTGCCGGAGACGGCGACCAGCGGTTTTTGCAGATTCAGCGCGTTGACCGCAGGATTCTGCAATGCGGCCTGCGAGACGAAGGTCACCGAGGTCTTCAGCGCCTTGCCGAAGCTGCCGAACATCGGCCGGTAATGCACCGGCTGCGGGGTCGGGATCGAGGCGTTGGGGTCGCCCATCGCGGCTGCGGCGATCATGCCGCCCTTGAGGATCAGGCTTGGTTTGACGCCGAAGAAGGCCGGTTTCCACAGCACAAGGTCGGCCAGTTTGCCGACTTCGATGGAACCGACGGTGTGCGCGATGCCGTGGGTCAGCGCCGGGTTGATGGTGTACTTGGCGATGTAGCGCTTGACGCGGAAGTTGTCATTGCGCGCACTGTCTTCGGGCAAGGCGCCGCGCTGGACCTTCATCTTGTGCGCCGCCTGCCAGGTGCGGACGATGACTTCGCCGACGCGGCCCATGGCTTGGGAGTCGGAACTCATCATCGAAAAGACGCCGAGGTCGTGCAGGATGTCTTCGGCGGCGATGGTTTCGCGGCGGATGCGCGATTCGGCGAAGGCGATGTCCTCGGCGATGCTCGGGTCGAGGTGGTGGCAAACCATCAGCATGTCGAGGTGCTCGTCGATGGTGTTGACCGTGTACGGCATGGTCGGGTTGGTCGAACTGGGCAACACGTTGGGCAGGCCAGCTGCCTTGATGATGTCCGGGGCGTGGCCGCCGCCGGCGCCTTCGGTGTGGAAGGTGTGGATGGTGCGCCCCTTGAAGGCGCCGATGGTGGCCTCGACAAAGCCGGATTCGTTGAGTGTGTCGGTGTGGATGGCGACCTGCACGTCCATTTCGTCGGCGACGCTCAGGCAGCAGTCGATGGCGGCCGGCGTCGTGCCCCAGTCCTCGTGCAGCTTGAGGCCCATGGCCCCGGCTTCGACCTGTTCGCGCAGGGCCTCCGGCAGGCTGGCGTTGCCCTTGCCGAGAAAGCCGAGATTCATCGGGAAGGCTTCGGCCGCTTCGAGCATGCGGTGGATGTGCCACGGCCCCGGCGTGCAGGTGGTGGCATAGGTGCCGGTCGCCGGGCCGGTGCCGCCGCCGAGCATGGTGGTGACGCCGGAATAGAGGGCCTCGTCGATCTGCTGCGGGCAGATGAAATGGATGTGGCTGTCAATGCCGCCGGCCGTGACGATCATGCCTTCGCCGGCGATGACTTCGGTGCCCGGGCCGATGACGATGCTAACGCCGGGCTGGATGTCCGGGTTGCCGGCCTTGCCGATGGCGGCGATGCGGCCGTCCTTCAAGCCGATGTCGGCCTTGACGATGCCTGTCACGGCATCGACGATCAGCGCATTGGTGATCACGGTATCGACGGTTTCGGCCGAGACGCGCTGGCTCTGGCCCATGCCGTCGCGGATGACCTTGCCGCCGCCGAATTTCACTTCCTCGCCGTAGATCGTGTAGTCCTTTTCGACCTCGATGAGCAGTTCGGTATCAGCCAGGCGCAGACGGTCGCCGGTGGTCGGCCCGAACATCTCGGCATAAGCCTGACGGGTAATCTTGTTCGCCATCACAGTGCTCCCTGAACGAGGCCGCGGAAGCCGTAGACCTTGCGATCGCCGGCCAGCGCGACCAGTTGCACGGTGCGGCTCTGGCCCGGCTCGAAGCGCACGGCGGTACCGGCGGCGATGTCGAGACGGTAGCCGCGGGCGGCTTCGCGGTCGAAGCTCAAGCCAGCGTTGGTTTCAAAGAAGTGATAGTGCGAGCCGACCTGGATCGGCCGGTCACCAGTATTGGCCACGACCAGCGTGATCGTCGGGCGGCCAGCATTCAGTTCGAGTTCGCCGGCTTCGGCGAGGAGTTCTCCGGGGATCATGTCAGCTCCTCAAACAATCGGGTTATGCACGGTGACCAGCTTGGTGCCGTCCGGGAAGGTAGCCTCGACCTGGATCTCGGGGATCAGCTCGGCGATGCCGTCCATCACGTCGGCGCGGCTCAGCACCTGCGTACCTTCGTGCATCAGCTCGGCCACCGTCTTGCCTTCGCGGGCACCTTCCATGATCGCGCAGGTGATCAGCGCTACCGCTTCCGGGTAGTTCAGTTTGAGACCTTTGGCCTGGCGCCGCTCGGCGAGCAGGCCGGCGGTGAAGATCAGCAACTTGTCTTTTTCGCGCGGTGTCAGTTCCATGAAGACTCCTCAGGTATTCCAGATTCGGGGGGTGACGGCCGGTCGACCGCAACAGGCCGGGCGCAACACCTGCCACAGCGCGGCGAACCACAAACGGGCGGCCTCGCTGCTGTCACCGAGATAACGAGCGACGAGCATGCCGGGCAAGGCGCTCAGGCCATGATTGGCGCCATCGACGGGCAGGATTTTGCGACAGGCTTCGAGCAGGGTTCCCGCCTGTTGCGGCAGCTCGGGGAAGCTGCACAGCAAGGTGCCGCACACCGTAGCCCCCGCCCAGCCGGCCGGGCTGCTCAGCATGGCGTCGTCGCCGTCGAAACCGCCGCGCTCGAGCCAGATTGGCCGATTGCTACGGTCAACCCGAAAAAACATGTCAAAACGACCTTTCTCAAAACGCTCGCCAGCCGCCGCGCGACCCAGGCACAGGATGTCCCAGCCGAGATAACAGCTGTCGGCGGCCAGCGAAACACGGGTTTCCATGCGCGCCCGGGCGCCGTCAAAAACGATGGTTTCCTGCGGCAGCCATTCCAGCGTGGCGCCCTCGGCGACCGTGAAGGCCATGCACTGCGAAGCCTCGGCACCACCGCTGCGATACCACTTGCCCGCACCCGGTGTCGTCAGTTGGGCATGCGCGCCGGCCCCCAGCTCGGCCGAAATCGCCAGATGGTCGCCGCCGGCAATGCCCGACGGTGGATGCAGCACGATGGCCTGACAGACCGCATCGCCCTCCGGATACAGCGCCTTCTGCACCCGCAGCGGCCCACGATGCCGGTTTTCGCGCAGCACCGTTCGTTCGCCCTGACGGACGAAGCCAAGATGCAACTCGGCATGCCAGCTCGGCGATTGCTCAGGCTGAGATACGGGAAGGCGCGAGGTCATGGGCGGATTATCCGGGAAAGCCAAGGCGGCGGGGAATACGCAGGAATGCGCAGAGGATGGGCAACGCAAAAGAAACAAAGTTCGAAGCACCATGCGCTATGCTTGAAGAATATTTTTGAGGGGTGAATAGCTATGCTTATCAAACCAATAGAGTTGGAAATAGACCCGAATGCGCCTTTTGACAACGATGCCTTTGATCGGAAAGACGTTGTCGAAGCGCTGGTTACTTTGATTGGTCGAGTAGCTGGCCCGTATGTCATTGCAATTGATGCGCCATGGGGCAGTGGGAAAACAACTTTTTTGCGGATGTTAAGCGCCTGCTTAAGAAAACAAACTCATCCATGCCTAGAGTTCAATGCTTGGGAAACGGATTTTGCGGATGACCCCCTTATTGCATTTGTGGGTGAACTAGATCGCTTAGTCCGCGATATTTCACCGGATGAGGCGGACCGAAATGAGCTGTGGAATAAAACTAAGCGCACGGCCGCATCGGTAGCAAAACGTGCGGTTCCGGCAGCAGTAAAAATTGCCACATTTGGTGCGGTTGATCTGCAGGGCGATATTGAAAAAATTATCGCCGATACCACCGGCTCGATTACATCTGATGCCGTTGATAGCTATTTGGATGATAAAAAATTAATTGAGCAGTTTCACCTCCAGATCGACGAGGCACTCTCGTTAGCTGGAAAGCACGGGAAGAAAACACCAGTAGTAGTCGTCGTGGATGAACTGGACCGTTGTAGGCCTTTATATGCAATCGAGCTTCTTGAAAGAATCAAACACATCTTCAATGTCAAGAATGCCGTATTCGTTTTGGCAGTCGACAAAACGCAGCTAGGTATCAGCTTCAGTGCTGTTTATGGCCAAGGGTTTAATTCCAATGAGTACCTGCGTCGGTTTTTCGATTTGGAATTGAAGCTGGCTGCTATCGATAGCGACAAGTTCTGTGAGGCACTTATTAGCCGAATGAGGCTGGACGATTTTTTTGGTGTTCGTTCAAAAAATGTAAATCTCCAGTTCGAGGCTGGGAATTTAAAATTGGCTTTTCGAGGGGTGAGCAAGATATTGGGTTTGACTCCTCGGGCTCAAGAACATTTGATGTCGCTGATCGCTACCGCAATGCTTACAACAGCAGAAAATCAATACTTTAGTCCTGAGGTTACGACTCTCCTTGCTGGCGCGAAAGTTGCCGGCCTTCCAGTATTTGAGCGGGTAGCTCGTGAGGGTACGTCGATAATGGAGTTAATTGAGCTGATTGAAAAAAGAGCCGTCGAGGTTGGAAAACTCCCAGAGGGATTTCTAGAAATATTGATTGGCGCGTTACTGTCGGTAGCTAAGGACGAACGTTCTAGAGATTTCTTAAAGGACATCTCAAAGCAAGCACAAGAAACAGAACGAACGATCAAGATGGAAAGAGACTTTCATCTGATAGTTGGCGTTGCGCGAGAGCTTCAGCACAAAACGGCTTCGTTAAAGACAATAGTTAAGCGTATCGATTTGGCCGCCCAGTTTGTTCAGGACTAGTCATACCGCCAACGCCTCCCTCACCCCATCCTGCGGCATGGTTTCGCCCCGGCCGCGCATGATGAACTCGCCGCGCTCCATGAGCAGGTACTGGTCGGCCAGCGATTCGGCGAAGTCGTAGTACTGCTCGACGAGCAGGATGGCCATTTCGCCGGTTTCGGCGAGCATGCGGATGGCGCGTTCGATGTCCTTGATGATCGAAGGCTGGATGCCTTCGGTCGGCTCGTCGAGGATGAGCAGCTTGGGGCCCATGGCGAGGGCGCGGCCGATAGCGAGTTGCTGCTGCTGGCCGCCGGAGAGGTCGCCACCGCGGCGGTGCATCATCTGTTTGAGCACCGGGAACATGTCGAAGATGCGTTGCGGGATGGGTGTGCTGCCGGGTTTGGTGGCGAGGCCCATGAGCAGGTTTTCCTCGACGGTGAGGCGCGGGAATATCTCGCGACCTTGCGGGACGAAGCCGATGCCGGCCTTGACGCGTTCGTGCGGCGGCAGGTTCGTGATGTCTTTGCCGTCGAAGGTGATCGAGCCGGATTTGGTCTTGACCAGGCCCATCAGCGACTTGAGCAGGGTCGTCTTGCCGACGCCGTTGCGGCCCAACAGCGTCGTGACTTCGCCGGTCTTCACTTCGAAGCTGAGGCCGCGCAGGATGTGGCTGCCGCCGTAGGCCTGGTTGAGGGTATCGACTTTCAACATGATGTTTTGTCCTGTTCGGGTTGGCTGAGCGCATTGCTACGGTCAACCGGAAAAAATGCCCAAAAATGAAATCCTTACGGCGGCCGACTTAGCGGCCGAGATACACCTCGATGACCCGCTGGTCGTTCTGCACCGTGGCCAGATCTCCTTCGGCCAGCACCGAGCCTTCGTGCAGCACGGTGACCAAGCCACCAAGCTTCTCGACGAAAGCCATGTCGTGCTCAACGACGACTAATGAATGCTTGCCGGCCAGCGAAACGAACAGTTCGGCGGTGCGCATGGTTTCGTCGTCGGTCATGCCGGCGACCGGTTCGTCTAGCAGCAGCAGCTTGGGTTCCTGCATGAGCAGCATGCCAATTTCCAGCCACTGTTTCTGGCCGTGCGAGAGCAGACCGGCCTGGCGGTCGGCTTCGCCGTCGAGGCGTATCAGGCGCAGGGTTTCGGCGATCTTGTCGCGCTCGTCGCCGGCCAGCCAGGCCATCAGGCTTTTCCAGACGCGCTTGTCGGTCTTCATGGCCAGTTCGAGGTTTTCGAACACGGTGTGCTGCTCGAAGATGGTCGGTTTCTGGAACTTGCGGCCGATCCCGATGTGGGCGATTTCGGGTTCGGAAAGCCGGGTCAGGTCGATCGACTGGCCGAAGAAGGCCTTGCCGGAGTCCGGCCGGGTCTTGCCGGTGATGACGTCCATCATCGTCGTCTTTCCTGCCCCGTTGGGGCCGATGATGCAGCGCAGTTCGCCGGCGTTGATGGCCAGACTCAGGTTGTTGAGCGCCTTGAAGCCGTCGAAGCTGACGGTGATGTCTTCGAGGTAAAGCGCGACGCCGTGCGACAGGTCGAGCTCGCCGGTGACCGGGTGGCCCATCTGATCGGCGCCATCGCTGCCGGCCGGGCGGTCATCCTCAAAAAGATCGACGGTGTTCAGCATGCTTCGGCTCCTTTCTTCGCCATGACTTTCTTCCACAGGCCGACCAGGCCTTGCGGCAGCATCAGCGTCACGACGATGAAGAGCAGGCCGAGGAAGAACAGCCAGTATTCGGGGAAGCTGACGGTGAACCAGCTCTTGGCGAGATTGACGACGAAGGCGCCGATGACCGGCCCGATCAGCGTGCCGCGCCCGCCGACCGCCACCCAGATGGCGATTTCGATGGAGTTGCCGGGCGACATTTCGGACGGGTTGATGATGCCGACCTGCGGCACGTAGAGCGCCCCGGCAATGCCGCAGAGCACTGCCGAGATGACCCAGATGGTCAGCTTGTACCAGAGCGGGTTGTAGCCGATGAACATGACGCGGCTTTCGGCATCGCGGATGGCGGTGAGCACGCGGCCGAACTTGGATTTGACCAGCCAGGCAGCGAAGACCAGCGTGGTGGCGAGCATCACGGCGGTCAGCCCGAACAGTACGAGCCGGGTTTCCGACGAGGTGATGCTGTAGCCAAGCACGCGCTTGAAGTCGGTGAAGCCGTTGTTGCCGCCGAAGCCGGTTTCGTTGCGGAAGAAGAGCAGCATCGCGGCGTAGGTCAGCGCCTGGGTGATGATCGAGAAATAGACGCCCTTGATGCGCGAGCGGAAGGCGAAGTAGCCGAAGACGAAGGCGACCAGTGCCGGCACGGCCATGACCAGGAAGGCGACCCAGCCGAAGCTGTCGCTGCCCACCCAGAACCAGGGCAGTTCCTTCCAGTCGAGAAAGACCATGAAGTCGGGCAGGTCGGCGCCGTAGCTTCCGTCGCGGCCGATCTGGCGCATCAGGTACATTCCGAAGGCGTAGCCGCCGAGCGCGAAGAACAGGCCGTGGCCGAGCGACAGGATGCCGCCGTAACCCCAGATCAGGTCCATGGCGACGGCCACCAGCGCGTAGCACATGATCTTGCCGATCAGCGTGATGGCGTAGGTCGAGACGTGCAGGGCGCTGTCTTCCGGGAAATTGAGGTGGAGGACCGGGACGACGACCAGCGCGAGGGCGAGGAAGACGCCCAGCGCCAGCCAGCTTTTCCGGTCGAGGGCGGAGAGGATGCGGAGGGTGAGAGGTTTGCGCATGGTTCAGCCTTACGACGAGGATGCTGATCTTGGCGATGACCGCCCCGGCCCAGCCTTCGAGCAGCTTGCTGAAGATGCCCAGGCCGAGCGCCGCCCAGACCGCGCCGGCAAGCTGCCCGACGCCGCCGACGACGACGACCATGAAGGAATCGACGATGTAGCCCTGGCCCATGTCCGGCCCGACATTGGAAATCTGGGAGAGCGCGACGCCGCCCAGTCCGGCGATGCCGGCGCCGAGCGCGAAGGCCATGGTGTCGATGCGCGAGGTCGGCACGCCGACGCAGCCGGCCATGGCCCGGTTCTGCGTCACGGCGCGGACGAACATGCCGAGCCGTGTCTTGTTCATGAGCAGCCAGACGAGCAACAGGACGAATACGGCGAAGCCGACAATGATGATGCGGTTCCACGGCAGGATGAGATTGGGCAGGACTTCGATGCCGCCCGACATCCAGCTCGGGTTGGCGACTTCGACGTTTTGCGCGCCGAACAATACGCGCGCCGACTGGATCAGCACCAGCGACAGGCCCCAGGTGGCGAGCAGGGTTTCCAGCGTGCGGCCGTAGAGCCAGCGAATGACCGTGCGTTCCATGACGACGCCGACCAGCGCGGCTGCGAAGAAAGCGACCGGGATAGCGGCCGGCAGATACCAGTCGATGGCATCCGGAAACCAGGCACGGAACAGCGTCTGCATGCCGTAGGTGGCGTAGGCGCCGACCATCAGCAGCTCGCCGTGCGCCATGTTGATGCGACAGGCCGGAAAAGGCCTGGCCGACGTTCTCGGCCAGGGCCAGCCGGCCGTCGATGGCTTTCACCGCGGCGATGGCTTCGTAGCGCACCTTGTCGTCGGGTTCATTGGCCTTGTCGGTGAGCGGCAGCAGGACGCTCTTGATGACCGGCGACGAGGTTTCGGCCAGCGCCTTGACGGCATCCAGACGCGCCGCCGGGTCGGCATTGCCGAGATTGGCCTGGGCGTAGGCGAGGGTCAGCAGGGCCTGGATCGCGCCATCGGTTTCCTTGTCCAGCGCCAGCTTGAGCAGCGGTGCCATGCTCGGGCTGACCTTGCTTTGCAATTCCTCGGCCGATGCGAAACGCACGTCGCGGTCGGCGTCGAACAATTTGAGGGCAGCGAGCGCGCTGGCCAGTTCGCCACGAATGCGGTTGTTCACGGTGATGCTCTCCGGGTTGGCCGGCATCTTGATCGCCTCCCCCGTCGCCGCGTCGAAAGCGCTGTCGTCGGAGATGATCACCACCTTGTCGCCAGCCAGATAGAGGCTGTCCTCGGACATCGCCGTCAGCACGCGCACGGCATCCGGGTCGGCGTTCTCAGTTATCTGGTGTATGGCCGCCACCTTGTCGCTCGAATCCTCGGCCGCCAGCTGACGCACCCGTCCCGGGTCAAGGGCCGCCTGTGTCGACAGGCTGCCGAGGCAAAGCAATAAAGCAATCAATGTTTTTTTCATGAAGAGTCCGTCCGCAATTTGTGCAGTGCAACGACAGGTTAAGGGGCAGGCCGGCGATCAGGAATACGATGAATTGCGTAGTGGCTGCCGGCCCGGAATTGGCGCCGGCCGGCGCGGCGTGGTCCTGAATTTGCTAGTTCAGTCCCTGACCTGCTTTTTTGGCAGGTTTTTGTGGTCTATCCGACAAACCTGAACCAGCCATGACCTCTTCCGATCTGACGATCCGCTACTTCACGAGCTACAGCGGGGCTCGCCTGCCACTCAACCTGGTCGGCGAACTCGCCGCTGACGACATGCGCAACCGCAACACCTTCTACCGCGGGGCGTTCGACGCCGGCGGCCTGCTCAAGCGCTGCGAGAAGGTGGTTTATGGCGAGATCGAGGTTTGTCACGATTACCACTATCACCCGGATGGCAGGCTGGCCCAGGCCGTGATTCAGAACGCCGGGGACGATCCGGAAAGGCTCGACTACCCGGCCTGAGCAGGCTGCCAAAGCAATGCCCATTTTGTTTTAACCCAAGGAGAAATCATGTCCGTTGCACCGATCAAGGCCTTTTCTGAAAAAGCCAGAGCCAATCCCGAACTGGGCGCCCAGTTGAAGGCCTGCCTGAAAATCAAGGAACTCCGTGCCCTGTCCGCCGCCGAGGGTTTCGAGATCGAGGAAAACTCCCTCTATCCGCCGAATGAGCCGCAATTCACCGAAGACCAGTTGTCGGAACGCCTGGTCAAGGCGCTGTTGCGCGTCTAATGCAAAGGCACTGATACGGTAGTACCGAAACGGGGGCCGCGGCCCCCGTTCTTGCGACTGACTGTCGATCCGGATTACTTCATTTCCGGCTCGTCCTTCTTCTTGTCGTTGCCGGCGATGAACGGGCTCCACGGCTGGGCCTTGATCGGGCCGGGCGTCTTCCAGACTACGTTGAACTGGCCGTCGGCCTTTACTTCGCCGATGAACACCGACTTGTGCAGGTGGTGGTTCTTCTCGTCCATCTTCGACATGATGCCGCTCGGCGCCTTGAAGGTCTGGCCGGCCATGGCGGCGATGACCTTGTCGGTGTCGGTCGACTTGGCCTTCTCGACGGCCTGCTTCCACATGTGGATGCCGATGTAG
>PHCF01000086.1:5595-18772 GCA_002842145.1 Betaproteobacteria bacterium HGW-Betaproteobacteria-6 | reverse complement strand
TCGGCGACCAGCGCGACGATCTTCGACGTCCCGATGTCCAGCCCCACCACCAGATCCTTGTTGTCCCTGCTCATAGTCTTACTTTCCCTTCCCCTCGCCAGCAACGCGCATGGCGAAACCATTCGGATACCGCAAATCCACCACCGTCGGCCGGATCGCCTGACGGGCGACCGTTTCCGGATAAATCTCCAGGAACCGCTGCAGACGAACGCCGACCGGCGCTTTCTGCTGCTCCCGACCGATATCGACCAACATGCCGTTGTCCAGCTTCAGTTGCCAGGCCAGGCGCGGCGACAGCGTGAGCTGTACCGGCTTCTCGCCGACCGTTGCAAAGGAGCCGAAAAACTCGCTGTAATGCTTGAGCACATCCTGCGCCGTGCCCTGCGGCCCGACCAGCAAGGGCAGGCTGCTCGCCTCGCTGTCCGCCAGGGCGGCGGTAAACACCTCGCCGTAGCTGTTGACCAGCTCGCCGCGCCCCTCGCCCCAGCGCGCCACCGGCTTGTGCTCCTCGATCCTGATTTCCAGTCGATCCGGCCACTGGCGACGCACTTCCACCTTGCGCGCCCAGGGCAGCTTCTCGAGTGCCCCCCGTACCTGCTGCAGATTGATGCTGAAGAAATTGCCCGTCAGCGAACCCGGCAGAACCTGCTCCACCTCGCCGCGCCGGGTGTGCTCCAGCGCCTCGGCAAAGACCACCTGCCTGACCGGCAGCGACGGCACGCGCACCAGCCAGACCGCGCCGGCGGCCAGCAACGCTGCCGCCGCAACGCTGCCGCCGCAACCAGCGTGAGCAGGTCGGCGATGGCGTTGAGCAGGTGCGGTTTGTTCCACATTCATTGGCTCAGTCGTTTGTCGCAAGTTCAAGGACACGGCGCACAAGGTCCGGATATTCGAGGCCGGAAACACGGGCGGCCATCGGCACCAACGAGTGATCGGTCATGCCCGGTGCGGTATTCACCTCGAGGAAGTAATGCTTGCCGTCCTCGTCCATGAGGAAATCGACCCGCCCCCAGCCACGGCCGCCGAGGACGCGGAAGGCTTCGAGCGCGCCCTTGCGGATTTCCATTTCCTTGGCTTCCGGCAGGCCGCACGGGCACAGGTATCGGGTGTCGTCGCGGTTGTATTTGGCCTCGTAGTCGTACCACTCGGTGGCCGGCTCGATCTTGATGATCGGCATGGCTTCGTCGCCGATGATGCCGACCGTGTATTCGCCCCCCATGACGCCCTTTTCGGCGATGACCAGCGGATCTAACCTGGCCGCTGCCTCGTAGGCCGCCTTCAGTGCGCCGCGCTCCTTGACCTTGGTGATACCAATCGACGAGCCTTCATGCGCCGGCTTGACGAAGAGCGGCAGGCCGAGTTCCTCCTCGATGTCGGCAAAATCGGAATCGGCCGTGAGCAGGGCGTATTCGGGAATGGCCAGGCCGGCCGCCTGCCACATGAGTTTGGTGCGGAACTTGTCCATGGCCAGCGCCGAGGCGAGCACGCCGGAGCCGGTGTAGGGAATGTGCATGACTTCGAGGGCGCCCTGGATCGTGCCGTCTTCACCGTGCCGGCCGTGCAGCGCAATGAAGGCGCGGTCATAGCCCTTCAACGCGTCGAGCGGCTGCGTGGCCGGGTCGAAGGCATGGGCATCGATGCCCTGCCCTTGCAGCGCGGCCAGCACACGCGAACCGCTGTTCAAGGAAACCTCGCGCTCGGCGGAAGTTCCACCAAAGAGGACGGCGACTTTGCCGAATTCAGACATGCTCTGCTCCACACTGCATTTCAATTTTGGGCATCTTTTCCGGTTGACCGTAGGAACTCATATCTGCCCTGCCACTTTCCCGGGAACGGCACCAATCGAGCCGGCCCCCATGCACAACACCACGTCGCCATCACGGGCGACATCCATGATCGTTTGCGGCATGGCCGCGATGTCCTCGACAAAAACCGGTTCGACCTTGCCGCCGACGCGCAGGGCGCGGGCCAGCGAACGGCCGTCGGCAGCGACGATGGGCGCCTCGCCGGCGGCGTAGATTTCGGCCAGCAACAGCGCGTCGACCGTGCTCAGCACCTTGACGAAATCCTCGAAGCAATCGCGCGTCCGCGTGTAACGGTGCGGCTGGAAGGCCAGCACGAGGCGGCGGCCCGGAAAGGCGCCGCGGGCGGCGGCCAGCGTGGCGGCCATTTCGACCGGGTGATGACCGTAGTCATCGACCAGCGTGAAACTGCCGCCAGCCGGTAAGGCCACTTCGCCGTAACGCTGGAAGCGGCGGCCGACGCCCTTGAACTCGGCCAGCGCCTTGACGATGGCGGCATCGGAAACCTGCACTTCGGTGGCCACGGCAATCGCTGCCAAGGCATTCAGCACGTTGTGCAGGCCCGGCGTGTTGAGGGTGATCGACAGGCGGGATGTGGAGCCATTGACGCGCACGCAATCGAAACGCATCTGGCCGTCGGCGGCGACGATGTTCTCGGCGTAGAAATTATTCTCCAGCGACAGGCCGTAGGTGATGATCTGCTTCGGGACGCGCGGCATGATGTCGCGCACATTGGCGTCGTCGCCGCAGAGGACGGCCACACCGTAGAACGGCAGACGATTGAGGAAATCGACGAAGGCCGATTTCAGACGTTCGAAGTCGTGGCCGTAGGTTTCCATGTGGTCGGCGTCGATGTTGGTAACGACCGAAATGACCGGCGACAGGAAGAGGAAGGACGCGTCCGACTCGTCGGCCTCGGCGACGAGAAAGTCACCGCTGCCAAGGCGGGCATTGGCGCCGGCGGCATTGAGGCGACCGCCGATGACGAAGGTCGGATCGACGCCGCCCTCGGCCAGGATGCTGGTCACCAGACTGGTCGTCGTTGTCTTGCCATGCGTGCCGGCGATGGCGATGCCATGCTTGAGGCGCATCAGTTCGGCCAGCATCTGGGCGCGCGGCACGACCGGAATCTTCTTTTCGCGGGCGGCGACGACCTCCGGGTTGTCGGCCTTGACTGCCGTCGAGGTGACCACGGCATCGGCGCCGGCAATATTGTCGGCGGCGTGGCCGAGCATGACCCTGACGCCTTCGCCTTCGAGGCGTCGCGTCGTGGCACTGGCCGCCAGATCGGAGCCGCTCACCGTGTAGTCGAGGTGGGCCAGGACTTCGGCGATGCCGCTCATGCCTGAGCCGCCAACGCCGACGAAGTGGATGTGTTTAACCTTGTGTTTCATTTATTTGGCCCTCGCGATAACGCGCTGGTGTTTTGCAATTGTCCGAACGCGAGGGCCGGCGGCATTCGCCTTGCTCGCATCCCCGCTGCGCGGGGCCCCTGCTCGGTGGCTCATTTCGCCCCCTCCGCACAAATAGTCGCCACTTCTTCGGTGGCATCGGGCTTGGCCAGGCTGCGGGCCTTTTCGGCCATTTCCAGTAGTTGACCGCGGGAATAGTTGCGGATCAGGGCAATGGACTCCGGCGTCAATTCGTCTTGCGGCAGCAGGAAGGCGCCACCGGCATGGACCAGGAACTTGGCGTTGCCGGTCTGGTGGTCATCAACCGCATGCGGGAAGGGCACGAGGATGCTCGCCACGCCGGTTGCTGCCAGCTCGGCCACGGTCAACGCGCCAGCCCGGCAGATGACCAGATCTGCCCACTCGTAGGCGCCCGCCATGTCTTCGATGAAGGGCACGCAATGGGCCTGGACGCCAACCGCGGCGTAATTGGCCTTGAGCCCCTCGATATGCTTTTCGCCCGCCTGATGGACGATCTGCGGCTGATCGCTGGCGCCGAGCAGGGCCATGCCCTTGGGCACCATCTCGTTGAGAGCCTGGGCGCCGAGGCTGCCACCGATGACCAGCAAACGCAGGGCGCCGGTGCGCTCGGCAAAACGCTCCGCCGGCGGGGCGATTCTGGCAATTTCCGGACGCACCGGATTGCCAGCCCAGACGCCTTTTTTCAGCACATCGGGGAAGCCGGTCACGATGCGGTCGGCCACCCTGGCCAAGACGCGATTGGCCAGCCCGGCCACCGAGTTCTGTTCATGCACGACCAGCGGCTTGCCGAGCAGAACGGCCATCATGCCGCCCGGAAAAGTGATGTAGCCGCCCATGCCGAGCACGACATCCGGCTGCACCTGGCGTATGGCCTTCTGCGCCTGCCAGAAGCCCTTGAGCAGATTGACCGGCAGCAGCAGCTTGCGCAGGATGCCCTTGCCGCGCAGCGCGGCGAATTTCAGATTGACCATCTCGAAGCCATGCTGCGGCACAAGGCGAGCTTCCATTCCGTCCGGATTGCCCAGCCAGACCACGCGCCAGCCGGCATCGCGCATCGAATGGGCGACAGCCAGAGCCGGGAAAATGTGGCCGCCGGTACCGCCGGCCATGATCATGATGGTCTTGCTCATAGCTTGCCTCCGCGCATCAACTGGCGATTTTCCCAGTCAACCCGCAAGAGAATCGCCAGGGCCACGCAGTTGGCCAGTACGCCGGAACCGCCGAAGCTCATGAGCGGCAGGGTCAGCCCCTTGGTCGGCAGCAGCCCCATATTGACGCCCATGTTGATGAAGGACTGGACACCGAACCAGATGCCCATGCCCATGGCGACGAGCGCCGGGTAGAGACGGTCGAGCTGGACGCACTGGCGGCCGATGGCAAAAGCGCGCTGAACAAGCAGGGCAAACAGGGCGATGATCGCGACAACACCGAAAAAGCCCAGTTCTTCGGCGATCACGGCGAGCAGGAAGTCGGTATGCGCTTCCGGCAGATAGAACAGCTTCTCGACGCTGGCGCCGAGGCCGACGCCGAACAGTTCGCCGCGGCCGAAGGCGATCAGCGAATGCGACAACTGGTAGCCCCGGCCATAGGCATCGGCCCACGGATCCATGAAACCGAACACCCGGTCGCGCCGGTAGGGCGAAACGATGATCATGATTGCGAAGGCGATGAGCAGGCCGACGATGAGCAGGGCGAACAGGCGGGCCTTGAGGCCGCCAAGAAAGAGGATGCCCATGGCGATGGAGATGATGACGACGAGGGCGCCGAAATCCGGCTCCTTCAAGAGCAGCATGCCAACGATGGCCATGGCGCCGAACATCGGCAGGAAAGCCTGCTTGAGATCGTGCATGACGTTGATCTTGCGCACCGTGTAGTCGGCGGCGTAGAGCACGGCAAACATCTTCATGAGTTCGGACGGCTGCAGATTGGCAAAACCGAGCGACAGCCAGCGCCGGGCGCCATTGACGTCGCGGCCGATGCCGGGGATCAGCACCAGCGCCAGCAGGGCGACGCCGATCATGAACAGGTAGGGCGCGCTCTTCTGCCACAGCGACAGCGGCACCTGGAAAGTCACCGCGGCGGCGACCAGTCCGATGCACAGGAAGATGCCGTGACGCACCAGGTAGTAGGCCGGCTGATGGCCGGTGAAACGACCGCCTTCGGCGATCGCGATGGAGGCCGAATAGACCATGACCAGGCCGGTAAAGAGCAGGATCAGCACGCTCCACAGCAGGGCATAGTCGATCTCGGCGATTTGCCGGCGCGGCGAGTCGAGGGCGCCGATCATCATGATTGCATCCCCTTCACGGCGTCGATGAAGGCCTGGGCGCGGTGGGCGTAATTCTTGTACATGTCGAGGCTGGCGCAGGCTGGCGAAAGTAGGACGCAATCGCCGGCTTGAGCGTGGGCAGCAAGCCAACGGACAGCAGCGTCCATGTCACCGAGAATGCGGGTCGGCACGCCGCTGCCTTCGAGGGCCATGCCGATGGCGGCGGCATCGCGGCCGATCAGGGCGACGGCGCGGCCGTGTTTTTCGAGGGCGGGCTTGAGCGGCAAGAAGTCCTGACCCTTGCCATCGCCGCCCAGGACGATGGCAACCTTGCGGCCCATACCTTCGATGGCGGCCAGCGTGGCGCCGACGTTGGTGCCCTTGGAGTCGTCAACGTAGAGCACGCCGCCGATTTCGGCGACGGTTTCAACACGATGCGGCAGGCCGGCGAACGACTTGAGCGGCTCGAGCAGGCGAGCCGGGGCGACGCCGATGGCTTCGCACAGCGCCAGCGCCGCCATGGCATTGGCGGCGTTGTGCAGGCCGGACAGCTTGAGGTCGGCCAGCGCGACGAGCTTTTCCTTGCCGCGCCAGATGGCGCCATCGGCAAAGCCGTAATCGACGCCGCGCGGTGCCGCATTCAGACCGAAAGTCACCATCGTCCGGCCACAACGGCCGTTGGCCATCGACCAGTCGTCGTCGCGGTTCAAAACCATGACGCCCTTGCCCTGGAAGACGCGCGACTTGGCTGCGGCGTAGTTGGCCAGACTGCCTTCGTAGCGGTCGAGATGATCTTCCGAAACATTGAGCACGGTGGCGGCCTCGGCGTTCAGATGATGCGTCGTTTCGAGCTGGAAGCTGGACAGTTCGACGACCCAGACCTTTGGCAAAGTGCCGGCATCCTGCGCATCCATGAGCGCATCGAGCGCCGATGGCGAGATGTTGCCGCAGGCAATGGCCGGCAGGCCGGCACCGTTGAGCAGATGGGCGGTCAGCGCCGTGGTCGTGGTTTTGCCGTTGCTGCCGGTGATGGCGATGATCTTCGAGCCCGGCACCTGCTCGCGCACGCCGGCGGCGAACAATTCGATTTCTGACACAATTTTCCGGTCGACCGTAGCAATCACCGGTGTCGCCTTGGCCACACCCGGCGACAGCGCGACGAGGTCGGCGCTGGCAAACGGCGCCTCGACAAACGGCCCGGCGATCAGTTCGGCACCCGGCGCAACGCGGTGCAGGGCGTCGACGTTCGGCGGGTTGTCGCGCGAATCGGCAACGCGAACCACCGCGCCCTGGCGATGCAGCCACTTGGCCATCGCCAGTCCGGACTCACCGAGCCCGACAACCAGAACGCGTTTGCCGCGAAGTTCCATGTTTTAACGCAACTTCAACGAAGACAGCCCGACCAGCACGAGCATGATGGTGATGATCCAGAAGCGGACGACGACCTGCGTCTCCTTCCAGCCCGATTGTTCAAAATGGTGATGCAGCGGCGCCATGCGCAGGATGCGGCGGCCTTCACCGAATTTTTTCTTGGTGTATTTGAAGTAGCTGACCTGCAGCATGACCGACAGGGTTTCGACGACGAAGACGCCGCCCATGATGAGCAGCACGATTTCCTGACGCAGGATGACGGCGACCGTACCCAGCGCCGCGCCGAGCGATAGCGCACCGACATCGCCCATGAAGACTTCGGCCGGATAGGCGTTGAACCACAAAAAACCGAGCCCCGCCCCGGCAATCGCCCCGAGCAGGATGCACAACTCGCCCGCCCCCGGCACGTAGGGAATGAGCAGGTACTTGGAAAGGCCGGCGTGGCCGGTGACGTACGCAAAGATGGCGAAGGCGCCGGCGATCATGACGGTAGGCATGATCGCCAGTCCATCGAGGCCGTCCGTCAGATTGACCGCATTGCTGGTACCGACGATGACGAAGTAGGTCAGCGTGATGAACCCGACGATGCCGAGCGGATAGGCAATGGTCTTGAAGAAGGGCACGATCAGTTGTGTCTGGGCGCCGGACTTGGCCGAGTAGGCGAGAAACAGGGCCGCCCCGAGGCCGAGCACCGACTGCCAGAAATACTTCCAGCCGGCCGACAGGCCCTTCGGGTCGCGATAAACCACCTTCTTCCAGTCGTCGTACCAGCCGACGATGCCAAAGCCGAGCGTGACGATGAGAACGGTCCACACGTACTTGTTGCTGAGGTCGCCCCAGAGCAAGGTGGTGAGGCCGATGGAAATGAGGATCAGGACGCCGCCCATGGTCGGCGTGCCAGATTTGACGAGGTGGGTTTGCGGGCCGTCGTTGCGCACGGCCTGGCCGATTTTCTTGGCGGCCAGCCAGCGGATGACGCCGGGGCCGGCGGCAAACGAAATGAGCAGCGCGGTCATTGCCGCCAGCACCGTGCGCAGCGTGATGTAGTTGAAGACGTTGAAAAAACGAACGTCCTGGGCGAGCCATTGGGTCAGGGCCAGCAGCATCAGTGTTTCTCCTCGGGGGCGGCTAGCGCGTCGGCCACCCTTTCCATTTTCATGAAGCGCGACCCTTTCACCAGCACCGTGGTTTCCGGGCCCAACTCCTTGTCGACCGCCGCAATCAGCTTGTCGATATTGCAGAAGTGGCGGGCGCCTTCGCCAAAGTTGCGGACGGCCAGTTGCGCCACATCGCCGAGCGCGAACAGGCGGTCGATGCCCTGGCTCTTGGCGTAGCCGCCGATTTCGTCGTGGTACTGGCCGCTGGCCTCGCCGATTTCGCCCATGTCGCCGAGGACCAGGAGCTTGCGGCCGATGGTGGCGGCGAGGACGTCGATCCCGGCCCGAACCGAATCCGGGTTGGCGTTGTAGGTGTCGTCGAGTATTTCGGCGCCGTTTTTGCCGGTCCGCCGCTGCAGACGGCCCTTGACTCCGGAAAACTCGGCCAGCCCGGCAGCCACGGCGGCCATCGGCACGCCGGCGGCCAGACAGGCAGCGGCGGCGGCAACGGCATTGCGGGCGTTGTGACGACCGGGGATGCGCAAGGTGATCGCCGCCTGACCTTCCGGGGCGCTCAGTTCAAGGGTGATCTCAAGACCATGCTGGCGTACGACGCCACGCACATCGGCCGCATGGTCGATGGCAAAAGTCCGCACCGTGTGCTGACCGGCCATGCCGCGCCAGACGTCGGCGTAGGCATCGTCGGCGTTGATGACGGCAACGCCGTTGGGGCGCAGGCCGGCGAAGATGCTGCCCTTTTCGCGAGCCACTTCATCCATGTCACCCATGCCTTCGAGGTGGGCGCGCTGGGCATTGGTCACCAGCGCCACGGTCGGCGCGCCGATCGGCGCCAGATAGGCAATTTCGCCCGGATGGTTCATGCCCATCTCGATCACCGCGGCGCGGTGCGAGAGGCGCAGACCAAGCAGGGTGAGCGGCAGGCCGATGTCGTTATTGAGATTGCCACGGGTGGACAGCACGGCGGCGCCGAAGGCGGCCTTGAGAATCGAGGCGACCATTTCCTTGGTCGTCGTCTTGCCGTTGGACCCCGTTACGGCGATCACCGGCAGCGTGAACTGGGCGCGCCAGGCGGCGGCGAATCGGCCGAGGGCGAGGCGGGTATCGTTCACGACAACGGCTGAAACGCCCGCCGGAACCTTGCTTTCATTCGAGACGAGCAGGGCGACGGCACCGGCCGCGATGGCCTGATCGAGAAAATCATGGGCGTCGAAACGGTCGCCGCTCAGGGCGATGAACAACTGACCATCGGTGACGGTACGCGTATCGGTAGACACGCCGGTCACGTCCACGTCGTGGCCGATCAGACGGCCATGGGTCGCCTTGGCGACTTGTGAGAGCAGCCACTTCATGCCGCCACCTCCTTGGTTTCGGGACGGCGCGAGGCCAGCGCTACGCTGGCCTGCTCGACATCGGAAAAATGATGGCGAACGCCGGATATTTCCTGATATGTTTCATGCCCCTTGCCGGCAAGCAGGACGACGTCGCTGAGCTCGGCTTCAAGGATGGCACGGCGGATGGCGACAGCGCGGTCGGCTTCGATTTCGGTCCCGCCTTCGGTCTGACTCATGCCGGCGACAATGGCGTCGATGATGGCCTGCGGCTGCTCGCTGCGCGGATTGTCGCTGGTGACCAGCACGCGATCGGCCAGACGCTGGGCGACTTCGCCCATCAACGGGCGTTTGCCAGGATCGCGGTCGCCGCCGCAACCGAAGACGACACACAGCTTGCCGCCGCGCGACGTGGCGACCGGGCGCAACGCCACCAGGGCGTTTTCGAGCGCATCGGGGGTATGCGAGTAATCGACAACGACCAGCGGTTCGCCATGTCCGCCAACCCGCTCCATGCGCCCCGGCGGCGGCGTCAGTTCGGACAGGCGACGCGCCACTTCGGCGACCTGGACACCGGCATCGTGCAGCACGGCGGCGATGGCGAGCAGGTTGGAAATGTTGTAGCGACCGACCAGGCCGGTCTCGACGATGGCCCGGCCATTCGGCAAGACCAGATTGAAACGCTGGCCGAAGGGCGTATCGACGAGATTTTCGGCACGGACCAGGGCGAGATAGTCGCGCCGCGGTTCGCCGATGGCGTAACCGAGGACGCGCATGGCCGTCGTTTCCCGCGACAAAGTGCGACCGAACTCGTCATCGAGATTGATGATCGCCGTACGCAGGCGCGGCCAGTGGAAAAGCTTTTTCTTGGCCTCGGCGTAGGCCTCCATCGTGCCGTGGTAGTCGAGGTGATCGCGCGTCATGTTGGTGAACACCGCAACATCGACGCGGGCGCCGTTCATGCGCCCCTCCTCGATGCCGATCGAACTCGCTTCCAGCGCACAGGCCGCCGCGCCGTCGGCCCGAAAACTCGCCAGATAACGCATGAGCGTCGTTGCCTCCGGCGTCGTGAACCCGGTTTCCGTCATTGCCTCGGGGAAGCCGGCGCCAAGCGTGCCGATGATCGCGCAGGGTTTGGCAAAGGCTCTGGCCAGGCACTGGCTGATCGTCGTCTTGCCATTGGTGCCGGTGATGGCGATCAGCGACAGCCCTTCGCTCGGGTGGCCATAAACGGCGTGGGCGAGCGGGCCGGCGAGCGGACGCAGGGCATCGACCGGCAGGTTTGCTACGGTCGACCGGAAATTTTGGCCAAAAACGAAATCGCCGCCGGGCTGCCAGAAGACGGCCACGGCCCCGCGCTCCAGCGCGTCGGCGATGTAGCGGCGGCCGTCGGCCAGATCGCCCGGATAGGCCAGGAAGAGATCGCCCGGCCGCACCTGACGGCTGTCGTCGGCCACGCCGGTCGGCACCACGCCCATGCCCTCCAGGCGGTCGAGCAGTTCACGCGGGGTCATCACAGCTTGCCCTTCCCGGTTGATGCATCGGCCACCTGGATCGGCGCATCGGGCGGCACGCCAAGTGTGCGCAACGCACCGCCGACAATCTGCGAGAAAGCCGGACCAGCCACGTCGCCACCGTAATGGGCCCCCCCGGTCGGCTCGTCGATCATCACCGCGACGACCAGGCGCGGATCGCTGATCGGGGCGATACCGACGAATGAACCAACGTATTTGCGGGCATAAACGCCGCCCTCGATTTTGTACGCCGTCCCCGTCTTGCCGCCGACCCGATAGCCGGCGACGCGCGCCTTGGGTGCCGTACCCTCGGGCTGGACAGCCATTTCGAGCATGATGCGCAATTCGCGCATGGTCTGCGGCGAGAAAACGCGAACGCCATGCGGCGGTGCGTCTTCTATCTTGGTCAGCGACAGCGGCATCAGCTCACCATCGTGGGCAAAAACTGTATAGGCGCGGGCCAGCTGGACCAGACTGACGGCAATGCCGTGACCGTAGGACATCGTCGCCTGCTCGATCGGCCGCCAGTTCTTCCACGGCCGCAAACGGCCATTGACCTCGCCGGGGAAGCCCAGATTCGGCGCCTGGCCAAAGCCGAGGCTGTCGAACATCTCCCACATTTCCTTCGGCGCAAAGCCCAGGGCAATCTTGGTTGTCCCGACATTGGAGGACTTCTGGATAATCTCGGCGACGGTCAACGCGCCATGTTGATGGGCGTCGGAAATGGTGGCATTTCCGATGGTGATACGCCCCGGCGCGCAATTGATGACCGTATCGAAGCGAACCTTGCCCTTATCCAGCGCCAGCGCTGCCGTAAACGGCTTCATCACCGACCCCGGCTCGAACGTGTCGGTAATCGCCCGATTGCGCAATTGCGCCCCGGATAATCGCTCGCGGTTGTTCGGGTTGTAGGTCGGCCAGTTGGCCAGCGCTAGGATCTCGCCGGTTCGCGCATCGACGACGATAGCCCCGCCGGCCTTGGCCTTGTTGGCCTCGACTGCCGCCTTGAGCTGACTGAAAGCCAGGTACTGAATCTTGGAATCAAGGGCCAAGCGGACATCCTTGCCGTCGCGCGGCGGCTTGGTGGCCCCCACATCCTCGACAATGGCGCCGCGCCGGTCACGAATCACCGTGCGACTCCCGGGACGACCGAGCAAGCTGTTCTGGAACGCCAGCTCGACGCCTTCCAGACCCTTGTCATCAACCCCGGTGAAGCCGACGATATGCGCCGTCATATCCCCGGTCGGATAAAAGCGGCGGTACTCCTTTTCCTGATGCACACCAGGAAACTTGAGCGCGGCAATGCGATCCGCCGTCTCCGGAGAAACCTGGCGCTTGACGAAGGCAAACGTCTTTTCGGAAGCGAACTTGCCATCGAGCTCCCGGACTTTCATGTCGAGCAGGCCGGCCAGCCGGCGTTTCTGTTCGCCGCTCATCGTCCGCGCATCGGCCGGAATCGCCCAGATCGTCTGCATCGGCGTGGATACCGCCAGCATGTCGCCATTGCGATCGACGATCTTGCCACGCGAGGCGGAAATCTGGATGTCGCGCAGATAACGCGAATCGCCCTTCTGCTGCAAGAAGTCGTTGTTGATGACCTGCAGGTAAAAACCGCGTGCCACCAATGCCAAAAAGGCTGCCATCAAAAGCAGCCCAACCGTTCGCGAACGCCAGCCCTGCAAGGCCAGCTGTAACACGGGACTTTCAGTAAAACGGTGACCGCGTTGTGGGCGACGACGCACGACCATCAGGGCGCCCCCTTGGGCACGGCCGAACTCGGCGTCACCATGTGCAGCCGCTCACGGGCAATCTTCTCGATACGGGGATGATTGGCCCAGGTCGACATTTCCAGTTGCAGCTGACCGTACTCGACATCCAGCTGGCGCGCCCGCTCCTGCTCCGTTTCAAGCGCCTGAAACAGCTTGCGCGCCCGATGCTGGGAGGTCACCACACCCAGCGCGCAAACGACGACGACCATGAGAAGGATCATGTTGAGGCGCAGCATTACAGTTTCTCAGCCACCCGCATGACGGCGCTGCGCGCCCGCGGATTGGCCCCGATTTCCGCCGCCGACGGCTTCACCGGCTTGCCGACCAGGCGCAACTTCGGCTTCGGCAGCTGATCGGCGCGCAGCGGCAAGCCCTTCGGCAGATCGTCGGCAATCGACTCATTGCGCATGAAGTTCTTGACGATACGGTCTTCCAGCGAATGAAACGAAATCACCACCAGTCGGCCACCCGGCCTCAACAAGCCGAGCGCCTGCGGCAGCGCTACCTCCAGCTGGCGGAGCTCTTGATTGATATGAATCCGTAAAGCTTGAAAGCTGCGCGTCGCCGGGTCCT
>PHCF01000086.1:0-5518 GCA_002842145.1 Betaproteobacteria bacterium HGW-Betaproteobacteria-6 | reverse complement strand
CGTCTCGCCCTGCGTCGTATCCATACGCATGTCGAGCGGCGCGTCGTAGCGAAAGCTGAAGCCGCGCTCCCCGTCGTCGATTTGCGGCGACGACACCCCTACATCAAACAAAACCCCATCAACACCACTGACACCAGCCTCGTCCGCCGCCACCGCCAGTTCGCCAAAAGCACGGTGTACGAGCAAAAACCGGGAATCATCAATGGCCGCCCCCGCTGCAATCGCCTGCGGATCACGGTCAACCGCCACCAAGCGGCCTTTTTCATTCAGCTCGGAAAGAATTCGGCGGCTATGGCCACCGCGCCCGAAGGTCGCGTCAACGTAGATGCCGTCGGCTTTGATCGCCAGGGCATCCACCGCCTCTTCGAGCAGTACCGTCACATGGGCGGCACCGCCGGTCACAGGACAAGATCTCCGAAGCCCGGCGGCAAATCACCGGACAACGCATCGGCCGCCAGATCGTTTTGCTGCTTCCAACCGGCCTCGCTCCAGATTTCAAAATGGGACCCCATCCCTACCAGATAGACCGTCTTCTGAAACTGGGCGTATTCGCGCAACTCGGGTGCGATGAGGATGCGGCCGGCGGAGTCCGGCTCCTCGGTACGTGCATTGCCAACCAGTACGCGCTTGATCGAAGCCGAACGCGGATCGAGGCTGGAAGCCTTGAGAATCTGCTCGCGGATCGGTTGCCAGGCCGGCGACGGGTACAGCAACAGGCAGCGATGCGGATGCGCCGTCAGGACCAGCGACCCCTCACTGGCCGCGAGCAGGGCGTCACGGTGCCTTGCCGGTATGGCAAGCCGTCCCTTCGCATCCAGGCTGAGTGCTGCAGCGCCTTCGAACATCCCTCGTCTCGCTCCCCGTTTACCCACTTTTCAACACGTTTTCCCACTTTAGAACAACACCACCACTCAGTCAAGCGAGAAATTGGGATTTTTTTCTTACGCAACAAGGACTTACGAGGAATTCTGAAGACGGTTTTTCGGAAAAAACTCCCTTAAAAATCAATACATGGAGATCGACTCTTAAAGTGACTTATCAGGAGTTGACTGAGATCAAAAACATTCCAGAGGCAGCGCATGCCATAGTGGTAAAAAGTGGAACGTTTGTTACGGGTCAGGCCGTCATGCCGGACCAAGGCCGAGCACCGTCAGCTCAGGCTGAATACACGCAAATCTGGTTGCGGCCTCCGTGCTTGGCGCGATAAAGCGCCTGATCGGCGCAACGCGTCAGGTCATCCGGCGTCTTGCCGTGCTCGGGATAGGCAGCCACCCCAAGAGAAATGGTAATGGTGATAGGGAAATTCCCGAGGGTAACCGACTGCCCTTCAATTGCCCCTCGCCAGGCCTCGGCCCGCTGCATAGCGGTCTCCAGGGGCATATTAGGCAACAGGACAAGGAATTCCTCGCCACCATAGCGGCAAGCCACATCTTCCATTCGAATATCGGCCAGCAAGGTATTGGCCAGCATGCGCAAGGCCTCGTCACCAACCTGATGACCATAGGTATCGTTAACCCGCTTGAAATGGTCAATATCAAGCATAACCAGCGACAGCGGATTCCCTTCGCGGCGCGCACGGGAAACCTCGCGCTCCAACGTTTCATCGAGATAACGCCGGTTATACATACCGGTCAGACTGTCGCGCACGGCCAGTTCCTGCAAAGCCACTTGCAGACGACCGATTTCCTCGATCCGTGCATGCAACTGACGATTCGTTTCGCGCAGCGCCAGCTCTGCAGCCTTGCGTTCGCTGACGTTACGGGTAATCCCGAGAATGGTGTGCGCCACGCCATCGGCATCCTGCAGATAGCTCGAAACCACCTCGGTCGAAATAACCTCACCATCCTTGCAGACCTGCTCCAGCTCGCTAACCACGACACCTGCCGTTTTGTCACCAGCCGCAATCCGCCGCAAGCGCTGATCAATATCCCGTGAAAGACGCGACGCGGACTCCGCAGTAAGGCGCGCCTCAATCGACTCACCAACAACCTCCTCCGGCAAATAGCCGAACATGTCGGTAACGGAAGCACTGACATAGGTATAGCGGCGCGACGGAATATCGAGTGTCCAGATGACGTCGTGGCTATTTTCAGCCAGCAGGCGGTAGCGAGCCTCACTCTCTGCCAACTTTCTGGCAGTAAGCGCTTCTTCATTTTCTGCCCTCAGCAACCGAATCAGGACCAACGACAGGGAGAGAAAAAGCAGCAGCGCCGAGATAGCTGCAACGCCGGCCGTCTGACGCCATTCGGCGAGGTAATCAACGACCGCCAGGCCACTGGCAACATAGAGGGGGTACTCCGAGATGCGCCGAAATGCGTAGACACGCTCCACACCATCCTGCATGCCTAGCAAACGCATGGTGCCCTGCATCTCTCCAGACTGCACCCTTCGTTGTAACGGATTGTTCTCAAGCGCGTGGTTAACTAGCGCCGGCTGACCGGGCCGCTGCAGAATCAGGCGACCATCATCGGCCCGCAAAATGGCGACGACCCCCTGTACACCCAGATTGATCGTCTCGAACATCCTGGACAATGCATCCAGATCAAGTTGCGCCACGACGAATCCAAGCCGGCCACCTTGAGCATTGCTGACCGGCTGGATAACGAACAAGTACGAACGCCCTGACGGTTTCTCGACGATGACCTCTGAAAAATAGAGGGAATTGCCACTTTTCTCTAACTGAGCATCGAGATCAGAAAGCACGACAGGCTGCTGCGCAAGGCCAAAGGCATAGAGCGAGCTTCCTGCAGAATCCATGACACGAAAGCCAGTGACTTCAGGAAACTGGCCAGAAAAAAGCCCCAACTCACGGACCACGGCGTCACGATAGGTGCCGACTACTGCCAAGCTGAACGAGTCCTTCGGCAACGAAGCTGCCAGGTGCTCAAGGCTGCCCTGAAGGCGCCGCATGGTCGCAGTCAGGCGTACGTCAAGCAAAGAGGAAACAGCCAAGGCGTCGGCCGGCGCTTTGCGTTCCGCCTCTCGGCGCCCCTCATTGAGCAAAAAGGCCAACAGGAGCGCTATACCGAGCCAGGTAAAAACAAAAAACAACACTAGCCGGACACGCGGTCCGAACGCACGGCCAATCATCTGCCCGGAGGTGGTTATACCCATCCGGGAATCATGCCTTCTGAATGGACTAACCACAATAGGCGCCGCGTGTGCGCCCGAATATCAAGACGATCGCTACTTTGCCTGATTGAGCTTCTGCTCGATGCGAGCCAGCGGAATTGCGCCAGGAATCCTCTCGCCATTGGCAAAGAAGATGGTTGGCGTACCACTGATATTGAGCTTGCGGCCAAATTCCTGATTTTTGGCCACGGCCGATGTATCGCAATCTTCGCGCCCGGAGGGAGCCTTGCCATCCACCATCCAGTCATTCCACACCCCGGCACGATCAGCTGAACACCATATCTGCTTGGACTTCCTGACTGAATCTTCTGAAAGAATGGGAAGCAGGAATGTGTAGATTGTAACGTTGTCGAGTTTCTGCAACTCCTTGGCCAAGCGCTTGCAGTAGCCGCAGTTGGGATCCTCGAAGGTTGCCATAACGCGCTTGCCATCGCCGCGTACCTGCTTGATGGCGCGGTCGAGCGGCAAGTCGCCAAACCGGATTGCCGTCAGCTTCTTCATGCGCTCTTCTGTCACATTCTTCATTGTCTTGCCGTCGATCAATGGCCCAACGATGAAGGCTGTTCCTTTTTCATCCGTATAAACGATATTTCCATCCGCAAAAACTTCATACAACCCAAGGTAACCCGACTTTGTGACGCTCTCCACCTTGGTACCAAGCTTGCCCTCCATCATCTTGCGGATATCCGCCTCGTCGGCTGCGACATTCAGGCAACAAGCCATCAGAAAGGCCATCGGCAGCATTTTTTTCAACATGTAATCTCCTAAAGGGCGCCGAGAGCGTACCGCACCAAGGCATTTTTAATTAACGGCAGTCCATTCGCCATATTCAGACCGAAATTGCGCAATGGACGCAAAGCGGGTGACGGCTCCTTGAACAAGCGACGCAAACTGTCGGTCGTCGCTTGCATCAACACGGTTTCTTCACGCCGTGCCCGCTGATAGCGCTGCAGGAAACGTACTTCGCCGATATCGTGCCATGGTTGTGTTTCCGCCAGTTGACTGGCCAACACCATCGCATCCTGAAAACCAAGATTAATGCCATGGCCAGACAAGGGATGAATCCCATGCGCCGCATCACCAACCAGTGCGAGCCGTGGCGCTACCGTTTGAGGGACGCGCATCAGCCGCAAAGGAAAAGCCACCGGCGGGGTAAGCAACCCCAAGCGGCCAAGCGCCAGACCCCCAGCCTCTGCAACCCGCTCGCAAAAGATATTGGCCGGTAACGAACAGAGATCATCAGCATGGTCGTCCGGCGTTGACCAGACAACGGAAATTCGGTTTCCCGGCAACGGAAGATAGGCCAGCACTCCATCATCACGAAACCACTGGAAAGCGGTATTGTTGTGCGGCTTTTCTGTGGAAAAATTGGCCACCAGGCCTTTTTCTCCGTACGGACTATTGATCGCAACCAACCCGGCAGCCTGACGCACCCACGAATCTCGGCCATCCGCACCGACGACAAGGCGAGCCGACAACACGGTGCCATCAGCCAGCCGGAGAACGCCTGCATCCTGGCGCATTTCCAGTCTGTCTGGCCGCCCCGGGCAGAAGAGCGTCAGATTGGCTTGCCGCTTGGCGCTTTCCCAAAACTCGCAAGCCATCCGAGACGACTCAAGTATCCAGCCCAACTCGGGAACACCCGCTTCGTATGCCGAAAAGTCGAGTCGACCGGAGCCGTCGCCGTATATTTTCATAGCGCGTATCGGCGCCATTCTTGCGGAATCGAGATGGCGCCAGGCGCCGATGGACTCAAGGAACCTCGCGTTGGCAGGGCTGATCGCGTAAATACGCGCATCCCACCCCTCAGGAAGTTGCGGCGCTCTAGCCTCGACAAGGGCAATGCGCAGACGCGTGTCGCGTAGCGCCAAGGCAAGGCTGGCACCGGCCAGCCCTCCGCCGACAATGATCAGATCAAACTGCTGCATGACGGCGATTATGCCGTTTCAGGAGAATGAAACAAGCAGTTCAGGCGGGCGTCCCGCCACCACCACCGCCACCTTGCGGCTTGTTCTGGCGCGGACGGCGATTGTTGTTGGCGCGTGGGCGATGCTTCTTTTGCTGCTGGCCGGGGCCACCACCTGCATTCCCACCGGGCTTGCCGTGCTGCATATTGCTGCGACCAGGATTTCCGCCAAGCGACTCATTGCCGGAAATGCGGTTACCGGGGGCTAGCTGAATCTCCAGCTCGATGATTTCGTCCCACTGCTCATCGGTGCGATCGCGCTCGGGGATCGAAAGAAGTTCGCGCAAGCGGCGACGCGTATCGGGCGGCGGGGCTACGACGACGGGAGCTTCGGGGGGATTTTCTGGATTCGGATTATTCATTGCAACTTAAAAAAAGCGGAGCCCGTCGACGACGAACCCCGCATTCGATAACACCGGA
>PHCF01000085.1 GCA_002842145.1 Betaproteobacteria bacterium HGW-Betaproteobacteria-6 | reverse complement strand
GGCGATGGCGGGATGGGGTGGCATTGGGGTGTCCGGGAACAGCAAAAGGGGGGTGCTATTTTCGCAGAAACAGGCCGTTAGCACATGACTTTAGTGCCTGGGTCCCGACGATGTTCAGGGCAGGTAGGCTTCGACCTGGACGCGCAGGCGGACTTCGTCGCCGATGAAAGGCAGGCCGTTGCTCAGGCCGAATTCGGAGCGGCGCAGCACGCCGGTGGCGTCGGCACCGCAGCCGCGCTTGCGGCTGGCCAGATTGAGGCCGCATTTGAAGCGGCTGACCTCGAGGCGCATCGGGCGGATTTCGCCGAGCATGACGAGGATGCCGTCGACGGCGCTGAGTTTTTCCTCGGTGAAAATCAGCTTCTGGCTGCGAAAGAAAATGTAGGGGTAATCCTTGGCCTTGAACCAGTCGTCGCCGCGCAGTACGTCGTCGCGCAATGCAAAGCCGGTGTCGAGCGAGGCGGTTTCGATGCTGATGTCGATGCGGCCGGTCTTCTCCTCCGGGTCGAATTCGACAATGCCGCTGCTCCGGTTGAACTGGCCGCGCTGCGTCGAAAAACCAAGGTGGTCGACTTCGAAGCTGGCGTAGGTGTGCGCCGGGTCGATGGTGTATTCGGCGGCCTGGGCCGAGGCCAGGCAGGCTGCGAAAAGGAGGGTGGAGAGGATTCTCACGGTCAACCGGGGGAAAAGGCCAAAAATGAAATGGCGACGCCCGTCTGACCATGGCGCTATCGAGCCGTTCCATGGATTTCGAGTTAGCATCGCTGCCCATGCGGCATGCCCTCCTTTTCTCCGTTTTCATCATCGCCTCATGTGGCTTGGCCTACGAACTGATCGCCGGCGCGCTGTCGTCGTATCTTCTCGGCGATTCGGTGACGCAGTTCTCGACGGTGATCGGCACCTACCTGTTCGCCATGGGCGCCGGCTCGTGGTTGTCGAAATACATCACGCGCGACCTGATCGGCCGCTTCATCCAGATCGAACTCATGGTCGGCTTGCTCGGCGGTTTTTCGGCGATCGGACTGTTCCTCGTCTTCACCTGGCTGGCCGGGCCGTTCAAGCTGGTACTCTACCTCGCGGTGTTCGGCGTCGGCGTCCTGGTCGGCCTCGAAATTCCGCTGGTCATGCGCATCCTGAAGCGCGAACTGGCCTTCAAGGACCTCGTGTCGCAAGTGCTCACTTTCGATTATCTCGGTGCGCTGGCGGTCTCCATCCTGTTTCCGCTCGTGCTGGCGCCGCAGATCGGCATGGTCCGTACCGGGCTGCTGTTCGGCGTGCTCAACGTTGCCGTCGCGCTCTGGGCGCTGTATCTGTTCCGCGAGCAACTGCCGTCACGGCGCTGGCTGGCCGTGCAAAGCTGGACGGTGTTCGGCCTGCTCGCCGCCGGTTTCGCCGGCGCCGGACAGCTCACGACCTTCGCCGAAACCCATCTCTACGCCGACGACATCATCCACGCCGAAACGACGCCCTACCAGCGCCTCGTCGTCACCCGCTGGCGCGACGACCTGCGCCTGTTCATCAACAACAACCTGCAGTTTTCCTCACACGACGAATACCGTTACCACGAGGCGCTGGTCCATCCCGGTCTGGCCAGTTTGCCAGGGGCGAAACGGGTGCTCGTGCTCGGTGGCGGCGACGGCCTGGCCGTGCGTGAAATTCTGAAATACCCGAATGTCGAGGCGGTCACGCTGGTCGATCTCGACCCGGCGATGACGCGACTGTTCTCGACGGCGCCGGCTCTTGTCGCCCTTAACGACGGCGCGCTGGGTTCGCCGAAGGTCACCGTGGTCAACGCCGATGCCCTGCAATGGCTCGAGGAAAACCGCGATTATTTCGACTTTGTCGTGGTCGATTTTCCCGATCCGAACAACTACGCGCTCGGCAAGCTCTACACCTCGGCCTTCTACCGGTTGCTCGAAAAGCGCCTGTCGGCGCGCGGGCTGATCGTCGTCCAGTCGACTTCGCCGCTCTACGCCAGGCAATCCTACTGGTGCGTGGTGACGACGCTGGAGAGCGTCGGCTTCAA
Organism: Betaproteobacteria bacterium HGW-Betaproteobacteria-6; assembly: GCA_002842145.1. Taxonomy (GTDB): domain Bacteria; phylum Pseudomonadota; class Gammaproteobacteria; order Burkholderiales; family Rhodocyclaceae; genus Azonexus. Next base: position 56,327 of record PHCF01000085.1, on the reverse strand, counting down.
GACGGCGCCGTATCACGCGTTGGTCCCGTCCTTCGGCGAATGGGGCTACATCATCGCCGGTCGGCAGGATTTCTCGATTCCCACGGTCGACCGGGAAAAAACACGATTTTTGACGTCGGAAATCCTGCCCGGCCTGTTCGAATTCCCGGCCGACATGGCGCGTCTGCCGGCCGAGGTCAATCAGTTGAACAATCAGGTTTTGGTGCGCACCTTCGAGGCTGAATGGCGCAAGGTCATCCGCTAGTTACTGGCGCGGGCCGCCTGATGCGCCTTGAGGTAGGCCACCGTGTCGTCGAACGGCATCGGCCGGCTATACAGGTAACCCTGCAGGATGTCGCAGCCCAGACCGGCCAGGAAGTCGCGCTGGGCTTCGGTTTCGACGCCCTCGGCGACCAGTTCCAGCCCCAGGCTGTGACCCAGGGCGATGGTGGCCGTACAGATGGCGGCGTCGTTGGCATCGGTCTCGATGTCGGTGACGAAGGAACGGTCGAGCTTGAGGCGCTTGATCGGCAGGTGCTTGAGATAGGCCAGCGACGAGTAGCCCGTGCCGAAATCGTCGATGGCCAGCACGATGCCCATGGCGGCCAGTTGGTCGAGGATGGACAGCGTCATTTCGGGGTTATCCATTGCCGTGCTCTCGGTGACTTCGAATTCGATATCCTGGGGTTCGAGGTCGTAGCAGGCCAGCGCGCCGCGGACAAGCAACAGCAGGTTTTCATGGCGTAGCTGTTGGGCCGAAATATTGATGGCGACGCGGATGCCCCTGATACCCTGTTTTTTCATGACACGGACCAGTCGGCAGGTTTCCCAGATCACCCAGTCGCCGAGCGGCTGGATCAGGCCGGTTTCTTCGGCGATGGCGATGAAACGCAGCGGCGAGACCGGGCCGAATTTTGGATTGTTCCAGCGCAGCAAGGCCTCGACGCCGAGGACGCGACCGCTGACCGTTTCGATCTGCGGCTGGAAGTGCAGCGCAAACTCGCTCCGCTCCGGCGAAATGGCGGCGATGGCCTGACGCAGCTCGTTTTCCATGGCCAAGCGCTCGCCCGATGCCTCGTTCATGCGGGCTGTATAGAACTGGTGATTGTTGCGGCCGGCATTTTTGGCGTGGTACATCGCCGTGTCGGCATTGCGCAACAGCGTACCGGGGTCGCTGCCGTCGATCGGGTACAGACTGATGCCGATACTTGGCGTGGCATACAGCACATGGTCGGCGATCCGGTAACTGTCGGCCAGATTGCTCTGAATCTTGCTGGCAACGCGGGCCGCGGCCAGCGGTGCTTCGATTTCGGGCAGGACGACGACGAATTCATCGCCGCCGATGCGCGCCACAAGATCGCTCCCCCGCACGCATTCGCGCAGGCGCTGGGCAACACTCTGCAACAGCAGATCGCCAACATGATGACCCAGCGTGTCGTTGATGTTCTTGAAATTATCGAGGTCGATCAGCATCAGCGCCAGCTGCTTGCCATCCCGCTCGCAACTGCGCAGCGACTGGGCGAGCTGCGACTCGAAAGCAAGCCGGTTGGGCAGATTGGTCAGCGGATCGTGATAGGCCAGGTAAGCCAGGCGGTCGGCGACCTCATGGTTGGCCTCGATCTCGCTGAAGTTGGCGACATAGTTCCCGATGCTGCCATCCACCTTGCGGACCACTGAGATCCTCACGAAACGCAGATAGTTGGCGCCATCCTTCTGCTTGTTCCAGATCTCGCCTTCCCAGTAATCCTCGGTGTTCAGCGTTTGCCACAGGGCGGCATAAAACTCCGGCGTTGCCCGCCCGGAGGACAGAATGCGTGGATTCTGCCCGATCAACTCGCCGGCCGAGTACCCGCTGAGCCGACACAGGGCGTCATTGACCGCGACAATCAGCTGCCCACTGTCGGTAACCAGCATGCCTTCGTTGCTGTGTTCGAAGGCACGCTGAAAGACCTTTTCGGAGAGGGGGGCTTTGTCCTGGCGATGCTCGGCGTTGCGCGCAGCGGTAGTGCGGGTCATGGCGTCATGTCTGACTGGATATGACCTTATTCTAGACGTTGAACAGGAAATTCAGGACGTCGCCATCCTTGACGACATATTCCTTGCCCTCGGCTCGCATCTTGCCTGCTTCCTTGGCTCCGGCTTCACCCTTGTAGGCGATGAAGTCGTCGAAGGCGATGGTCTGGGCGCGGATGAAGCCGCGCTCGAAGTCGGTGTGGATGACGCCCGCCGCCTGCGGTGCAGTATCGCCCTGATGAATGGTCCAGGCGCGCACTTCCTTGACGCCGGCGGTGAAGTAGGTGGCCAGGCCGAGCAGCTTGTAGCCGGCATGGATCAGACGGTCGAGACCGGGTTCTTCGAGACCGAGGTCGGCCAGGAACATCTGCTTTTCCTCGTCGTCGAGATCGGCGATCTCGGCTTCGATGGCAGCACAGACCGAAACGACCTCCGCCTTCTCGGCGGCGGCATGGGCGCGCACGGCATCGAGCAGCGGATTGTTCTCGAAGCCGTTCTCGGCCACGTTGGCGACATAGAGCACCGGCTTGGCGGTGATCAGGCAGAAAGGCTTGAGCAGCGCCAGTTCTTCCTTGGAAAAGTCGAGGCCACGCACTGGCTTGGCCTGGTCGAGCTGGGCAAAGCACTTCTCCAGCACGGCAACCAGGATCTTGGCTTCCTTGTCGCCGGAACTGGCCGGACGGCGGTAGCGGTTGAGCGCTTTTTCGACAGTCGCCATGTCGGCCAGCGCCAGTTCGGTATCGATGACTTCGATGTCGCGGATCGGATCGACGCCGCCGGAAACGTGGATCACGTTGTCGTCGGAAAAGCAGCGCACGACGTGCACGACGGCATCGGTTTCGCGGATATTGGCGAGGAACTGGTTGCCCAGGCCTTCACCCTTGGAGGCACCGGCGACCAGGCCGGCAATGTCGACGAATTCGACGATGGCGTACTGCATGCGCTGCGGCTTGACGATCTCGGCCAGCTGGTTCATGCGCTTGTCCGGTACTTCGACGATGCCGACGTTCGGCTCGATGGTGCAGAACGGATAGTTTTCCGCCGCGATGCCTGACTTGGTCAGGGCGTTGAAGAGGGTGGATTTGCCGACGTTGGGCAGGCCGACGATGCCGCATTTCAAAGACATGGGATTTTCCTAAGGTTTAGCCAACTAAACGACTTTGCCGTGCAACTGTTGTTGAGCGCCGGCAAAGTCTCCGGCGGCGAGTTTGGGCCAGGCCAGCAGGCAGCGGGCGAGGGCGTGTTCGATGTCCGGCAGTTCTTCCTTGCGCGGCTGGTGCAACACGAAGTCCACCACTTGCTGGGACAGGCCGAGTGTGCGCGGGTGGCCGATGCCGAGGCGCAGGCGCCAGAAATCCGGCGTACCGAGCCTGGCCTGGATATCCTTCAGGCCATTGTGGCCGCCGTTGCCGCCACCCTGTTTTAGGCGGATGCCGCCGGGCGGCAGGTCGAGTTCATCGTGGATGACGAGGATCTCTGTCGGGGGAATCTTGTAGAAATTGGCCAGTGCCGCAACCGACTGACCGGAACGGTTCATGAAGGTGCTTGGCTGCAGGAGCCAGGTTTCGCCGACGCGGGCGGCCTTGCCGTGGAACTTGGCCTGCGGGGCGAGCGAAACCTTCAGCTTGTCGGCCAGATGGTCGGGGGTTGCCGAGGCCGACGATCAGGCGGGGTGGGTTCATGGGGCGCGAAATGAAAAAGCCGCCGGCGGCAAAAAGCCAGCGGCGGCCATCATGGCATGGGGCCGAAAATTATTCGGCGGCAGCAGCTTCGCCTTCAGCGGCTTCGGCAGAACCACCCTTGCCGACGACACCGACGACGACGGTGTCAGCCACGACGTGGTGGCCGAGCTTGACGCCATTCGGCAGCTTGAGCTGATTGATGTGGATGCTGTCGCCAACGTTCAGGGCGGACAGGTCGACTTCGATGAACTCGGGGAGATCCTTGGCCAGGCACTGGATATCAACTTCAGTCGTGACGTGGTTGACCAAGCCGCCGTTGAGCTTGACGCCCGGAGCGATTTCTTCGTTCACGAAGTGCAGCGGCACTTTGACGTGCAATTCATGCGTGGCATCAACGCGCTGGAAGTCGATGTGCAGAACCAGTGGCTTGTAGGCGTGCATCTGGTAATCGCGCAGCAGAACCTGTTCCTTCTTGCCATCAACGACGAGGTTGACGATGGAAGAATGGAAGGCTTCCTTCTTGAGCTTGAGCAGCAGGTCGTTGTGAACGACTTCAATGGCTTCTGCAGCGTACGCGCTTGGGCGATAAGTTCAAAAGTCATGGTGATACTCCAAAGTGTTTCCCGGTCCGCGACCAGATCGGGAAGGGTTTAAAAGCGGTTATTGGCCATTAATCGCTGGCAACTAATGACGGCTGCCTAATCAATGAACAGCGACGAAACGGAGTCGTCGTTGCTGATGCGGCGTATGGTTTCGGCCATGATTTCGGCCACGGAAAGTTGGCGGATACGCGGAGATGCAGCGGCATCGTCGCGCAGCGGGATGGTGTCGGTGACGACCAGAGCGTCAAGGTCGGACGAATTCACGCGCTCAACGGCCGGGCCGGACAGTACCGGATGCGTGCAGTAGGCGACGACCTTCTTGGCGCCGTTGGCTTTCAGCGCGGTGGCGGCCTTGCATAGCGTGCCGGCGGTGTCGACCATGTCGTCCATGATGATGCAGGTGCGACCGTCAACTTCGCCGATGATGTTCATGACTTCGGAGACATTGGCTTTCGGACGGCGCTTGTCGATGATCGCCAGATCGCATTCGAGACGCTTGGCCAGCGAGCGGGCACGGACGACGCCGCCGTGGTCGGGCGAAACGACCATCGGATTTTCGTAATGCTGCTTCTGGATGTCGTCGAGCAGGATGGGCAGGCCGTAGATGTTGTCGACCGGAATGTCGAAGAAACCCTGGATTTGTTCGGCGTGCAGATCCATGGTCAACACGCGGTCGACGCCGGAGGCGGCGAGCATGTTGGCGACCAGTTTGGCGGCAATCGGCACGCGGGATGAGCGCGAACGGCGATCCTGCCGGGCGTAGCCGAAATACGGGATGGCGGCGGTGATGCGGCCAGCCGAGGCGCGCTTGAGCGAATCAACGATGACCAGCAATTCCATCAGGTTGTCGTTGGTCGGAGCGCAAGTGGATTGAAGTACGAAGATGTCGCGGCCGCGAACGTGTTCCTGCAACTCGACGCTGACTTCGCCATCGGAAAAACGGCCGACGTTGGCACGGCCGAGATCGACACTGAGTTGCGTTGCAACATCGGCAGCCAGTTTCGGTGCCTTGACCAACTTGGCGACTCCCCAGCGGGTTGCTCGAACGGGTTCGCGTCCGAGCGAGGCGCGAATAATACAGTAGCTCTTTCTGGAAATCCACCCCTTTAGCGAATTTTTGCCAGAGGATGTTCGCTCAGGCCGTCGGCAATCCAGCCCTGCATGCCGGTCGGCAGGCTGGCGAGAACGGCTTCGGCTTCGCTGCGCCGGGGAAAACCGGCGAAGACGCAGGCCCCGGAGCCGGTCATCATGGCTTGTGGGGCGCGCGCCTTCAGCCAGGCCAGATGCTCGGCGACGGCTGGAAATCTGTCGCAGGCCACTGGCTCCAAATCATTGTTGCCCAGCCCGTGTCGCCAGTCGGCTGGCCGCATGGGCGCGGTGTCGCGCTTCAGCTCGGGGGCGCCAAAAATGGCCGCGGTCGGCACGTGGACCGTGGGATGCAGGACGAGATAGCTTTCCGCCGGCAGCGCGATATCGGTGAAGGCTTCGCCGACGCCTTCGGCAAAGGTATTGCGACCGTGGATGAAGACCGGGACGTCGGCGCCCAGGCCAAGACCGAGCTTTTCCAGTTGGGCGCGACTGAGTTCTGTCTGCCACAAATGGTTGAGCGCAAGCAGGACGGTTGCCGCATCGGAAGAGCCGCCACCCAGTCCGCCGCCCATCGGCAACAGCTTGTCGAGATGGATGGTGGCGCCATGGCTGCAGGCGGTTGCTTCCTGCAGCAGACGGGCGGCGCGGACGGTCAGGTCGCTGTCGGCCGGGACACCGGGGATGGGGGTGGCGAGAACGATTTTTCCGTCGCGGCGTGGCTCGAAACGCAGTGCGTCGGCGCGGTCGATGAAGCGGAAGACGGTTTGTAGCAGGTGATAGCCGTCAGCGCGCCGGCCGACGACGTGTAGAAACAGGTTGAGTTTGGCCGGTGCCGGCCAGGTGCTGTTCCAGTTCCAGTCGCTCAAGGCTTGTCCTTCCACTCTTCGATGCGCAGGCGCAGTTCGATCTCGCCATCGCGCGACAGGGTCAAGCGGTCGGGCAAGGCGTCCGGTCTGTCGCTCTCGAAGCTGTAATCGACTTGCCAGCCATCTTCGGTCAGCCGCACAGGGCGGCCTTGCGCGTCCAACTCGATCCGCGCCTTTCCTCCCGAGCGACCGAGCAGCCAGGCCGGCAGTTGACTGACAGGCAGGCGTTGGCCAGTGACCTCTTCGATCAGTGCATCGGGATCGCTGGACTCCCGGGTCTTGCCGTTGGCGGTGCGCAGGCTGGAGATTTCCGGTGTCGTCTCGATTTCGGCCAGGCCGTAGCCGAGGGGACTGGAAAGCAGGACGCGATCGCTACGGTTCTGGTGCGTCCAGGTCAGGCGCCCGCCAGAGTTCTGTGCTGCCTGGCCAGGCAGCGTGACGCGCAGTGCGAAGCGTCCTTCCAGCGAGAAATCGCTGATCTGCCCGCGGCCGACAAGCGGTGCCGGTGGTGTGCTGGCACAGGCGCTCAGCAGGCTGGCTGCTAACAAAAGGGCGAAGCGCAACTTCAAGGGAGGAATTTCTTGACGGCACCGCTCAGGACATCGTTTTCGGGATGCGCCTTGCTCGCTTCCTGCAGAATCCGGCGGGCGTCATCCTTGCGATTGAGGGTCCACAGGACTTCCCCGAGATGGGCGGCGATTTCCGGGTCGGCCTTGAGGCGATAGGCGTTTTCCAGGGTCTTCAGGGATTCCGCCAGCTTGCCCTGGCGATAGAGTACCCAGCCCATGCTATCCATGATGAAGGGGTCTTCCGGCGTCAGGCTGAGCGCCCGGGTGATCATTTCCTGGGCTTCAGGTAGCCGGATGTTGCGTTCGGTCCATGAGTAGCCTAGGGCATTGAGCGCATGGGCATGGTCCGGCTTGAGGCTCAGCAGGTGCTTGAGGTGCATCTCGAGGATTTCCGGCTTGCCAATGCGTTCCGCCGTCAGGGCGGCTTCGTAAAGGATTTCCGGATTGTCCGGCTGTGTGGTCAGCGCGCTGTCAAGGACGATATAGGCATCGTTGTGGCGGCCGGCTTCACGCAGGATCTGGGATTCGGCGAGGACCAACTGGGTCCGTTCGGCCACCGTGCCACCGCGTGTGTTGCGCAGCAGTTCGCGGGCCTCGTCGGCCTGACCTTGCTGGAGAAGAATCTGCGCCAGTCTGGCGCGGGCGGCGATGTATTGATGGCCGGCGGTGACTTGCTGGAAATGTTCGCTCGCGCCTTTGGTGTTCTTTTGTTCCTGATCGAGTTGCCCGAGGAAGAAATGGATGGTGCTCTTGTCGGCAAAGTCGGTCGTCAGCAGGCGCTCGAGTTGGGCGCGGCCGGTCGTTGTGTCGCCTTGTTGCAGAGCGAGCATGGCAACCGGGTAGATGACATCCGGATTGTCCGGGTTGTCCGCGATCAGCCGTTCAAAATGGCGCCGGGCTTCGTCGTAGCGTTTCTCGGCGATGAGGAGACGAGCGAGTGCAAGGCGGGCATCGCGCGCGGCCGGGTTGGCATCGACGAAAGGACTCAGGCTGTCGATGGCGGTCAGCGGCGATAGCCTGGCCTGAATCTGGGCACGGGCGAGGGCGGCATTTTCCCAGTCGGGACGAAGTTGCAGGGATTTCTCGGTTTCGTTCAGGGCGCGCAGGTTGTCGCCGGCATTGGCAGCAGCCTGGGCCATGGCAAAGTGGGCTTCGGGCAGGCTGTCGTAGGGGGCGGCAAGGCGGTCGACCAGTGCCTGGATGGCTTTTTTGTCGGTGTGCCGGGCCAGCATGCGGTTGAGGTGGAGGAGGTTGTTGCCGAGGTTGGGTTTGTCCCGAGCGAGGAGAGTGGCTAGCTGCGGGCCAAGCTCGTCGAGGCGATTGGTTAGGATCAGCAGCGAGGATTGGGTTTGCCGGGCTTTGTTTGATTCGGGTTCGACTTCGATCCAGAGCTTGGAAAGTTCGAGGGCGCGCTCAAACTGGCGGGCGAAACCGGCGACTTCGGTGGCCCGGGCGACGACTTTCGGGTCGCGGGTACGCTGGGCGAGGTCGGTCCAGGCGTCGGAACTGAGTTTTGCGTCGCCGCGCTGAAGGGCAAATTCGCCGACCAGCGCCTGGAAAACCGTGCGCGCCAGCATGTCTTCCGACGTGACTTGGGTGTTCGGGCGCTTGTTGGCTGGTTTGGCGGTGGCTTCGCCGGCCGCCAGACTGTATCCGCCGTGGGCCAGGCTCACGGTGAGGGTTAGGGCGGCAGCGATTCGCTTGAGTTGCATGGACGGCTTTCGATCGAGGAGAGCGCGAACTTCGCGCGAGAGTTGCTTATTGGAACGCATAGAATCCGATAAGTTTGTGATGGTATTTGGGTTTGCCCGGAGGAACAAGCAATGCCGGAATTGCCGGAGGTAGAGGTTTGTCGTCGAGGATTGGTGCCGGAGCTGGAAGGGGCCTTGATCGAAGGCGTGGTCATTCGGGCGCCGAAGCTGCGCCACGAAATTCCACGCGCCTTGTGCGAACTGCTGCCGGGTTGCCGCATTCTGGCTGTACGCCGGCGCGGCAAATACCTGTTGGTCGATTGTCGGCGGGAGGGGGTTGAAGGGAGCTTGATCATTCATCTCGGGATGTCGGGCCACCTGCGCTTCGTACCGCGCGGCGAGCCGGCAGCCAAGCACGATCATTTCGATCTGGTGCTGGCCGGGCAGTGCTTGCGATTGGCCGATCCGCGTCGTTTCGGTGTCGTGCTCTGGCAGCCGGGGCCACCCGAGGCGGCAGTGTCGCATCCCTTGCTGGCGACGCAGGGGATCGAGCCTTTATCCGACGATTTCACGGTCGACTGGATTTTTTCGTCAATTTCGAAACGCAGCGGGCCGATCAAACCGACCTTGATGGATAGTCATCTGGTCGTTGGTATCGGCAATATTTACGCTTCGGAGAGCCTTTTTCGCGCCGGCATCTCCCCGCTGCGGGCTGCCAACCGGATCAGCCGGGCGCGCTTTGGCGTGCTTGTGGCGGCCATTCGCGAAACCTTGTCGGACGCCATCGCAGCCGGAGGCAGCAGCATTCGCGACTACGTGCACAGCGATGGCAGTGCCGGCTGGTTCCAGATCCAGGCAGGTGTCTACGACCGGGCCGGACAGCCCTGTGTGCGCTGTGGTGGCTTGGTCAGACAAATTCGCCAAGCGGGGCGCAGTACCTATTACTGTGCTGGCTGTCAGCATTAAAATGGCTCTGCAAGCCTATGTATTTATGCTAAATTGAAATTTCCGACTGCTCAGGAAGGTCGTTTTATGTCGCTCGCCAACCAATTTGCTGCCTATACCGCCTGGCGTTCCCGCCTGGCCACTTACATCGCTGAGCTTCAAGGCTGGCTGAGCAACAACGAACTGTCCGATGCCCAGACCGATCTGCGCCTGACGCAGCTACTCGAACGCCTGCGCGAAGATCGACTCAACGTGGCTTTTGTTGCCGAGTTCTCGCGCGGCAAGTCGGAACTGATCAACGCCATTTTCTTTGCCGATTTCGGCAACCGCATGCTGCCTTCGTCGGCCGGTCGGACGACCATGTGTCCGACCGAGCTGCTGTTCGACGGCAACAAGTTGCCGTGTATCGAGCTGCTGCCGATCCAGACGCGGATATCGAATTCAAGTGTCAGCGAGTACAAGCGCTTTGCCGACGAATGGACGAGGATCTCGCTGGATATCGAGTCGCCGGATGCGATGCAGGACGCCTTGCGTCACGTCAGCGAAACGACCCGGGTTACGCCCGAGGAGGCCGGTCGTCTGGGCTTTGTGGTTGGCGAAGGGCAGATCGATCTCTATGTGATCGGCGCCGACGGGCTGGTCGAAGTGCCGCGCTGGCGTCACGCCATGATCAATTTTCCCCATCCGCTGCTCAAGCAGGGCCTGGTCATCCTCGACACGCCGGGCCTCAATGCCATTGGCGCCGAGCCGGAACTGACGCTTTCGCTGCTTCCCAACGCCCATGCCGTGCTGTTCATTCTGGCGGCCGATACCGGCGTTACCCAATCCGACCTGGCCATCTGGCGCGAGCACATTTGCGGCGGCGGCATGGCTCAGCGTGGACGGATGGTCGTCCTCAACAAGATCGACGGCCAGTGGGACGAGCTGAAGTCGGCCGAGGAAATCGACGCCGAGATTGAGCGCCAGGTCGATTCCAGCGCGGCCATTCTGGAGTTGCCAGTCGGCCAGATTTTCCCGGTGTCGGCGCAAAAAGGGCTGGTCGCCAAGATCAACGGCGACGATGCACTGCTCGAACGAAGCCGCCTGCCGCTGCTCGAAGCGGCGCTGTCCAACGAACTGATCCCGGCCAAGCGCGACATTGTCTGCGAGAGTACCGAAAGCGAGTTCGGCGATGTCAGCCGGCGGGTGCGCAGTCTGCTCGACACGCGCCTGCTCGGCTTGCGCGAGCAACTGACCGAGTTGACTGAATTGCGTGGCAAGAACAAGGGCGTTGTCGAGTACATGATGGGCAAGGTACGGGCCGAGAAAGAGGAATTCGAATCTGGTTTGCAGCGCTATTACGCTGTGCGCAGCGTGTTTTCGACGCTGACCAATAATCTGTTCAGCCATCTTGGCCTCGACGTCCTGCGTCAACTCACGCACGAAACGCGCGAAACGATGCTTGAAGCGGCATTTTCGAAGACGCTTTCAGACTCGATGGGCCGTTTCTTCGCCGGTTCGCGCGATGCGCTGACTAAATCGAATGGCGAAATCAACGAAATCCTGGCCATGATGGAGTCGGTGTACAAGAAATTTGCCGTTGAACACGGCCTTAAGCTCGGTTCGCCGACCTCTTTCTCGCTGCTTCGTTACGAGAAGGAACTCGATCGCCTGCAGGCCTGGTGCGACGATCATCTCAACACGATGGTCAGCCTGCTCACCCACGACAAGAAAAACATTACGCAGAAGTTCTTCGAAGAAGTCGCCACCCAGGTCCGGCGTGCCTTCGAGCACGCCAACCGCGACGCCGAAATCTGGCTGCGCGCGATCATGGCGCCGATGGAAACCCAGGTCCGCGAGCACCAGATCCAGCTCAAGCGCCGCCTGGAAAGCATCAAGCGCATCCACCAGGCGACCGATACGCTGGAAGACCGGATTATCGAACTCGACGGTGTCGAGAAGAATCTGCTGCAGCAGATCGATGCGCTCGAGGAAATTGTCGGTCGCGTTCAGGACATGCTGGTGCCGCTCGACACGGTTCAGCAGTTGCAGGCGGCGTAAGTCTCGGCCGGGGCGAGAATTCCACGGTCAACCGGGAAATTGGCCCGAAAATGAAAAAACCCGCGAGATCCGCGGGTTTTTTTGTTGGGCTGCTGAAAAACTCAGGCGCGCTTGTTGCCGGTCAGTTTTTCGTACTTGGTCCACAGCATTTCTTCCGATTCCACATGGTTTTCATCCTTGGGGATGCAATCCACCGGGCAGACCTGCACGCACTGCGGTTCATCGTAGTGGCCGACGCACTCGGTGCACTTGTTCGGGTCGATGACATAAATTTCTTCGCCCTGGGAGATCGCCTCGTTCGGGCACTCCGGTTCGCACACGTCGCAGTTGATGCATTCGTCGGTAATAATCAGAGACATAGCTGTTGTTCCTCTCTCGGTTAAGCAGTGGTTTTCGCCCGCAGGCGCTTTTCGACACAAGGTTGCACAAATTTACTGACATCGCCACCCAGACGCGCAATTTCACGCACCATGGTAGCGGAGATAAACATGTACTGCTCACCCGGCGTCAGAAACACAGTTTCGACCTCGGGATAGACGCTGCGGTTCATTCCCGCCATTTGAAATTCGTATTCGAAGTCGGAGACGGCGCGCAGGCCGCGCACGACGACCTTGGCTTCCTTTTCGTGGACAAAATTCATGAGCAGTGAGTTGAAACCGACAATTTCGACATTGTCGAGGTCGCCGAGGATTTCAGTGGCCATGTCGACGCGGTCGGCGAGTGGGAAGCGCGGCTGCTTCGAGGGGCTTTCGGCGATGGCCAGGATCAGCTTGTCGAACAGCGTTGCGGCGCGCCGGACGAGATCTTCGTGACCCCGGGTGATCGGGTCGAAAGTGCCTGGATAAATCGCAATACGATGGTTGAGTTTGGTCAAGCTGCTTTCCCGCCCTTGTCTCGTCGCAATAAGTGATAGTGGACTTCGCCCGCCCGGCCGTGGCGTACCGTGTGCCAATCGCCGAGCGATTCGATTTCGTGTTCTGCTTCGACGTAGAGCGCAGCGTCTTCGTTCAATGCGCCCGGAAGGAGTGGCTCCAGGCGGCCAATCCAGCCTTTCTTGAAGGGCGGATCAAGGAAGATGAGGTCGAATTTTGCTTTCGTCGAGGCCAAATATTGTAGCGCATCCGCACGAATGATCGTTATCGCGGCCGGTTTTTGCAGCATTTCGTGGTTTTCGCGCAACGCTGCCAGCACTTTCGGCGCCTGTTCGACCATCACGACGCCAGATGCACCACGTGATGCGGCTTCGAAGCCGAGGGCGCCGCTGCCGGCGAAGAGGTCGAGGCAGCGCAAGCCGTCGAGTTCCTGGCCGAGCCAGTTGAATAGCGTTTCGCGCACGCGATCCGGGGTCGGGCGCAAGCCTTCGCTATCGGGAAACTTGAGGACACGGCGGCGATAGTCGCCGCCGATGATGCGGACAGAATTCAATCGGCTGCCACCGTCACCGTGATCAGATTTTCCGGCCGCACGCGGCGGGCAAAAGCCTGGCGGATGTCGTCGGTCGTCACGGCTTCCACGCTGGCCCGATACTGGTCGAGATAATCAAGCGGCAGGCCGTAGAAGCCGATGTTGGCGACGTTCTCGAGAATCTTTTTATTGCTGTCCAGACGCAACGGGAAGCTGCCGGTCAGGTTGGCCTTGGCGGCCGCCAGTTCTTCTTCGCTGGGGCCATCCTTGAGAAAGGCGGTGAGCACTTCGCGCGTCACCTTGAGCGCATCCTTGGCCTGCGACCGCTTGGTCTGCAGGCCGATCTGGAAGGGGCCGGTCTGCTTGAGCGGGGCGAAATAACTGTAGACGCTGTAGGCGTAGCCGCGCTTGTCGCGGACTTCCTTCATGAGGCGCGCGGGTTGCCGCGTTCGATGGCCGGCAGGCCGATGTAGACGTGGGCCTGGCTGGCCGGGTGGGGGAGATTGACATGGCTCCAGTCTGGCAGCCGGGGGGCATCCGGCAACGTTGCGGCCTTCCCTTTGGGCAGGCCGGCGGCGATGGCTTCGGCGATTTTCTCGGCATCGGCGCGGGAAAGGTCGCCGACCAGCGTGATGCTGGCGTTGGCTGCGTTGTAATAGCGGGCGTGGAAGGTGGCGAGATCGTTGCGGCTCAGCGCGGCAACGCTTTCCGGCGTGGCCTGGCGGCCGTACGGGTGGTTCGGATACATGGCGGCCCAAAAGGCCTTGCCGGCGATGCTGTCGGGCCGGGTCATCGCCTCCTTGAGGCCGGCGATGGTGCGGGCCTTTTCGCGCTCGAAAATGGCCGCATCGAAGCGTGGGGCGTGCAGTACGCTGTTGAGGACGGCGAGCGCCGGCTCGCGCTTGTCCAGTGCCGACAGGGTACGCAGCGAAACGCTGGCGCGGTCGGTATCGGCGCCACCACCGAGGCTGGCGCCGAGGTCGGCCAGTTGCTCGGCAATCGCCGTTTCGTCGAGTTTGCCGGCGCCGAGGTCGAGGATGCTGCGTGTCAGCCCGGCGAGGCCGGATTTCCCGGCGGGGTCGAACATCGAGCCGGCGGCGAAATCGACCCGCATGTCGAGCATCGGCAAGACGCGGCTTTCGACGAACTGGACGCGGGCGCCGGACGGGGTCGTCCAATGCTCGATTTTGACGCCGGCCAGTGCGGCTTGCGAGATGAGCAGGGCGATCGCTACGGTCAACAGTCTTTTCATGCCAAAAACTCCAATAATTTTGGTTGCCAGGCGAGCAGCAGGGCGAGGCTGGCGATGGTCGCCGTCGCGGCAAGGCCCCAGGCCAGGTAGCGAACGAGGCGGCGGTTGGCGTCGATCTGGGCGACCAACTGGGCGTTCTGTTCGCTCAGCGCCTGAATCAGTTCGCCGGAGGCCAGTATCTGGGTGCGCAATTTACGCTGAACGGTTTCCAGGGACGTCAGTCGCGTCGAAAAATCGGCATCGGGCGGCGTCGTCTCGGCGAGGTCCGACGCGGTGCCATCGCCATTTTTGCGGCCCATGCCCTGCCACAGTTTCCTGGCGCCATCGGCGATGATCGGCGCCTTGCCGAGCACGTCGCTCCACGGCACATTGCTCAGGATGGTCATCCACGGTAAGGCCATGATGTCCCCCGGCTCAGTGGCGGGTGGCCACGGCCGGACGGCGTGGCTTGCCATCGAGCGGTTGTGGGTCGAGCCGGCCGATGGTCAGGGCGTCGTCGTTGAAATACTTGTTGGCCACCGCCTGGATATCGGCGGCGGTCACGGTCTGCAGCTTTTCCAGCATGCGGTCGATTTTCCGGTAGGGCAGGCCGACGGCTTCGATCTGGCCGATTTCCATGGCCTGGCCGAACATCGAGTCGAGCTTGTAGACCTGTCCGGCGATCAATTGTGCCTTGGCCCGCTTGAGTTCCTGTTCGCTGACGCCTTCTTTCTGGACGCGGGCGATTTCGGCGCGCAGGGCCGCTTCGAGGTCGCCGACCGTCTTGCCTTCCGATGGCGTGCCATGCAGGTAAAGCATGCCCGGGCCGCGCGCCGTGGCGTCGTAATCGATGCCGGCTGACAGGGCAACCTTGTCCTCGCGGACCAGTTTTTTGTTGAAACGGGCGGCGTCGTGGCCGTCGAGAATCGAGGCGAGCATTTCCAGCGCGTAGGGATCGCTGTCCTTTTCAATGTCGCGGAGCACGGGCGCCTTGTAGCCCATGATCAGGACGGGCAATTCGGCCGGTGCCTTGACGGTGAGCTGACGCGTGCCTTCCTGGGCCGGTTCGATCTGCTGCTTGCGCAGCGGCAGGGCGCGTCCTTCGAGTGGGCCGTAATGTTTCTCGGCCAGGGCGAAGACTTCCTTGTGGTCGACGTCGCCGGTGATGACGACGTAGGCGTTGTTCGGCACGTACCAGGTGTCGTACCAAGCCTTGGCGTCAGCCGCGGTCATCGTTTCAAGGTCATTCATCCAGCCGATGATCGGCCGCCGATAAGGATGGGCCTGGAAGGCGACGGCGTTCATCTGTTCGAACAGCTTGGACTGCGGCTCGTCATCGGTGCGCATGCGGCGCTCCTCCATGACGACCTTGATTTCCTGCGCGAATTCCTTGGCGTCGACGTTGAGGTGACGCATGCGGTCGGCTTCGAGGGCCATCACATCGTCGAGTTTTTCCTTGGGCACCTGCTGAAAATAGGCCGTGTAGTCGCGGCTTGTGAAGGCGTTGTCACGGCCGCCGGCGGCGGCGACCCGCTTGTTGAACTCTCCCGGGCCAACGCTCGGCGTGCCTTTGAACATCATGTGTTCGAGGACGTGGGCGACGCCCGAGGCACCGTCGACTTCATCCGTGCTGCCGATGCGGTACCAGACCATCTGGACCGCGGTTGGTGCCCGATGGTCTTCCTTGACGATGATGCGCAGGCCGTTTTTCAGCGTGGTTTCGTAGGGATTGGCAAAAGCTGCGGTCGACAGCCCGGCAGCGAGCAAAACGGAGATCAGGTATTTGAGGCGCATGGGGAGTGGGCAGGGGCTTTCTGTTAGAATCCGGGGCTGATTTTTTTGCATCGAACCGGACGGCATCTTAACGGCTTGCCGCCCGCCTGTCAGCAAGGCTTGAGACCCCCATTCCCATGTTCAGTTTCCTGAAAAAATCCGGCTCCGAAAAGACGGCCGATGTCCCGGCCGCCGCCGCTGCCGCTCCCTCCTGGCGCGAGCGCCTGTTCAAGGGGCTGGCCAAGACCCGCGCCCAGTGGGGCGGCAAGCTCAAAACCATTTTCTCGCGCGGCAAGGTCGACGACGAACTGCTTGAGGAGCTGGAAACCCTGTTGCTGACCAGCGACTGCGGCATCGAAGCGACCACCCACCTGCTCGACGAGTTGAAGAAGGCGGCCAAGCGCGACAAGCTGGAGACGCCGGAGGCTATCCAGCAGGCGCTGCACGACGCCCTGCTGGAAACCCTGCAACCGCTCGAAAAGCCGCTCGACGTTTCAACCCACAAGCCGTTCGTGATCATGATTGCCGGGGTTAACGGTGCCGGCAAGACGACCTCGATCGGCAAACTGGCCAAATATTTCCAGATGCAGGGCAAGAGCGTGCTGCTCGCCGCTGGCGACACTTTCCGCGCTGCCGCCCGCGAACAGCTGGAAACCTGGGGCGAGCGCAACAACGTGACGGTCATCGCCCAGGACAATGGCGATCCGGCCGCCGTCGTCTTCGACGCCATTTCGGCCGCCAAGGCGCGCGGCATCGACATCGTGCTGGCCGATACGGCTGGCCGCCTGCCGACCCAGCTGCACCTCATGGAAGAAATCGCCAAGGTCCGTCGCGTCATCCAGAAGGTCGAGCCGGAAGGTCCGCACGAAACGCTGCTCGTCCTTGATGCCAACATCGGCCAGAACGCGCTGCAGCAGGTCAAGGCTTTCGACAAGGCGATCAACATTACCGGGCTGGTCCTGACCAAGCTTGATGGCACAGCCAAGGGCGGCGTCGTCACGGCGATCGCCCGGCAGTGCCCGAAACCGATCCGCTTCATCGGGGTCGGCGAGCAGATCGACGACCTGCGCCCCTTCCTGGCGCGCGATTTCGTGGATGCCATGTTTGAACAATGATTGAGGCCAGCAATCTGACCAAACGCTATCCGGGTGGCTTCGAGGCCATCAAGGATGCGAGTTTTTCGATTGGGGCCGGGCAGATGGTGCTCATCACCGGTCATTCCGGCGCCGGCAAGACGACGCTGGTCAAGCTCATCTCGACCATCGAGCGGCCGACTTCCGGCAGTCTCGTGGTCAATGGCCAGAATCTCTCGGCGCTCGGGCGCAGCGCCATTCCGCATGTGCGCCGGCATTTCGGCCTGGTTTTTCAGGATCAGAAGCTGCTGTTCGACCGCAACGCGCTGGAAAACGTCATGTTGCCACTGCACATTGCCGGCCTGCCCCGCCGCGAGGCGATCCGCCGGGCCCAGGCGGCGCTCGACAAGGTCGGCCTGCTGGCCCGTGAAAAGGCCAATCCCATTGCCCTCTCCGGTGGTGAGCAGCAACGGCTGGCCATCGCCCGTGCCGTGGTCAACCGGCCGACCATCCTGATCGCCGACGAGCCGACCGGCAATCTCGATAGCGAATCGGGCCTGGCCATCCTCGACATCTTTGCCGACTTTCATCGTGTCGGCGTCACCGTGGTCGTTGCCACGCACGACCAGAGCTGGATCGAGCGTTACCACCCGAACGTGCTGCGTCTGGCCCACGGGAGGGTGGTCGCATGAGCGCCTTGTTCGTTCAACACCGTGCGGCATTGGCTGCCGCTTTCCGCCGGCTGTGGGCGACACCGCTCAACACGCTGCTGTCGCTGGTCGTCATCGGTATCGCGCTGACCCTGCCGGCCTTCGGTTATGTCGCCCTCGACAACCTGCGCGAACTCGGCCGCAATGCCTCCGGCGTGCAGCAGATCAGCCTGTTCATGAGTCTCGATGCGGGCCGGAAGGACGTCGGCGAAATCGAAAGCCGGCTGCGTCAGGCGGTTGGCAGCCAATGGCGTTTCGTGCCGAAGGAGGACGCCCTGACGCGCATGAAGTCCAGCGAAGGTATGGCGGAAATCGTCGCCAGCCTGCCGCGCAATCCGCTGCCCGATGCCTTCATCGTCGAGCCGGCGAACACCGAGCCGGCGGCGCTGGAAGCCCTGCGCCGGGAAATGGCCGGCTGGCCCAAGGTCGCCCATGTCCAGCTCGATTCGGCCTGGATCAAGCGTTTCGATGCCTTCCTGCGTCTCGGCAAGCTGGCGCTGTGGATGTTGGCCGGGCTGTTCGGCGCCGGGCTGGTGGCCGTCACCTTCAATACCATCCGCCTGCAGGTCATGGCGCAATCGGCCGAGATCGAAGTGGCGCGCATGATCGGCGCGACGGATGGGTTCATTCGCCGGCCCTTCTATTATTTCGGTGCCTTGCAGGGGGCGCTCGGCGGTTTGCTGGCGGCGCTCCTGGTGCTCGCCGCGCTGCGTTTGCTGGCCGGGCCGGTCGGCGAACTGGCCGCGCTCTATGGCGGCAACTTCAGCCTGCGCCCGCCGGGTGTCGCTGACATGCTCGGGCTGACGGCGCTGGGTGCTTTCCTCGGCTGGCTGGGTGCCCAGTTGTCGGTCAGCCTGTCGCTGCGGAAGTTTGACTAGCCGACGCGAGTTTTTATGGTCGGTGGGGGCGGCGGCCCTCGCCGGTTGCGCCCCGGGTGGAAAACCGCCCCTGCCGCCGGGCGAGCTGCTCGGCATGAATGTCGAGCTTGGCCATCGACTGCGTGATGGCCGCTTCCCGGCGCCTTCCGAAACGCGAAAAACCGGCGTGTTGATTGTCGGTGGCGGCATTGCCGGGCTTTCGGCGGCGTGGACTCTGGCCAATGCTGCGGTCGACGACTTTCTTGTGCTGGAAATGGAAAGCGAGGCCGGCGGCAATGCGCGGGCCGGACAGTCGCCGCTCGTCGCCTACCCGTGGGGGGCGCATTACTTGCCCTTGCCCGGGCCGGAGGCCGTGCATGTTCGCGAGCTGCTGGCCGAGCTCGGCGTCCTGCACGGGGATCCGGCGGCGCTCAAGCCGACCTACGACGAGCGCTATCTGTGCGCGACGCCGCAGGAACGGGTGTTTCGCAACGGTTTGTGGGACGAAGGCTTGCTGCCGCAACGCGGCATCGCTGCGGCCGAGTTGGCCGAGCAAAAGCGTTTTCACGAACGGATGGACGAACTCAAGCGAACCCGTGGTCGTGACGGGCGTCGGCTGTTTGCCATCCCGATGGCGTTGTCCAGCCGTGATCCGGAATGGCTGGCCCTCGACCGGATTTCCTTCGCCCAGTGGCTGGCCGACAACGCCTTTACGGCGCCGACCGTGCGCTGGCTGGCCAACTACGCCTGCCGCGACGATTACGGGATGGCCTGCGATCAGGTTTCGGCCTGGGCCGGCCTGCACTATTTTGCCTGCCGTGACGGGGAGGCGGCCAATGCGGCGGGTGACACGGTGCTGACGGCACCCGAAGGCAATGCCTGGCTGGCCCGCGGGTTGGCCCGAAAGGCCGGTGATCGCATCGTCACCGGGGCGCTGGTCTGGCGCATCGAGGAAGGAAAGTCGGGTGTTACGGTCGACGTCCTTTTTGGGGAAAAAACCGTCCGCTTCGAGGCCCGGCAACTGATCTGGGCGGCCCCGGTTTTCGTGCTGCCGCGCGTCTGGCCGGCGATTCCCGGCGAACTCAAGGCGGCTGCCCTGGCCGGCGATTACGCGCCCTGGCTGACCGCCAATCTGCATCTCTCCGATTTGCCCGAAGAGCGGCACGGCGCGCCAGCGGCCTGGGACAACGTGCTCTACGACAGCCCCGGCCTCGGCTACGTGAGCGCCACGCATCAATTGATCCGCCGCTGGCTGAGCGGCACGGTGCTCACCTATTACCGCGCCCTGCACGAGGTGACGCCGGCCGAGGGGCGTCGACTGCTCATGGATACGCCACGCGCCGCCTGGGCCGAGGGCATCCTGGCCGAGCTTGAACGCGTCCATCCCGACATCCGCAAACTGACGACGCGCCTCGACATCTTTCGCAATGGCCATGCCATGCGCCGCCCGGTGCCGGGAAGCCTGTTCCACGGTCAACGGGGGAAAATGGCCAATTTTAAAAGCCCGTGCATCACGCTGGCGCACGCCGATCTGTCGGGGTTCTCGCTCTTCGAAGAAGCCCAGTATCACGGGGTCATAGCGGCCCGGCGAATCGTCGACAGAAAGTTTTGACGCTTGCCCGCTTCGCCCCTTGCGCGGGACGGGGCGCATGTTAATCTTTGCTGATGGACGGCTGATATGAAGTCGCATCGGGATCCTTGATTCCGGATGCGGACGAGAACGAGTCGGGGAGAGAGGCGTTGGCAAATTCTGAGAATCCGGGCACGCCTGGAAAGCGTCGCAGCCGCATGATTGGCAAGCTGTGGCTTGGCACCTTGCTGGTCAATCTGTTCGTATTCGGGATCGTCGGGCTGATCATCGAGCGCAATCATCAGCGCGAAGTCGCCCAGGCGGTCTCGCTCACCGAGAACTACGCCAAGATTCTCGAGGAGGCCTTGGTCGGCTTCATCAGCAAGATCGACCTTACGCTGCACACCGTCGGTGCCGAGGTCGAGCGCCAACTGGCCGGCGGCGGTATCAACGACAAGATGCTTGATGCCCTGGTCGCCAGGCAGGACGCCCTGATTCCGGAAGCCCTCGGCCTGCGTGTGGTCAACGCCCAGGGCGTCATTCGCAACGCGGTCAAAAGCGTGCTGGTGCCCCAGGTCAGCATTGCCGACCGTCCGCAGTTCATTCGTCTGCGCGATGACCCGCTGGCCGGGCTGGTTTTCTCGAAACCGATCGTTGGCCGGGCGGCAGGAAAATGGCTGATCACGCTCGGCCGGCGGGTCAATTATCCGGACGGCCGCTTTGCCGGGGATGTCCATGTCGCCGTCGCCGTCGACCATTTCATCGACATGTTTGCCAAGCTCGATCTGGGCGACCACGGCAACATCGGCCTGTGGGACAAGACCACGCTGCTCGCTCGCTACACCCGGGACGATACCCGCGGCGCCACGGTCGGCAATACGACGCCATCGTCCAATCTGCGGGGGTTGCTCGATTCCGGCCGGCGAGCGGCCAATTACCACGCGCCTTCGGGGGTCGATGGCATATCCCGAGGCTACCATTTTCGCCAGATCGGCAACTACCCGCTCTACCTGGTGGTCGGGCTGGCCGACCAGGATTATCTGCACAAGTGGTGGCGCGATACGCTGGGCATCCTGATGCTGGCCGGGCTATTCACCCTGGCGACGCTGGTTTCGGCGACGCTGATCGGGCGCAACCTGCGCCGTCAGGCAGCGGACGAGGCGGCGCTGGCCCGTCAGACCGCCGAATACACCAGGCGACTGGAAGCGTCGAACAGCGCGGCCGAGGCGGCGTGGCGGCAGAGCGAACTGATTCTCGCCTCGGCGGCCGAGGGCATCTGCGGCGTCGACATGGCGGGCAAGGTCATCTTCGTCAACCCGGCGGCGCGCCGGATGTTCGGCTGGTCCGACAACGAGGGCGTCGGCAAGAACCTGCATGCCGAAACACATCACCATCAGGTCGATGGCAGCGTATTCGATGAGGGTGACTGCCCGGTCTATCAAACGCTGCGCGATGGCCAGCGCCGGCATGTCGAGGACAGCCTGTACTGGCGCCAGGACGGCAGTTCGTTCGCGGTCGAATTTACTGTTTCGCCGATCGAGCGCGATGGGCAAATCAGCGGCGCCGTCAACGTTTTCCGGGATATCAGCGAACGCAAGCTGATCGAGGCCGAACTCGAACGGCATCGGCGCAACCTGGAGGAGCTCGTCCAGCAGCGCACCTCTGAACTGATCCAGACCGAGGCGAGGGCCAGCCACATTCTCGATTCCAGCGCCGACGGACTGTATGGCATCGACCGCGCCGGCATCGTCACCTTCATGAACCCGGCCGGCTGCGCCATCCTCGGCTACACCCAGGAGCAGGTGGTCGGACGCTTGGCGCATACGCTGTTCCACCATAGCAAGGCCGATAACTCGCCCTATCCGTCGGCCGAATGTCCGAGCTACAAGTCCCTGCGCCAGGGTGACAAGATTCGCGTCGACGACGAGGTTTACTGGCATGCCGACGGCCATCCGGTGCCGGTTATGTACGCGACTCACCCGATGATTCAGGACGGCGAGATCACCGGAGCGGTGACCAGCTTCGTTGATGTCAGCGTCCAGCGGGCGGCAATGCAGGCCCGCGAGGTGGCGCTGGTGGCGGCGGAAAACCTGGCCAAGATCCGCCGCGAGTTCCTGGCCAACATGAGCCATGAAATCCGCACGCCGCTCAACGGCGTCCTCGGCTTTGCCGAAATCGGCGCCCGCAACTATCTGAACAGCGACAAGGCACGCGATGCCTTCACCAAGATCAAGTCCTCCGGCCAGCGTCTGCTCGGCGTCATCAATGACGTCCTCGATTTTTCCAAACTGGATGCCGGCAAGCTCAATATCGAGCATACCGAGGTAGTGATCGAGCAAGTCGTCGCCAGTACGCTGGAGCTGGTCCGCGATCGCGCCGGTGCCAAGGGGCTGGCCCTGCAAGTCGACCTGGCGCCGGATCTGCCGCGTACCTGCCTCAGCGACCCCCTGCGCATGGGGCAGGTTCTGCTCAACGTTCTGACCAATGCTGTCAAATTCACCGAGGCAGGCAGCGTCACGCTGTCCCTGTCATGCCAGGACGGAATGCTGATCTTCCGGGTGGCCGATACCGGCATCGGCATGGATGCTGAGCAACTTGACCTGCTATTCAATCCTTTCCAGCAGGCCGATGCATCGTCGACCCGGAAATTTGGCGGCAGCGGCCTCGGATTGGCGATCAGCAAGCGCATTCTCGAATTGATGGACGGTGAAATTCGCGTTGATAGCCAGCTCGGGGTCGGCACCTGCGTCGAGTTTCGGTTGCCCTGTGTGACCTCGCCGCCGGCGGTCGCGCCATCGGCGGCACCGGAAGATGCCGCCGCAGCCGGCGGCAAACCGTTGGCCGGGGTGTCCATATTGGTCGCCGACGACGAGAGCATCAACCGGCAGGTACTCCAGGAAATACTGATCGCCCACGGGGCCAGCGTGGTGAGTGTCGGCGACGGACGCGCGGCCGTCGAGCAGGTGCTCGGCAATGGGCCGGGCGCTTTCGATGTCGTGCTGATGGACATCCAGATGCCCGGAATGGATGGCTATGAAGCCGCCAGCGAGATTCTCGAAGTCGCGCCGCAGCTTCCGATCATCGCCCAGACTGCGCATGCCTTCCGCGAAGAACTCGACCGCTGCCTGGCGGCCGGCATGGTCTCTCACGTGACCAAGCCGATCAATGCCGATGCATTGATCCGGGTGATCAGGGAAAACCTGTCGGTCGAGGCCTTGGGATGAGCTGGCTGGATTACCGTCGGGCTTCGGTCAACGCTGGCTATCGCCCCGGTTTCTGAAAATCGCTGTTTTTCGCCGTTGACCGTATGACTTCATTCCCGGCCGAGGCGGGGGGCCGGCAGCCGCATGTCAGCCAGCCAGATGGCGCAATAGCCGCAGCTTGAGATCGACAGGCTCGACCGGTTTCGAGAGAAAATCGTTCATGCCCGCCGCCAGGCAACGTTCGCGGTCTTCGGCGAAGGCGTTGGCGGTCATCGCGATGATCGGCAGCAAGGCGTGCTGCGGTTGGGCGCGAATCCGGCGAGTGGCTTCCAGGCCGTCCATCTTCGGCATCTGCATGTCCATCAGGACCAGATCGTAGTCCTGCCGGGCGAGCAGTTCGAGCGCTTGTTCCCCGTTTTCGGCCGTATCGGCGGTGACGCCAAATTCACTGAGCAGCTCGAGGGCGATTTCACGGTTGATGGCCTCGTCTTCGACGACCAGCAGATGGTGGCCGGCCAGCGTGTCATGGACGGCCTGCGGCGTCAGGCCGGTGAAGCTTGGCGTCAGGGCATCCGTGGCATCGTTGCCCGGTTTCAAGCGGGCCGTGAACCAGAAACGGCTGCCCTGGCCCGGCGTGCTGCTGACGCCGACACTGCCGCCCATCAGTTCGGCCAGGCGGCGGGTGATGGCGAGGCCCAGGCCGGTGCCACCGAACTTGCGGCTGGTCGAGCTGTCGGCCTGCTCGAAGATGGCGAACAGGCGGGCGATGGCCTCTGCCGAAATGCCGATGCCGGTGTCGGCGACCTCGAAGTGCAGCTTGACTTCACTGTCGCTCGCGGAGATCTGGCTGACCCTGATCGTCACGCTGCCCTGCTCGGTGAACTTGATGGCGTTGCCGGTGAAGTTGATCAGGCACTGGGTGATGCGTGTCGGGTCGCCGATCAGCGTTTGCGTGAAATCGTCGGATTCGGTTTGCAGGACCAGTCCCTTTTCGCGGGCGCGTTCTCCGAGCACGGAAACGACGCGTTTTAGAATGCTGCGAATGTCGACCGTGGTTTCATCGAGTTGCAGCTTGCCGGCCTCGATCTTGGAAATGTCCAGAATGTCGTTGAGGACGGCGAGCAGATGCTGGGATGAGGCGTCGATCTTGTCCAGCCGGTCGACCTGTGTCGCCGTCGGATTGTCGCGGCGCAGCAAGTGGACCATGCCGAGCACGGCGTTGAGCGGCGTCCGGATTTCATGGCTCATGTTGGCCAGGAAAGCGCTTTTCGAACGGCTGGCGGCTTCGGCTGCCTGTCGCGCGATGTCCAGTTGCGCCGTACGCTGTCTGACTTCGGCTTCGAGGTGATCGCGGTATTGCTCCAGCTCCAGCGCGATACGGCGCGCTTCGCTGATGTCCGAGAAGGAAACCACAGTTCCGCTGATGACGCCGCCGTGCAGGGTTGGCGTGATGGTCAGGCGGACCGGGAACATGTCCCCGTTCTTGCGCCAGAAAACGTCCTCCAGGCGGCGCGTCAGGCCGTCGCGGGAAGTCAGGTGAAGTGGGCAGTTGGCGAGCGGATAGGGCGTTCCGTCGGCTTGGTGATGGTGGAAAAGGTCATGAGTGCTACGCCCGAGGACCTCTTCTTCGCTGAAGCCGAGCAGGGCCAGACCAGCCGGGTTGATGAACGAGCAGATGCCGTTGGCGTCGGCACCGTACACCCCTTCGCCAAGCGTCTCGAGGATCATCCGTTGCCGCGCCTCGCTCTCCATGAGCGCCTGCTCGGCAGTGGCCAGTTGGCGCAAGTCGACGTCGAGGCAAAACATCATCGTGCCGAGGTCGGCCGTATCGACCACGGTGTGGCTCGAATAGACCTCGACCGGATGGCCGTCCTTGTGGCGCAGGGTCAGGCGTCCAGCCGGAATGCCGGTTTTGTTGGTGAACATCCAGTCGACGGCGTGTTGCACGCTTTCATGCAAAGCGGGCGGAATGATGAGTTCGAGCAGCGACTGGCCAATCGCCTCGTCGGGCGTATAGCCATACAGGGTCTGCGAGGCATGGTTCCAGTAGGCAACCGTGCCGTCGGCCAGGTAACCCTGGATGGAAAGGGCATCGACGTTTTCGAAAACGGCGCGAAAGCGGGCTTCGGTCGCCGACAGGCTGGCCATGGCTTCGGCCGTTCGCGAACGTTCGGTCGTCAGCCGGCGGTTGGCGCGGAACAGCGCGACGATGACAACAAGCAGACCAGTAATGCCGAGGACAAAGGCCATCGAAATGGTCAGGCCATGCTGGGCAAAAATATCGCCGACGGTGATCGTTGGCGAGGCATCGAAGGGGGCAACGCGCAGACCGCGCATCAGCGTTTCGATCGGACGGTAGTCGGCCGGAATGGCAAAGCCGTGAATGCCGATGGCGCGAGCGGCGCCGCCACTGTGCGGCAGAGACAGGATGGCGCCGGCGATTTGCCGAGCCAGTTCGTCGTCGGCCCAGGGCATCGCGGCGACCGGCCATTCGGGGTAAAGCCGGGTCGAGCGGGTAAACGGGAAAGTGCTATCGACCTTGGCGTTGATGACGCGAATCTCGCTGAGATCGAGCTTGTTTTCCTTGTGCAGGGCCTCGATCATCCCGGTGCGGACGAAGGCGGCGTCAGTGCGCCCGGCCAGCAGTTCGTTGACGGCCCTGTCTTGGGGCAGGCCGACGTCGATTACCGTGGCGTCGTCGGGCAGGTGGATGCCTTCCCGGCTCAGTTCATAGGCCTGCATGAGGTAGGAACCGAGGCCTTTTTTGTTGGCGCTAGCGATGCGCTTGCCGCGCAGGTCGGCGAGTTTCTGGATGTCCTGTCGGTCGCGACGGGTGATGATGACGCCGCCGAAAGTGGCCAGCGGCTTGCCGCCGTCAATGCCGATCAGCGTGGCGAGCGGCGAATGCAGGCCTTCGCGCTGAGTGAGCTGAATGTAGTGCGCGGGCTGGGTCAGGACGAAATCAACCTGCCGTTCGCGGACGGCCGCTTCGAGTTCCTGGATGTTCATGGCAACCAGCGCGATGGGCCGTGATGGGCCGGTGCTGTTGAGGTAATCGATGAGCGGTTGCCAGCGAGCCAGGGTGTCCGCCTTGGGACGGATGGAAAGGATGGCGAACCGGGCTACTTGTTGCGGGGTGGCGGTGGCCGGTGGCGATGCCTGGGGGGCGGCGGTCAGTTCGCCGGCGCTGGCGACCGAGAGTCCGACCAGCAGGCACAACGCCAGCACTGCCTTGGTGAGTCCATGGCCGATTGCTGCAGGGCAGTCATCGCGCAAACGCACTTCGCTCAGCTTGGTCACCTCATGGCGCTGTCGGCAAGTTTGCTATCTTTTTGAGGCCATTTTATTCCCAATGGAAAGCCTCTGGCGCGCAATTTTCAGTAGATCAGGAAGGGGCGGCGGCTATCCTGCCAAGCGGCTTCATCTGCGGTCGCCAGACCGTCGAGATCATTGGCCAGGGTGGCCGGATCATCGACCCACTCACGCAGGAGCGGTGAGCCGTTGATCAGGTCGATGGCCAGGCGGTCGTGTTCGTACTCGTAGGCGAAGTCGCGCCACAGGGGGTAGTCGGGGGCGAGGCGGCGGATGGCCTTGAAGGCGAGGGCCTGGATGCGCCACGGCTTGAAGGCGGCGTGGTCATAGTACGGGCCTTCGCAGTGGATCTGGATGCCGTGGTTGAGTTTTCCGGCGTGTTTGTGGAAGGTCGGCTCGAACCAGCATTCGCGCAGTTTGCAGCCAGCCAGCCAGTGCGGCGCGAAGCTGCGCATCTCGGCGAGGACGGCGCGGGCATCGATGTCCGGCGCGCCGAACAGTTCGAGCGGGCGCGTTGTGCCGCGCCCTTCGCTCAAGGTGGCGCCTTCGAGCATCACCGTGCCGGCGTAGGCGCGGGCCATCCACAGGTTGGGGGCGTTCGGGCTGGGGTTGATCCAGGTCCGTTCGCCGAGCGGCCAGCCGTAGCCGGGGGCGGCGTCGGGCTGCCAGCCTTGCATGGTGACGACGTGGTAATCGACGTCGAGCTTGAGCGTGGCGATGAACCAGTGGCCGAGTTCGCCCATGGTCAGGCCATAGCGCATCGGCATGGCGCCGGCGCCGACGAAGCTCTCCCAGCCTTCGCGCAGGGTCAGCCCTTCGACGGGGCGGCCGGCCGGGTTGGGGCGGTCGAGCACCCAGACGCTCTTGCCGTGTTTGGCGGCGGCTTCAAGGACGTAGCGCAGGGTGGTGATGAAGGTGTAGATGCGGCAGCCAAGGTCCTGCAGATCGACGAGCAGGACGTCGAAAGTGTCCATCATCGCATCGGTCGGCCGGCGCACCTCGCCGTACAGGCTGAATACCGGGATGCCGAGTTGCGGGTCGAGGAAGTCGGGCGACTCGACCATGTTGTCCTGCTTGTCGCCGCGCAGGCCGTGCTGCGGACCGAAGGCGGCGCTGAGTTTGAGATCGGGCAGGGCGGCCAGGGCGTCGAGCGAATGGGTCAGGTCGGCGGTGACCGAGGCCGGGTGGGCGAGCAGGGCGAGGCGCCGGCCAGCCAGCGGGCGGCGCAGGGCGGGCTCGGCGATCAGGCGGTCGATACCGAACTGGATGGTCTGGGTCATGGCGTGTTTCGCTTCAAGGTCAGGGCAAAGCTCTGACGGACATGGAAATCGGGTTGGGCCGCGCAGTGGGCCAGCGCCCAGTAGCGCTTGCTGCCATCTGCCGCTTCGATGACGGCGGTGAGGCCGAGTTGCAGCATCTCGCCGGGTGGGAGCAGGGCGACGGGGAGTGTGGCGGTCAGTTCACAACCGTCGACCCGCGGGGTGAAACCAAGCTGCGGTTCGGCCGCCGGGGCAAAGGCCTCGTCGCGCGCCCGGTAGCCGGTGAATCGGTAGGCCGCCCATTGGCCGGACGGCGAGAAATTGAATTCGCGATAGGCTTCGCCGTCTTCCATCACGAAGGCTTCGCAGCAGGTGTGCTGCCACAGGCCGTCGGCCGGGCCGGCCGGTTGCGGCGCCGGCAGGCGGAGGCCGGCTGGCGGGCAGGTGATGCGATAGCGGAGGAGCAATCCGCCATCGTCCGTCGCTGCGACGCTGACCTCGATGCCGCATGCGAACGCCCCGGTGGTGGCCGGGTGGCAGGTCAGGGGGGCGATTTTTGGGGCGGACAAGGCTGGGCGGGCGTCAAAATGGTTGGGTTGTTACGGTCAACCGGAAAAAACGGCCAAAATCAAGGCGCACCCTTGGTCGGTGCATCCTTTTGGGGTAAGTTACCGGCTTTCAGAAAACACTTTCGGGGGAGAAAAAAGTGACGCCGCTGCGCATCAATCTAGAACAAGAAGACATTCCGACCCACTGGTACAACATCGTCGCCGACATGGCCAATCCACCGGCTCCACCGCTCGGGCCCGACGGCAACCCGGTGCCGCCGGAGGCGATGGGTGCCATTTTTCCCGGCCCGATTCTCGAACAGGAAATGTCCGCCGAACGGTGGATCGCCATTCCCGAAGAGGTCCGCCAGATCTACGCGCTGTGGCGCCCTGCGCCGCTCTGCCGGGCTTTGCGTCTGGAGCAGGCACTCGGCACGCCGGCGAAGATTTTCTACAAGTACGAAGGCGTTTCGCCGGCCGGATCGCACAAGCCGAACTCCGCCGTGCCGCAGGCCTATTTCAACAAAATTGCCGGCACCAAGCGGTTGACCACGGAAACTGGCGCCGGCCAGTGGGGCTCTTCAATCGCTTTCGCCGGCCAGATGTTCGGTCTGCCGGTGCGCGTTTTCATGGTCAAGGTCAGCTACGAGCAAAAGCCTTTCCGCCGCTCGATGATGCAGACCTGGGGCGCTGACGTCTTCGCCAGCCCGACCAACCTGACCAATGCCGGTCGCGCCGCGCTGGCCGCCGACCCCGACAACCAGGGCTCGCTCGGCCTGGCCATTTCGGAGGCCGTCGAGGAAGCTGCCGCCGATTCCGGCACCTGCTACACCCTGGGTTCGGTCCTCAACCATGTGCTGCTGCACCAGTCGGTGATTGGCCTCGAAGCGAAGAAGCAGTTCGACAAGATCGGCCTCTATCCGGACGTGATCTTCGGGCCCTGCGGCGGCGGTTCGAGCTTCGGCGGCATCGCTTTTCCTTTCCTGGCCGATAAGGCGGCCGGCGACAAGCGCGCCGCCAACCTTCGTTGCGTCGCGGTCGAGCCGACTTCCTGTCCGACGCTGACCAAGGGCCACTACGCCTACGATTACGGCGACGTTTCCGGCTACACGCCGATCATGAAGATGTACACCCTCGGCCATGACTTCATGCCGCCCGGCATCCACGCCGGTGGTCTGCGCTACCACGGCGATTCGCCGCTCGTGTCGCAACTGCTGCACGAAGGCAGCATTGAAGCCCTGGCCGTGCCGCAGGTAGCGACCTTCGAGGCTGGCGTCCAGTTCGCCAGGGCCGAAGGCATCATCCCGGCACCCGAATCCTGTCACGCCATCCGCGCTGCCATCGACGAAGCCCTCAAGTGCAAGGCGACCGGCGAACCGAAGACCATCCTGTTCAGTCTGACAGGTCATGGCCACTTCGACATGGCGTCTTACGACAAGTACTTCTCCGGCAAGCTTGAAGATTACGACTACCCGGAAGCCGCCATCGCCGAATCACTCAAGCACTTGCCCAAGGTAGGCTGAATCCGTGAAAGCCCTCGTCTTCCTGCTTGTGCTCGCCAACCTGCTGTTCTATGCCTTCAGCCAGGGCTACTTCGGGCGACCGGACAATCCGGATGCCGGGCGTATCGCGCAACAGGTCCTGCCCGAGCGCATGCGCATCGTCTCGCGCGGCGAGGCGCCGGCGAAGCCGCTCGCCAAGCCCGAGCCGGCCATCCCCCAAAGCACTCCCGCTGAGGAAACAACCGCGCCGGAGAAAACTGAGGCGGACGTGCCCGTTCCACCGGAACCAGCACCGGAAACCAAGCTCGACCTGCCGGCTATCTGCCTGACCTGGCGCCCCTTGCCGGTGGCCGATGCCGAGCGGCTGTCGGCGTTGCTCGCCGAGCGTTTTGGCGCTTACAAGGTGTCCCGGAGAGTGGTTGCCACCGAAGGCAATGGCTGGTGGGTGTTCATTCCACCCCAGCCCAGCAAGGCTGACGCCGAGAAGAAATCGGCCGAACTGCGCGAACTGGGCGTCACGGAATTTTTTGTCGTCCAGGACGCGGCGAACCGCAACGCCATTTCGCTCGGTGTCTTCTCGTCCGAAAAAGGCGGGCAGGAAAAACTGGCCGAGTTGAAGGCGCTCGGCGTTCGCTCGGCCCAGCTCGGGCTGCGTCCAGGTAAGGACAGCATGGTCACCCTGCAGGCGCGCGGGCCGGTGGCCGACAAGGTCGAGTTGATCGGCGCCGTCGGCCGCCTCCTGCCCAAGTTCGTCACGCTGGCCTGCCGATGAGTCAGTACGTCGTCGGCCTGACCGGCGGGATTGGTAGCGGCAAAAGCACGGTTGCCGACCTGTTCGTCGAGCAGGGGGCCGGGTTGGTCGATACCGATGCCATCGCCCACGAACTGACGCAGGCTGGCGGTGCTGCATTGGCCGCATTGGCGACCGAATTCGGGCCGGGAATCCTGGCCGCCGATGGTGCCCTCGACCGGGTGGCCATGCGCCGGTTGGTTTTTGCCGACCCTTCGGCGAGAGGACGGCTTGAAAGCATCCTGCATCCGCTCATCCGCGAGGTTTCGCGCCAACGCAGCCAGGCCGCGCCCGAGCCCTACGTCATTCTGGCCGTGCCGCTGCTCGTCGAGTCCGGAACTTACCGTGAGCGCTGTGATCGTATCGTCGTGATCGACTGCCCGGAAAACCTGCAAATCGAGCGCGTCATGACGCGTAGCGGACTGACTGCGGATGAGGTCAGGGCGATCATGGCGGCACAGGCCACGCGCCAGCAGCGATTGGCTGTCGCCGACGATGTCGTGGTCAATGATGCGGACAAGGCAAAACTCATCGGCCAGATCAAAGCCTTGCATGCAAACTATCTAGCACTTTTGGCCGAACATGCAAATGGCTCAGAATAAACAAAATTTTCCGTTTTTATCGGACACCGGCCGCGTGATTACCTACGAATACCCGTTTAATGAGCGCATCCGCACGCTGCTGCGCCTGGAAGACCTGTTCGAAAAAACGGCTTATTTCGCTCAGGAAGAAGGTGCCCCCGAGCACCACATGGCCCTCCTATCCCTGTTTGAAATCCTTGAGGTGGCCGGTCGTGCCGACCTCAAGATGGACCTCATCCAGGAACTCGAACGGCAGCGGCAAACCCTGCTCGCCTTCCGTAACAACCCCGAAATTTCCGAAGAGGCGCTGTCCGGCGCGCTCTACGAAATCGAGCAGTCGTCCGCCGCATTGCTTGGCATGACTGGCAAGATCGGCCAATACCTGCGCGAAAACGACTGGCTCATGAGCATCAAGAGCCGGGCCGCCATTCCCGGCGGCGTCTGCGAGTTCGACCTGCCCTCCTACCATTGGTGGCTGCATCGTCCGGCTGATGTCCGGCGCAGCGCGCTGGAGGGCTGGACCAAGCCGATGCTGCCGCTGCGCGATGCCGCCGCCATCGTTCTGCGCCTGTTGCGTTCGAGTGGCCGGCCGAAAAACTATGTGGCAACCAATGGCCAGTTCCAGCTCAATCTGGGCGGTTCCGCGGCACAGATGGTGCGCATAACGGTCGGTGTCGATGAGCCGGCGATTCCTGAAGTCAGCGCCAACAAGTATTTTCTCAACATCCGCTTCACCAAGCCGCCGGCCGGCGAGCTGAAGGCTCGTAGCTGCGAGCGCGACGTTCCCTTCGACCTGACTTTTTGCAATCTGTAATGGCCGTGCGCAAGGTCCGTTGTCCGCAATGCGGCGAAGATGCCCTCTGGGCCCCCGAGAATCCGAACCGCCCGTTCTGCTCCGAACGTTGCAAGCAGATCGATCTCGGCTGCTGGGCCAGCGACGCTTATCGCATCGGTGGCGCGGTCAGTGATGAAGAGGCTGGTACACCGGGCCTCGACTTTCCGGATCAGCCGACGCGCTGAATCCTGCCCTCCGGCGACCTTCCACGGTCAACCGGAAAAAAAGCCCAAAATCGAATTTCCCGGCGGCGCACTACCAGCCGCGCATCAGCGCAATGCCATGCGCACCGCACGCTTGCGCTTGCGGCAACAGCGCCGGCTGCATGCCGCCCAGCGCCAGTACCGGTAGCGTGTTGCCGGCCACCTGTCTGGCAAATTCCGGCCAGCCCAGGCCCGATGTTTCGGGGTGGCTGGGCGTTGCCAGCACCGGACTGAGCAGCGCGTAGTCGAGGCCGAGTTCGCCGGCGCGGGCGACTTCCGCCGCCGTGTGGCAGGAGGCGCCAACCCACATGAAATCCGGGCGCTGCGTGCAGGCGGCCAGTTTGACCGACGACAGATGCACACCGTCGGCACCGACCTGGCGAGCGATGTCTTCGTCGTCATTGATGACGACCAGCGCACCGTGGCGGTGTGCCAGCCGGCAAACAGCCTCGGCGAACCACTGACGTTGCTCGGTGGGCCAGTTTTTTTCGCGCACCTGGATCAGCCGCAGCCCGGCCTTGAGCGCCTCATCGAGACGTTCCAGTTGGCGCTCCGCGCCTTCCGTTTCGGCGTTGGTGATGGCCATCTTTGTCGGCAGCGACAAGGCTTTGAGGATGGGATCGTTGGCCGGCAGGATCGGGGCGACGGTGGCTGTTTCGCCGGTCCGTTGCCATTCGACGGCTGAGTGTTCGAGCGGCGCCGTGATGCCGATTTCGCCGTCCCAGGCCGTGACCCGCCAGAAATTCAGGCGCACCGTGGCGTGCGGGTAGGTGAATTGTCGGGTCAGCCAGGGCGAGCAGGCGGTGGCCGTGATGCCGAGTTCTTCCTGCAGCTCGCGGATCAGCGCGTCGCGGACGCTTTCGCCGGGCTCGACCTTGCCGCCGGGGAATTCCCAGTAGCCGGCGTACACCTTGCCCTCCGGGCGCTGGGCGAGCAGGAATTCGCGGCCGTCGGCGCGCAGCATGACGGCGGCGGCGACTTCGACGATCTTCGTCACTTGGCTTTCTTTCGCGTTGTTTTCTGGCGTCCGGCCAGATCGCGGGCAAACTGCCAGGCGACGCGACCCGAGCGCGAACCGCGGCTCAGCGCCCAGTTCAGGGCTTCGCGCTCGCTGGCGGCTATGACTTCTTGGCTGACGCCGAGTTGGCGCGCCCAGTGATTGGCGATGGCCAGATAGTCGTCCTGGCTGAACGGGTAGAAGGAGATCCACAGGCCGAAGCGCTCGGACAGCGAGATTTTTTCCTC
Source organism: Betaproteobacteria bacterium HGW-Betaproteobacteria-6 (assembly GCA_002842145.1). GTDB lineage: Bacteria > Pseudomonadota > Gammaproteobacteria > Burkholderiales > Rhodocyclaceae > Azonexus. The sequence goes on along the minus strand of PHCF01000085.1, from coordinate 22,755 downwards.
GGTCGTTTCGCCGGGGTGGATTTCGTCGTCGACGCGATGCGTTTCGAGATTTTCCGAAAAATACTCCGGCATCAGGTGGCGGCGGTTCGAGGTGGCGTAGATCAGCACGTTGTCGGGAGGCGCGGCGATCGAGCCGTCGAGCACCGATTTCAGCGCCTTGTACGCCGTCTCGCCAGCCTCGAAGGAGAGATCATCACAAAAAATGATGAATTTTTCCGGTCGACCGTCGAGCAGATCGACGATGTCGGCCAGGTCGGTCAAATCGTCCTTATCCACCTCAACCAGGCGAAGCCCCTTGCCCGAATACTCGTTGAGTACGGCCTTGACCAGCGACGACTTGCCGGAGCCGCGGGTGCCGGTCAGCAACACGTTGTTGGCAGTTTTGCCGGCGACGAACTGGCGTGTGTTGGCGGTGATGCGATCCTTCTGGTCGTCGATGTTCTCGAGATCGGCCAGGCGGATGGGGTGTGGATGGCGCACCGCCTGCAGCCAGCCGCGGCCATTGCTCTTGCGCCAGCGGAAGGCGACGGCGGACTGCCAGTCGGGCGTTTGCTGAAGCGGCGGCAGGGAAGCTTCGAAGCGGGATAGCACGGCTTCGGCACGGGCGAGCAAGCGTTCCAGGGAGGGGGAGTTGGACATGGTGGCAGGTATACTTCGCGGCAAATTGCGAACTCTAGCGAAACCCATGCGAAAAATCCAAACGGCTGCTCTTTTATTTCTCACCCTGCTGGCCGGCTGTTCGACCGTGCCGCCCAGCGTTGCCCCGCCGCTGGTTTGCGCCCCCTGTCCGGCCTGTGCCGTCTGCCCGGCTCCAGAGCCAACCCCCATTCCGGTAACGCCGCCAGCTTTTTCGCGCACATTGCAGCCCGCTGTCTGGAGCGATCTGCCCGGCTGGGCGACCGACGATGTAGCCGCCGCCTGGCCGGCCTTCCTGCTCTCCTGTCGTGGCGTCGCCAGCAAGCCCAACGGCCCCGGCTGGAAACGCGTCTGCGATCTGGCGCGGGCGGCCGACGGCACGCCTGGCCACGACCCGCGCCGCTTCTTCGAGCAGCATCTGCAACCCTATGCCATCGCCAGCGGCGACGGCGCCACAAACGGCATGGTCACCGGCTATTACGAGCCCCTTTTACGCGGTAGCCGGTCACGCGCCAAAGGTTTTGAACAGCCCGTGCGCGGCGTGCCCGATGACCTGCTGACTATCGACCTGTCGGCGGTCTTTCCCGAGCTCAAAGGCAAGCGCGTGCGCGGTCGTCTGGAAGGCAACAGGGTGCTGCCGTATTGGTCGCGGGCCGAAATCACGGCGCGCGGCGAAAGACTGCCTAGCAAAACCCTGCTCTACGTGGACGATGCTGTCGAGCTTTTCTTCCTGCAGGTCCAGGGTTCCGGCCGCGTCCGGCTGGCCGATGGCAGCGTGGTTCGTCTCAACTATGCTGACCAGAACGGGCACCCCTACCAATCCATTGGCCGGGAACTGGTCGAACGTGGCGAATTGAAACTCGAAGCGGCATCGATGCAGGGCATCCAGGCTTGGGCACGAGCCAACCCGTCGCGCCTCGACAATCTGCTCAACACCAATCCGAGCTATGTTTTCTTCCGTGAAGTTCCAAATAGTCAGGATGGCCCGATCGGCGCCCTCGGCGTACCGCTGACCGCCGAGCGCAGTATTGCCATCGACCCGCGCTCCGTGCCGCTCGGTTCACCGGTCTTTTTGGCCACGACCCGGCCGAATTCCGGCATTGCCATGAACCGTCTGGTCATGGCACAGGACACCGGTGGCGCCATCAAAGGTGCCGTGCGCGCCGATTTTTTCTGGGGCTTCGGCAAGGAGGCGGGCGAGCTGGCCGGGCGGATGAAGCAGAGTGGCCGAATGTGGGTTTTACTGCCGCCAGAACTCGCCCCTAATTAATGCATGGGCGCACCAATGATGCGCAGTGGCTCAAGATATCGCACCGCAACGGTGCAATATGTTCATTATCGGATTTTGCAATGCACTGATTTATAACAATATTGGCGCACTGGAATGGTGCTTGCTTTGGGCCTCCCCATTCTTTGAATGGGGTAATCCATGGAAACGGTTCAATCCAGCAGCAACGTATTGTTTATTCTGCTCGGCGCCATCATGGTGCTGGCCATGCATGCGGGCTTTGCTTTCCTTGAGGTCGGCACGGTTCGCAAAAAGAATCAGGTCAATGCGCTGGTCAAGATTTTGACCGATTTTGGCGTGTCGACCGTCGCCTACTTTTTCGTTGGCTACAGCATCGCCTACGGGGTCAATTTCTTCAGTGGCGTCGAAACGCTGATGGCGAAGAACGGTTATGAACTGACCAAATTCTTCTTCCTGCTCACCTTTGCGGCGGCGATCCCGGCCATTATTTCCGGCGGCATCGCCGAGCGAGCCAAATTCAACCCGCAGCTGATCGCCACCTTCATGCTGGTCGGCTTCGTCTATCCTTTCTTCGAAGGCATTGCCTGGAACCAGGCCTTCGGTGTCCAGGCCTGGCTCAAGGCAACGTTCGGCGAGGAGTTCCACGACTTTGCCGGCTCCGTCGTCGTTCATGCCATGGGCGGCTGGATCGCGCTGCCTGCCGTGCTTCTCCTCGGCGCGCGCCACGGCCGCTACAACAAGGATGGCCGGATTTCGGCGCATCCGCCATCATCGATTCCCTTCCTCGCCCTCGGTGCATGGATTCTGACGGTTGGCTGGTTCGGCTTCAACGTCATGAGCGCCCAGACCCTCGAAAAAATCTCCGGCCTGGTCGCCCTCAATTCGCTGATGGCCATGGTTGGCGGCACGCTGGTCGCCCTCGTTGCCGGCAAGAACGACCCGGGCTTCCTGCATAACGGGCCGCTGGCCGGCCTGGTCGCCGTCTGTGCCGGCTCCGACCTGATGCACCCGATTGGTGCTTTGGTTGTCGGCGGGGTGGCCGGCGGACTGTTCGTGGTCATGTTCACTTTGGTGCAGAATCGTTGGAAGATCGACGACGTGCTCGGCGTCTGGCCGCTGCACGGCATGTGCGGCGCCTGGGGCGGCATTGCCGCCGGCATTTTCGGCAGCAAGGTTCTGGGTGGTGCCGGCGGCATTGCCTTCATGCCGCAACTGATCATGACGGCGATGGCTATCGCCGTGGCCTTGATCGGTGGCGGATTGGTCTACGGCGCGCTCAAGGCGACCATGGGCTTGCGTCTTGATACCGAAGAGGAATACGAAGGGGCAGACCTCAGCATTCACCGCATCACGGCGACACCGGAGCGTGAGCCGAACTGGTAATTCTGATAGGAAACAATCAGGTCTGTCGGACGAATCCCTATTTGTCTGCCGCTGTGATTTTCTTCACTGACTGTTTTTTTGCTTCGCCGTAATCTGAAACCGAAGCGGGGAAGGTGGCTGCTTGGTAATGTTGAAGCGAGGTGTGTGGTGGTCGTGAAAAATGAGAAGCGGAAGGGCGATGATCGTCGCGAACGCGAGTACGGGCCGCCCAACGGCTGGCTGGAGCGGCGCAAGCGCGTGGAACGGCGGCAGCTCGAGGTTGCTGAAATTCCGTTTTCCGAATGGCTCGCCCTGCGGCCGACGCTTGCCGAAACCGAGCCGCAAAAATAATCGAATTACAAATTAAAAAAGGCCTCGCTGGGTAGCGAGGCTTTTTTTTTGGGGATTGCGGTGCGAGTCAGCTTTCGCGTTCGTACACCACGTCCGAGCGGCGATTTTCGGCCCAGGATTCTTCGTCGTGACCGGTCAATTTCGGGTTGCTGGCACCCAGGGTCTTGATGCTGATCTGGTTCTTGCCGGCGCCGTGTCTGGCCAGGACGGTACGCACGTTTTCGGCACGCTTCAGGCCGAGGTGTTGGTTGTACTCCGGCTTGCCGCGTTCGTCTGCGTTGCCTTCGATACGTACGCGCGCCTTCGGGTGCTCGGCCAGGTAGCGGGCGTGGGCGCGTAGCGCCGGGTCGTAATCAGCCTTGATGGCGGCGCTGTTGAGATCGAAGTACACGCTGCGCTGGGTGCGCAGGCCGATCGGGTCCATTTTCATCTGCGCTTCAGGTTGTGCACTGGAGGCGAGCGGAGTGGGACTGGCGGCCGGCAGGCTGGAGCCCGGCTGCAGTTCGGCCGGCACTGGCTTGCCGAGCAGCCCGGGATGAACCTTGAGCGGGCCGTTTTGTGAAATGTGCTTGCTGGCCGGAATCTCGCCTTTGAAGGCGCAGGCGGAGAGGAGCGTGGAGAGCAGGAGAGCGATAGGCAGCGAGGCGCGCATCTGGTTTTTTCGGCGGCGTGTGGAAGGTCGAATCATAGCCGCTTGAGGCGCGGGGGAACAGTGTTTGCTGGAGTTGCTCTGCCACGGTCAACGGTGGGGGCGCCGCGATTCTTGTTCTGATCCCGCCTAAATCGGGCTGTCGGGGGTCGGGTGTTATAATCAGCGCCCTATTTCGTTCGCGCCTGCCCGATCCGGTGATTTTTACCCTTGGCATCAACCATCATTCAGCGCCGCTCGCCATTCGCGAGCGGGTAGCGTTTGGCGCCGACAAGCTGCCGCATGCCCTGTCCGACCTGACGCGCGATCGTCCGGTACGCGAAGCAGCGATCCTGTCTACCTGCAACCGCACCGAGATCTACTGCTCTGCCGAGTCGCCTGAAGTCGTCATCGACTGGTTGGCCCAATATCATCAGGTCAGTCGCGAAGAGCTGGCGCCGTATGTTTACGCCCACAATCAGCCTGAGGCCATCCGCCACGCCTTCCGCGTTGCCAGTGGCCTCGATTCAATGGTCATCGGCGAACCGCAGATTCTCGGCCAGATGAAGGATGCCGTGCGCGCCGCCGAGGAAAACGGCACGCTCGGCACGCAACTACACAAGCTCTTCCAGCGCTCCTTTTCGGTCGCCAAGGAAGTGCGTTCAACGACAGCCATCGGCGCCAACATTGTTTCCATGGCGGCCGCCGGCGTCCATCTGGCCGAACGGATTTTCGAATCGATTGCCGGCCAGCGCATCCTGTTCATCGGTGCCGGGGAAATGATCGAACTGTGTGCCGCCCATTTCTGCGCCGGCCAGCCGAAGCAGGTCACCATCGCCAACCGCACGGTGGAACGGGCTCGTGTCCTGGCCGAGCAGTACGGCGGTACGGCCATTCGTCTGGACGATCTGGGCGAGCATCTGGCCAGCCATGACATCGTTGTCTCCTGCACTGGCAGTCCCTTGCCCATTATCGGCTTGGGCATGGTCGAGCGGGCGATCAAGACGCGCCGGCATCGCCCGATATTCATGGTCGATCTCGCCGTTCCGCGTGACATCGAAGAAGAAGTCGGTCAGCTCGACGATGTCTTTTTGTACACCGTCGACGATTTGGCCCAGGTTGTCGAAAGCGGCCTGGAATCACGGCAGGCCGCCGTGGTCGATGCCGAGGCCATCATTGCCAACCGGGTGCAGGATTTTCTCGGCTGGCTGGCATCGCGCGACACGGTGCCGGTCATCCGCTCGTTGCGCGATTCGGCCGAGCGCATGCGCCGCCACGAGATGGAGCACGCGGTGAAGATGCTGGCCAAGGGTGAGGCGCCGGAAAAAGTGCTCGAACAGCTGTCGCAACGGCTGACCAACAAGTTCCTGCACGCCCCGACGCAGGCGCTGAATTCAGCCGATGGTGGCGAACGGGCTGAATTGCAGGCCGCGGTAAGCCGACTGTTCCATCTCCACGCTGGTGACTGAGTGGCCGCATTCGGGCTCGGCACGTAGCAAACAGTTCCGGCCGCTGCGCTTGGCCTGAAGCAGGGCGGCATCGGCGGCCTGGATGATGCTCGACGAGGTGATGAAATAGGGCAGGGAGGCGATACCGCAGCTGAAGGTCGCACGCACCGAGCCTTCGGCATGCGCGTGGGGCAGCTCAGAGAAATCCTGACGTATCTGATCGAGCAGAACGGTGGCCTTTTCCGGTTCGGTATCGGGCAGGGCGACGATGAATTCCTCTCCACCGTAGCGCCCGATCAGGTCGGTGTTGCGCAGACGGCCACGCAGTAACCAGGACAGGCTGCGGATGACCTGGTCGCCGACCGGGTGACCGAAGCGGTCGTTGATCGATTTGAAACGGTCGATGTCGATCATGGCGACGACCAGGCGACCGCCCGGCAAGGCGTCGTGCATCATGCGTTCGATCTGATCCTTGGCCGTGGCGTGGTTGAGCAGGCCGGTCAGGCTGTCGTGGCGGGTCGAGTGGAGCATTTCCCGGTAGCGCTGGATCTTGGTCTTGACCACCGCCGCCAGAATGATCGGATTGGTCGGCTTGGTCAGGAACTGGTCGCCGCCGAGGCGCAAGGCCTCAACCTGCTGAGCAATATCGCTTTCGCTTGACAGGTAGATGACCGGCAGCGAATGGTATTCGGGAACCTGGCGCAGGGCGCTGGTGACTTCGACGCCACTGCAGAAGGGCATGTACATGTCCATCAGGATGGCATCGGGCTTGTATTCGGCCGCCGCTTCGAGCAGGAGCCGGGGGTCGTTGATGGCCCGGCTGTCGATGCCGTGCTGCGATAGCGAGCGCCGAACGTGGGCGACGGCGGTGGCCGAGTCTTCGACGATCAGGACGCGATGTGCCTCCTGTTCCCGCGTCTGGGCCAAGTCGAGAATGCGTGACAAGACGTCGCTGACCGTGTCGCCAAGCGGTACGCAGGCATCGGCACCGGCGCGCTGGAGGAGGACAATGCTTTGCAGGTTGATCGGTACCGACAGGCAGTAGAAATAGCTGCTCGGGAAGAGAGTCCGCAAGGCCATGATGCCGGTAATCGCGGTGGGCGGATAAGCGCGTCCCTCATGCTCCGGGACGAACAGGATGGCCAATGGAGGCTCGTCGACGCTCGGTGTCTCACCCCAGCGAAAGTGTCGAGGGGTGAAGCCAAAAAAGCCCAGTTGCTCGCTCAGGGTCTTCGTCGCCGGGTGGTTTTCGGTGGATACGATCACGATCTGACGCAGTTGCTGGCAGGCATTTTCGCGTTCGACAACTTCGTCGGTCTGGCGTCTTGCAGGGGTGACTGGCGTTTCGTGGCGGCGAAGCTCGGTCAGGATAATGAGCAATTGCCGGCTGATGGCATTTGCCTGATCGTGCGGGATGGGATGCATCGAACTGTCACCGAACAGGGTCAGTGCCGTGTTCTCCAATTCCTGGCAGGCGCGGACCAGCCCCGGCAGGTGATGACGGTTGAGCTGCTCGGTCAGGCCATTGAGCGACAGGGTGAATTCGACAAAAAGATCAACTTCGCCCTTGGCGCGATAATCTTCCCAACGCGATTCCAGTGTTGCCGCCAGTGCAATGAGGGAATGTGGAATGTGGCGCATTGATTGTCGATATCCGCAATCGGACGATTATGCTCGGTGAATCTCGCTGTGGCAATTGCCATCCATCGCCGACGAACGGTGTTCTCGGGTACCATTACGCCCCCTTGAACCATTTGCTGACCGGCTTGTGATATGAAATCGAGCATCCGCCAAAAACTCGAACTGCTGGTCGATCGTCTCGACGAAATCGACCGCATGCTGTCGGCGCCGAGCACGGCGGGGGACATGGATCAGTTCCGCAAACTGTCGCGCGAACGCTCGGAAATCGAGCCGGTCATCATCCAGTTCAATGCTTTTCGCCAGGCTGAAAACGACCTGGCCGAAGCCGAGGCGATGCGCGACGACCCGGAAATGCGGGATTTTGCCGAAGAGGAAATCGCCAGCGCCAAGGCGCGCCTGCCTGAGCTCGAAATCGAATTGCAGAAACTGTTGTTGCCGAAAGACCCCAACGACGAACGCAGCGTGCTGCTCGAAATTCGTGCCGGGACAGGCGGCGACGAGTCGGCGCTGTTTGCCGGCGACCTTTTTCGCATGTATTCGCGTTATGCCGAACGCCAGCGCTGGCAGGTCGAAGTGCTGTCGGCCAGCGAGTCGGAGCTCGGCGGGTATCGCGAAATCATCTGCCGGCTGGCCGGCAACGGTGCCTATTCGCGTCTGAAGTTCGAGTCGGGCGGCCACCGCGTCCAGCGCGTGCCGGAAACCGAAACGCAGGGCCGTATCCACACTTCGGCGTGCACCGTGGCGGTGATGCCCGAGGTCGATGAGGTTGAGGATGTGAACCTCAATCCGGCTGACCTGCGCATCGATACCTTCCGTGCCTCCGGTGCCGGCGGCCAGCACATCAACAAGACCGATTCGGCCGTGCGCATCACCCACGTGCCGACCGGCATCGTTGCCGAATGTCAGGACGGTCGCTCGCAGCACGCCAACAAGGCTTCGGCCATGAAGGTACTGGCGGCGCGCATCAAGGATGTCCAGGTGCGTGCCCAGCAGGCGCACATCTCGAGTACCCGGAAGAGCCTGATCGGCTCGGGTGACCGCTCTGAGCGCATCCGCACCTACAACTTCCCGCAGGGGCGGATCACCGATCACCGCATAAACCTGACGCTCTACAAGATCGCCGCGATCATGGACGGCGACATGGACGAACTGCTTGGCGCGCTGGCGGCCGAACATCAGGCCGATCTGCTGGCGGAACTGGCCGAAACGAACGGCTGAGCCTGAAGAACCGCGAAATTTCGGTGCGCCAGGCAGTCAGCCTCGATTGCTACGGTCAACCGGGAAAAAGGGCCAAAATCGAAATCATGGCGCATTGTTCAGAAGTGCCGATTCAGCGCCGGGTTGAACGAACTCGGCCCCAGTGCACTGCCGACGAGGCCGGTATAATCAAAACGGCCGTGTTCGCGGCTTTTTTATTTATTTCGAAAGATGTGCCGTGCAGTCACTAGGGGAAAATTGGCGCAGGGGGCAGAAAGTGCTCGCCGAGGCGGGAGTCGAGTCGGCTCGGCTCGAGGCCCGACTGCTGCTGGAGTATGTTTCCGGCTACCGCTACACCGATCTGCTGATGTCCCCGGAAAATCCCCTGATGCTCCCGGCCCAGCAGGTATTTGACGAATTGCTGGCGCGGCGGGCGAGTGGCGAGCCGCTGGCCTATCTGACCGGCGAGGCCGAGTTTCGCGGGCGGCTTTTCCAGGTGTCGCCGGCGGTCCTGATTCCACGTCCGGAAACCGAGGTTCTCATCGATCTGGCGCTGGAAAAACTGCGCGGCCTGGCGGCGCCGACGGTCGTCGATCTCGGCACCGGTTCCGGCATCGTCGCCATTTCGCTGGCCCTCGAATGTCCGGCTGCGACGATTGCTACGGTCGACCTGTCCGAAGAGGCCATTTCGGTGGCCCGCAACAACGCCGGCCGGCTCGGCGCCAGCGTCAAGTTCCACCAGGGCGACTGGTTCGGCCCGTTGGCCGGCCAACGTTTCGACGTGATTGTCTCCAATCCGCCCTACGTCGCAGCCGGTGACCCGCATCTGGCCCTCAATGGTTTGCCACACGAACCGCAAATGGCGCTGACCGACGGGGCCGATGGCCTCGATTGCATTCGCCGCATCGTTGCCGCTGCGCCCGCTCACCTGAACCCTGGCGGCTGGTTGCTGTTCGAACACGGCTACGACCAGGGCGAAGCGAGCCGGAACTTCATCCACGCCACCGTGACCGGCAACCCGGTCGTCCTTTACATGAAGGGCGATGCCCGTTTTCCGCAGTGCGGCTTTTCGGCGACGGCCGTGCAGATCCTGAAGGTCTGCGGTGTTGACGACTTCGTTACGGTCAACGTGCTGGCCGATGAGGAAATCCGCAATGGCGTCAAGGAATACGCCAACTGGCCGACCATTCCGCAGCTCTACATCAAGGGCGAGTTCGTCGGCGGCTGCGACATCATGAAAGAGATGTACCAGACCGGCGAACTGCAACAGATGCTGGAAGGAATCGCGGCCTGATTTTCCGCCGCAGAAATTGAAAAGCCGGGGCATGTCCCCGGCTTTTTGTTTTTGACCGAAATTTCCGGTTGACCGTGGGATCGGCGCTTTCAGGCCTCGGCGACCTGAAAGTCGATGGCCGGGCCGTTGACGACAATATCCTTGACCGCGCAGTGGGCGATGCTGTCGAGGATTTTTTCCTTTTGTTCGGCCGTGAAATGCTCGGGAAAGCGCACGTCCGTTTTGAACTTCGCCAGCGATAGCGGGCCGCTCGGGCCGGCGAAGGGCTTGCAGGCGATTTCGATGCCGGCGGCCGGCACGCCCAGTTCCTTGCAGGCTTTCTTGGCGTAGACGGCTGCGCACGCCGCGAGCGAGGCGTAGAAGGCTTCCAGTGGATTCATGAGCGAGCCATTCACGGCGTAGCTGGCTTCGTGTTTGGCGCTGCTCACCTTGATGAGCGGAGTGTTGTCGACGATGGTTGAGTACATGCTGATCTGCCTTGGGTTTCGTTATAGGTCACGTTGAAAACGGAATATCAACGTTCGCTTATATATTAAACCTCCAGATCGTTCGGCGCAAAAAAAAGACCGCCGGAAGCACTCGGCGGTCTTTTCGGTGAGCCTTGGCGAATCAGCCGAGACGCTGACGGGCGCGGGCGACGGCAGCCTTGACCTGGGCCGGGGCGGTGCCGCCGATGTGGTTGCGGCTGGCCAGCGAACCTTCCACGGTCAACACCGAAAACACGTCATTTTCGATCAGCGGTGAGAATTGCCGGAGTTCTTCCAGCGTCAGACCGGGCAGGTCGACGCCCTTGAATTCGGCCGCCTTGACCGCATGGCCGACCGCTTCGTGGGCATCGCGGAAGGGCAGGCCCTTCTTGGTCAGGTAGTCGGCGAGATCAGTGGCGGTGGCGAAGCCCTGGGTCAGCGCAGCCTTCATGTTGTCGGCGCGGACTGTGATGCCGCCGGCCATGTCGGCGAAGATGCGCAGCGTGTCGGTGACCGTATCGACGGCGTCGAACAGCGGTTCCTTGTCTTCCTGGTTGTCCTTGTTGTAGGCCAGCGGTTGCGACTTCATGAGGGTGAGCAGCGACATCAGCTGGCCGTAGACGCGGCCGGTCTTGCCGCGTGCCAGTTCCGGCACGTCCGGGTTCTTCTTCTGCGGCATGATCGAGCTGCCGGTACAGAAGCGGTCGGCGATCTGGATGAAGCCGACGCGCGGGCTCATCCACATGACCAGTTCTTCGGACAGGCGGCTGACGTGCATCATGAGCAGGGCGCAGGCCGAGGTGAATTCGATGGCGAAGTCGCGGTCGGAAACGGCGTCGAGCGAGTTTTCGCAGACGCCTTCGAAACCCAGTTGTTCGGCGACGAATTCGCGGTCGATCGGGTAGGTCGTGCCAGCCAGCGCGGCGGCGCCGAGCGGCAGGCGGGCGACGCGCTTGCGGCAATCGACGAAACGCTCGGCATCGCGGCCGAACATTTCGAAATAGGCCAGCATGTGGTGGCCGAAGGTGACCGGTTGGGCGACTTGCAGATGCGTGAAGCCGGGCATCGGGGTGGCCGCTTCCTTGTCGGCCAGATCGACCAGCGCGCCGCGGAAGGCCTTGATCAGGACGAGGATGTCGTCGATCGAATCGCGCAGGTAGAGGCGGATATCGGTGGCCACCTGGTCGTTGCGCGAGCGGCCGGTGTGCAGGCGCTTGCCGGCGTCGCCGACGATGGCGGTCAGGCGTTTTTCGATGTTGAGGTGCACATCCTCGAGGTCGAGCGACCATTCGAACTGGCCCGATTCGATTTCCGCGCTGACGATGGCCATGCCGCGTTCGATATCGACCAGGTCGGCGGCGGCGATGATGCCCTGTTTGGCCAGCATGCGGGCGTGGGCCAGCGAGCCGCGGATGTCTGACTGTGGTCTAGAATGGGGCAAATCGGCGACGAATTTGGAGCAAATCCGCACAAAGATGACAAGTATACGGCACTTTCCCGCAACCCACCCCTTGCCTGACTGGCGCAATTTCGGCGTCATGTTGCGCGTGCTGCTCGGCATCAACCTGCTGGCCGGCCTTGCCGCGCTCGCCCAGGCGCCTGATCTGGCCGGCTGGGCCGGGCGTTACGTCGAACTGGCGGCAGTCGTACAGCCGCTGCTGCTAATCGGCCTCGGGTTCCTGTCGCTGTTGCGCGATGCCTTGTGGCGTCTGCCACTGCGTCTCGGTCAATCTTGCGTGCTTGGACTGATCGCGGCCATCTCGGCGGCGCTCTTTTTCTACACGGCCTCGCTCGGGCTGGCCGACGGCGGCAGCGTATGGCGTTTCATCCTGCTCAGCACGGCGGCCACGGCCTTGCTGCTCGTCTATTTCGATCTGCGTTCGCGCGCCTTCTCGCCGGCCCTCAGTGAGGCCCGTCTGGCTGCCCTCAACGCCCGTATCCGGCCGCATTTCCTGTTCAATTCGCTCAACGCCGTGCTGTCGCTGATTCGCGCCCGGCCGCAGCAGGCCGAAGCGGCGCTCGAGTCGTTGTCAGACCTGTTTCGCGCCGCCATGCGCGATCCCGGCGAGATGGTCAGCCTGGCCGACGAAATCGCCCTCGGCAGGCAATACCTCGAGCTCGAAACCCTGCGCCTGGGAGATCGTCTTACGGTCGACTGGAAAATTGGCCCAATTTCACTCGATCTGCCGATCCCGCCGCTCATGCTTCAGCCGCTGCTCGAGAATGCGGTCTATCACGGCATCGAGCCGGCGCCGGAGGGGGGCACCGTACGCATCGCCATCGAGCAGCGTGGCCATGAGCTGCGCGTATCGATCGCCAACCCGACCGTCGGTCAGGTCCAGCATGCCGCTGGCAACCAGATCGCCGTGGCCAATATCCGCGAACGGCTGGCCTTGTATTACGATCTCGAGGCCCGCCTGGAAATTGAAACCGGCGATCACACCTATGAAGTTCGCATTGTGCTGCCATGCCAACGCCGCAAGCCCTGAAAATTCTTATTGTCGATGACGAGCCGCTGGCCCGCGACCGGCTGCGCGCCCTGCTTTCCGATATTGCCGGGCAGATGCCGAGCGAAGTGGTCGGCGAGGCCGGTAATGGCTTGGCGGCGCTCGATATCCTGGGCGAAAAGGCGGTTGATGTCGTGCTCGCCGATATCCGCATGCCCGGTATGGATGGCATCGAGCTGGCGACCCACCTCGGTCGTCTGAGCAAACCGCCGGCCGTCATCTTTACTACCGCCTACGACAACTACGCGGTGCAGGCCTTCGACCTCAATGCCGTCGATTACCTGCTCAAACCGGTGCGTACCCAGCGCCTGCTGGCCGCCCTGCAGAAAGTGCACGGGCAGCCGCCGGACTCGACATTGCTTGCCAACATTGGCCACGAAATGCGCGGCAGCGGACGGACCCATCTTTCTTGCCACGAGCGCGGCCGCCTGCTGCTCGTGCCGATCGGCGAAGTGCTCTATTTCAAGGCCGATCTCAAATACGTGACGGCCCGGACTGTCGAGCGCGAATATTTGCTCGACGATACGCTGGCCCATCTCGAGGTCGAGTTTGCCGAGCGCTTTCTGCGCCTGCACCGGGCCGTGCTCGTCGCCAGGGCGGCGCTGGCCGGATTTGAAAAGGCCGCCGGCGACGATGCCGAGGCCTATGGCTGGGCGCTGCTCCGCGGCGTGCCGGAAAAATTGCCGGTCAGCCGCCGCCTTTGGGTCCCGGCCAAGGCAGCCCTGGCGGCTTGATCGTCATGGCTGGCGGGTGGCGCAGCTAGGTTGTGACCAGCTTGATGTGCGGGAAGGGAATCTCGATGCCGGCACGGTCGAAGTGCTGCTTGGCGCGCCGCAGGTATTCCCGGCGCACTGCCCATTGGGCGTTGGGGGCGACGCGGAAGCGGCAACGGATAACAACCGAGGAGTCGGCCCATTGCTCCACCCCGGCGATTTCCAAGGGGTCGAGAATCTGCGGAGCGAACCCGGCATCCTGACGCAGGTCTTCACCAACGGCGTGCATCTCGGCGATGACCCGGTCGACGTCTTCGCCGTAGGCAACGCCCAGATCGACGACGGCATAGGCGTAACCCAGGCTCATGTTGGTGACGACGGTGATCTGGCCGTTCGGGACGTAATGAACGTTGCCCGAGTAGTCACGCAGGCGGAGGTAGCGCAAGGTCAGTTCCTCGACCGCGCCGGTCTTGCCGCCGGCTTCGACGACATCTCCGATGCGGATCTGATTTTCGAGCAACAGGAAAAAGCCGGTGAAATAGTCCTTGACCAGGCTTTGTGCACCGAAGCCGATGGCAATGCCGGCCACGCCGGCGGCGCCAAGCAGCGGGGCGACCGAGATACCGAATTCGCCGAGAATGAGCAGGACGGTGACGACGCTGACGGCGACCGTCAAGGCGTAGCGCAGGACGCGCGACAGGGTGCGAACCCGCTGCATGCCTTCGAGCGATTCCTGCTGCCTGGCGATCGCTTCGCGCAGCCGCGGGGCAAGTCTGGCGATCAGACTTTGGGCGATGAGGGCGAGGGTGATGATCAGCGCAATGCGCAAGGGGGTGGCGAACTGAAGCAGGGCTTCCGGTACGGATTCGGTGTTGATATGCAGAGCTCCCAAAGCTGAAAATTAAATTTGTTTTTAACGTAATTTACGTGTTGTTAAATTTAAATAATAAAAAATTGTATTGTAAATCAATGCGATGATGTGTTACGGTTTGTTACTCGCTGATTAACTGAATTGTTAATCAATATAATTTCCGGGGGCGCCGCTCCCCCGGCAGATCGACATCCTGCTGACCTTCGGTCAGCCGCAAGCGATGTCAAGGAGTAACCCGCATGCTATTAGCAACCGATCTCGACGGAACTTTCCTGGGCGGTCTGGCCGAGCATCGCCAGAGCCTTTATCAACTGATTGCCGGCAGTCAGGACGTGCAACTGGTCTTTGTCACCGGGCGCGGACTGGAGGCGGTGATGCCCATCCTCTCCGACCCGGCCGTGCCGATTCCCGACTACATCATTTGCGATGTCGGCGGAACCGTGGTCGAGGGCGGCACCTTGCAGCCGGTGCAGCCGCTGCAGGCCGAGATCGACCAACGCTGGCCGGGCGAACACGTGGTGGCCGAGGCCATGCGGCGATTCGCTGAACTTGAGCGCCAGGAGGTGCCGCAACAGCGGCGCTGCTCCTATTTTTGTCACAGCGATGCCGTGACGCCCGAACTGACCGAGGTGGCCGAGGCGCTCAATTGCGAGGTGCTGTATTCGGACAGCCGTTATCTCGACATTCTGCCGAAGGGCATCAGCAAGGGCAGCACCTTGCTGCGCCTGGCCGATCATCTTGGGCTCGATCACAGCCAAATCCTGGTGGCTGGCGATACCTTGAACGACCTGTCGATGTACGAGGCCGGCTTCCAGGGCGTCTGTGTCGGCCAGTCCGAAGCGGCCCTCCTCGCAGCGACCCGGCACATGCCGAATGTCCTGCAGGCCGACGACGCGGGCTGCGGTGGCATCCTCCAGGCCATCGTGCATTTCGGTCTGCTTGCCCAGGATTACGTGCGCGGCTCGGCGGAAACGGCGGCCGTCGGGCGCGCCGATCTGGTCATGGTCTACCACCGCCTGCCCTACGAGGAGCAGCGCATCAACGGGCGCATCGTGCAGCGCCGGCCGAAGTCGCCGAACGGCATCATCCCCTCGTTGCTGTCGTTTTTCAGTGCCGGAAAGCGCGGCTCCTGGGTGGCCTGGAGCGTGCATGACGAGGCCAACGATCCGCCCTTCGAAGTGCATACCAAGGTTGACGCTAAGGCCTATCCGGGACTGGTCGCGGCGCGGGTGGCGCTGAGCGCGGAGGAGGTGGAGATTTTCTACAAGCGCTTCTCGAAAGAGGCTTTCTGGCCGACCCTGCATACCTTCTGGGAACGGGCGATTTTCCGCGAGGAGGACTGGAAGGTGTTTCTCGCGGTCAACCGGAAATTTGCCGAAAGAACCGCTGCCGAGGCCGCCGAAGCCGCTACCGTCTGGCTACATGACTACAACCTGTGGATGGTGCCGGCGGCACCTATTTCCCGTCGGCCGATGCCTTCAACGTGCTGCCGTGGCGGCGCGAGATCGTCGGCAGCCTGCTCCAGTGCGATTACATCGGCTTCCACATTCCCCGCCAGGCGGAGAATTTTGTCGATGTGGCCGGTGGTGTCGCTTCGCTCAGCATTGTCGAGCGCAAGGCCTGTGCGCCGCGCTTCCTCAGTTTCGGTTGCGCCGTCGGGCTCGATACGATGACCACCCAGATCGAGGTGCATGGCCGCCGCATCGGTCTCGGCGCTCATCCGGTCGGCCTGGATCTGGAACGCATTCGCCGGTCCTTGGCCGACCACCGGACGCCGGGGCGGCGCCAGGCCATCCGCAATGAATTTGCCGGCAAACGTCTGGTGATTTCCATAGAGCGCCTGGATTACACCAAGGGCACGCTGGAGAAAATTCGTGCCTTCGGCGATCTGCTGGCCACCTCGCCGGAACTGCGCGGCAAGGTGTCGCTGGTCGTCGTCTGTGTGCCGGCCGCCAAGGAAATGACCATTTACGACGAGCTGCAGGGGCAGATTGAGCAGGCGGTCGGCTCCGTCAATGGTCAGTTCAATGAAGTCGGCTGGTCGCCGATCCGCTTCTTCTTCCGCCCCCTTCCCTTCGAGGAGGTCGTCGCCTGGTATGCCGAGGCCGACATCTGCTGGATCACGCCGTTGCGCGACGGCCTGAATCTGGTTTGCAAGGAATACGTGGCGACCCAGGGCCAGGTCGAAGGTGACGGCGTACTGGTTTTGTCCGAGTTTGCCGGTGCTGCTGCCGAGTTGCACGGTGCCGTGCTGACCAACCCGCACGACCCGGCCGATCTGCGCGAACGCCTGCGCCAGGCGCTGGACATGGAGCGTGGCGAGCGCGAGGCGCGACTGCGTGGCCTGTACGACATTGTCCAGCACAACGACATCGATCGCTGGGGCCGCGAGTTCCTCGAGGCGGTGGCGGCAGTACCGGCCAGAGCCGCGTAGATTCCTGCGGTCAACCGGAAAAAGCGGCCAATTTCGCCAGGCTATCTGACCACGAGGGTGCGGCATGCTTGCGTGTGCCGTACCCTGATGGCATGAACTTTCGCTACAATGCGGAACGCCCGGGGCCGGCCGAGATTTTGCGGATCGGCCGGGTGCCAATTCAGTCAATCCGCCGAGCGTGTTTTCCATGAGCCGAATCTGCCCCCATTGCAACTATGCCCGCCAGCTCGCCGACGAGGCGCCCGACTGGCAGTGCCCGTCGTGCACCCGGGCCTACCTCAAGGCCGGTGCTGCGTTGCCGCCGGAAAGCATGCGCCAGTATGGTCCGGCGACCGTCCCGGCGAATCGCGGCGGCCTGGGCAAATGGTTGCTGATTCTGTTCGTCCTGGGGGCCGCCTTCTGGTTCGGCCGGCCGCTATGGCAGCAACGCGGCCTGTCCGCCGGGCTGGCTGTTGCCGCCAGCGAACAACCAGCCGTCGTGCTTTATGCCACGAGCTGGTGTGGCTACTGCAAGATGACGCGCGAGTTCTTTGCCAGCAACGGCATCCGCTATACCGAAGAAGACATCGAGCAAAGTTCGACGGCGCTCCTGCAGCATCGGAAGCTGGGGGGCAACGGGGTTCCGCTCACCGTCGTTGGCGACGAGGTGGTCAAGGGATGGAACGAGCAGACCTTGCGCCAGTTGCTGGGGCCGTGGCTACGGAGCTGAGCGGCCGATCGTGGCGACTTGCGGTGCCGCAGCCTCAGCCGGGCGCGGCTTGGCACGCCGGGGAACGAGGTTGTCGTCGAGCAGGCGCTCGATGCGGAAAAAAACCTCGTAGCGCGAGAAGGGCTTCTTCATGAAATCGTCGGCACCGATCCGGGTGCCGAAGAATTGTTCCATCGCCTGTTCGTTTCCGCTCATCATGATGACCGGGATGTCGCGCGTCGCCGGGTCGCGGCGGATGGCGCGCAGGGCGGCAAAACCGTTTATGCCGGGCAGCATGATGTCGAGAAAGACCAGGTCGACCGTTTGCTCGTGCAACAGGGCCAGACCACTCTCGGCGTCCAGGGCATCGAGCGTTTCGTAGCCGGCCGAGCGGAGAAATTTCTTGAGCACGGTGACGACGGTCTTGGAGTCGTCGATGATCAGCACCCGGGTGCCTTCGCGGGCGTTGATACGCTCCTTGCTGCGCCGCTCGTTGATGACCACCGGGCGGATGGCGACCGCGGGTGCGGACGTCGTCGCTGGCTGGGTGTCCGGCGGTTCGTGCCGGAACAAGGATCGGATTAGTTTGAGAATGCCCACGACTGCCCCCCTGACTCAATGCAATGCCTGGCGCCAGGTTTTTTCGGGCAGTCTGGCTGCCCGCGATCTCTGGCTGCTTTCTTGTCGGCTATTCTAGAGCGCTGTATGCATTTGTATTCACCTATTTGGGTCCGGTGGGGAAATATTTTTGCGTTAGTCGAGGGCGCGGGTGACCACCTCGAGCACATCGCGCGATAACCCGGCGTGGTCGCGCAGGCGTTCGAGCGCCTGGCGGGCGTGGGCTTGCCGGCCGCTGTCGAATTTTTTCCAGCGGTCGAAGCAACGGGCAAGGCGCGAGGCGACTTGCGGGTTGCGGTCGTGCAACTCGAGGACGCGGTCGGCGATGAAGGCGTAGCCGCTGCCGTCAGCGGCGTTGAAGCGGACGAGGTTGGCGCCGAAGGCGCGGATCAGTGAATAGACCTTGTTCGGGTTGCCGATGTCGAAGGCCGGGTGAGAGGTGAGGGCGGCGACGGTGGTCAACGTGTCCCGGCGGCGGCTGGTCGATTGCGCTTGCAGCCATTTGTCGACGACCAATGCTTCGTGTTGCCAGCGGGCATAAAAGGCGTCGAGGGCGGCCTGGCGTTCGGCATGCTCGCCTTCGATGTTGGCCAGCACCGACAGCGCGGCGAACTGGTCGGTCATGTTGTCGGCTTGCTCGAAATGCTGGACGGCCAGACGGCGGCTTTCCGCCGTGTCGAGTTCGGCCAGATAGCCGAGGCAGAGGCTGCGCAGGGCGCGGCGGCCGGCCTGTTCGCTGCTCGGTGCGTAGGGGGCTTGCGGGGCGAGGGCTGCGTAGAGGCCGGAAAACTCGCCTTCGAGCTGTTCGGCGAGATGGCGGCGCAGGGTGTTGCGGGCGGCATGCAGGGCATCGGGATCGACCACGGCCATGGCTTCGGCCAGCGTCGTTTCGCCAGGCAGGGTGAGCGCTTCGGCGACGAAGGCGGCACCGCGGGTGGCTTGGGTTTGCAGCAGGCGGCGGGCGGCGTCGACGAAGCTGGCCGGCCAGCACGGCGCCTGGCTGGCTGCGATGGCTGCCGCAGCATCGAGGATCAGGGTCGAGGCCAGACGCTGGCCGGCCTCCCAGGCGTTGAATGGGTCGCTTTCGTGGGCCAGGAGCAGGGTCAGCTGTTCGGGCGTGTAGTCGAAGTCGAGGATGACCGGGGCCGAAAAGTCGCGCAGCAGCGAGGGGACGGGTTCGGCATCGACCTCGTTGAAGACGAAGGACTGGGTTGTCGCGGTCATCTGCAGCAGGCGTTCGCTGCCCGGCAACAGCGTGCCATCCTCGGCGAACAGGGCGACGCGGATCGGAATGAGATAGGGCTGTCCGTCGCTGGCGCGCGAATTGGTCTGCCTGCAGGTCAGCGTGTAGGTTTTGCTTTCGCCATCAAAATAGCCGTCGACCGTGACATGCGGCGTGCCGGGCTGGTTGTACCAGCGCATGAATTGCGTGAAGTCGAATCCGCTGGCGGCGGCCATGGCGGCGACGAAATCCTCGCAGGTCACGGCTTGGCCGTCGTGGCGGCGGAAGTATTCGTCCATGCCGGCACGGAAGGCATCGCGCCCGATCAGGGTCTGGATCATGCGGATGACTTCGGCGCCCTTTTCATAGACGGTAGCCGTGTAGAAGTTGTTGATTTCGACGAAGCTGGATGGCCGGATCGGGTGGGCCATTGGGCCGGCGTCTTCGGGGAACTGGGCGGCGCGCAGGCCGCGTACTTCGCGGATGCGGGCGGTCTGGCGGTTGTGCAGGTCGGCGCCGAATTCCTGGTCGCGGAAAACGGTCAAACCTTCCTTGAGCGAGAGCTGGAACCAGTCGCGGCAGGTGACGCGGTTGCCGGTCCAGTTGTGGAAATATTCGTGGGCGACGACACGGTCGATGTTCTCGAAATCGACGTCGGTGGCGACATCGCTGCGCGCCAGCACGTATTTCGTGTTGAAGATGTTGAGGCCCTTGTTCTCCATGGCGCCCATGTTGAAATCGCCGACGGCGACGATCATGTAATGGTCGAGATCGCATTCGAGGCCGAAGCGTTCCTCGTCCCACTTCATCGACTTTTGCAGGGCGGCCATGGCGTGCGGGCACTGGTCGAGCTTGCCCGGTTCGACGTAGATGGCGAGCTGTACGGTGCGGCCGGAGGCGGTACGGAAGCTGTCGCGCAACACGTCGAGCTTGCCGGCGACTACGGCGAACAGGTAGGCCGGTTTCTTGAACGGGTCGGCCCATGTGGCCCAGTGGCGGCCGTCGGCTTCATCGCCGGCCGCGACCGGGTTGCCGTTGGCGAGGAGGACCGGGTAGGTCGTCTTGTCGGCGTGCAGCGTGACGGTGTAGGTGGACATCACGTCCGGCCGGTCGAGAAACCAGGTGATGCGGCGGAAACCCTGCGCTTCGCATTGGGTGAAATAGCCGTCGGCCGAACGGTAGAGGCCGGACAGGCGGGTGTTCTTGTCGGGATCGATGCGGACGACGGTTTCCAGCGTGAAAGCGTCGGGAAGGTCGGTTATGGTCAGGGTGCCGGCGGTTTCCGAAAATGGCACTTTTTCCAGGTTGACCGTGACACTCAGGGTTTTCAGTTCGTCGCCGTCAAGCACCAGCGGCTGGGCCGGGACGGCCGGGTTGCGACGCATGGCGAGCGTGGCGCTGACTGTGGTGCCGCCGGTTTCGATGGCGAAATCGAGCGCGACCGTATCGATCAGGTAGGCGGGGGCGGTGTAGTCCTTGAGATAGACGGTCTGGGGCGTATCGGTTTTCATGGTTTGACAGGCTGCTGGGGAGACCGCCGATGATACGTCAAACCAGCGCCCACAGCCTGCCGGGCAGGCTGTGGGGCACGTTCAGGCTAGTGATCGCGACCTTGTCCGCGACCGCGGCCCTCGTCTCGATCATGTTTGCGCTCGTTGCCCCGGTCCCGCCCGCGATACTCGTCGCGGTAATCCCGGCGATCGTCACGGCGGTATTCTTTCCGGTGGCTGTGCCGTTCCTGGTAGCGCGGGGCGTACTCGTGCCGGTACCAGTCATCCTGCACGAAATAGACGCGTTCGCCACAGGCATGGTAGCGCTTGCAATGCTTGCGCCAATCGCGGGCGTGGCCGGGCGGAACGCGCAGATAGAGCGGCGGGCGGCTGACCGGACCGCGCTGGATGATGAGCGGCTCGGGAAAGAGCAGGGGCGGCGGCGGGAAGCCGCCAATGTCGATCCGGCCGTAGAAGCCGGGCTGGCCGATGCTGACCGAAACCTGCGCAGAGGCAGGGGCGCTGAGGGTGGCGGCGGCGATCGTCGCGGCAATCAGAAAACGTTTCATGGCGTGGTTTCCTCCTGTGGTGGTTCCAGAGTAACGCCGCTTGACAGGGATTGATGACAGCCCGGTTGAAACAATTTGTAAGGTGGCGCAACGGCGGATTAGCGCCGCTGCCAGACCTGCCAGCGCTCGCGCCCAGAAAAGACCGCTATGGAATCGTCGACCGCAGCATCCTCGGTTCGTTCGAAATGCGCGCCGAGCAGCGCCTCGAGTTCGGCGGGCAGAATGCCGAAGGGCGGGCCTTTCGGCTGCTCGCAGAGAAAGAAGAAGCCGGCCAGCCGGCCGCCGGATGGCAGTAGTTCGGCGACACGCTGCGCCCAGTCGGCCCACAGCTTGCGCGGCAGGGCGCAGAGAAAGGCGCGTTCGTAAATCAGCTCGACAGGCCGGGCTGGCGTAAAGGTGAAAAAATCGGCGCAGACGAGATCGACCGCCGCGTTGCCCAGAATCTTGCGTGCCGTTTCGATCGCCACCGGCGAAAAATCGAGCGCCGTCACCGGCCAGCCCATGTCGGCCAGGTGGGTTGCCTCCCAGGCGCTGCCGCAACCGGGGATCAGGGTGTTGAGTGGTGCCGGCTGGCGCGCGACGAAGTCGGCAAAGGCGTTCGGCACCTTGCCGGCGTCCCAGGGGGTGACGCCTTCGCCAAAGCGCTTGCACCAGAAATCCGGGTGCTCGGGGCGCTGATCCGGGGCTTTGATGTGGGTCGGGGAGGTCGGCTGGTCGCTCATGTTAAGATTGCCGCCTTCGAAACCCTTGCTGCGTGCCGCTTCATGACTGCTCCTTCCAAGATAATCATCGCTTCCCGCGAATCCCGCCTCGCCATGTGGCAGGCAGTGCATGTCCAGGGCCGCCTGGCCAGCCTGAATCCGGGGTCTGAAGTCGTTATTCTAGGCATGACGACCAAGGGCGACCAGATTCTTGACCGGCCGCTCGCCGAAATCGGCGGCAAGGGTCTGTTCATCAAGGAACTCGAAGTCGCCATGCAGGAGGGCAAGGCCCATCTCGCCGTGCATTCGATGAAGGACGTGCCGATGGTCATGCCGGAAGGCTTCGTGCTGGCCGCCATCTCGGCCCGCGAAAATCCGCGCGATGCCTTCGTTTCGAACAAATACAACGGCCTGGACGACCTGCCGGCCGGCGCCATCGTCGGCACCTCCAGCCTGCGTCGCGAATCGATCCTGCGCGCCAAGTACCCGCAGCTCGTCATCAAGAGCCTGCGCGGCAATCTCGACACCCGCCTGAAGAAGCTCGATGCCGGCGAATACGACGCGATCATTCTGGCCGCCGCCGGCCTCATCCGCCTCGGTCTGGAAAATCGCATCAAATCCGTGTTGACCGCAGAACAGTCGCTGCCGGCCCCCGGCCAGGGCGCGCTC
>PHCF01000084.1 GCA_002842145.1 Betaproteobacteria bacterium HGW-Betaproteobacteria-6 | reverse complement strand
GATTTCGATGATCGAGATGTCGAAGGTGCCGCCGCCGAGGTCATAAACGGCGATCTTGCGGTCGTTCTTGCTGGTCTTGTCCATGCCGAAGGCGAGGGCGGCAGCGGTCGGCTCGTTGATGATGCGCTTGACTTCCAGACCGGCGATACGGCCGGCGTCCTTGGTCGCCTGGCGCTGGCTGTCGTTGAAGTAGGCTGGCACGGTGATGACGGCTTCGGTCACTTCTTCGCCGAGGTAGTCTTCGGCGGTCTTTTTCATCTTGCGCAGCACTTCGGCCGAAACCTGCGGCGGGGCGATTTTCTTGTCGCGTGCTTCAACCCAGGCGTCACCGTTGTCGGCCTTGACGATCTTGAAGGGCATCAGCGAGATGTCCTTCTGCACTTCCTTCTCTTCGAAGCGGCGGCCGATCAGGCGCTTGACTGCGTACAGCGTGTTCTTCGGGTTGGTCACCGCCTGGCGCTTGGCCGGGGCACCGCAGAGGATTTCGCCGTCTTCGGTGTAGCCGATGATGGACGGCGTGGTGCGCGCGCCTTCTGCGTTTTCAATAACCTTCGGCTGGCCGCCTTCCATGATGGCGACGCAGCTATTGGTGGTGCCGAGGTCGATGCCGATGATCTTGCCCATGATGTTCTTCCTAAATGTGAATTGCTGATGTTCGTGAATTGGGGGCGCTCAAACCGTTTTCAAGGGACTTGCTACGGTCAACCGGAAAAAACGCCTGAAATTGAAAGGCTTATTTGCCCTTGGCGACCATGACCAGGGCCGGACGCAGTACGCGATCGGCGATGGTGTAGCCCTTTTGCAGCACGGTGACGACGGTGTTGGCTTCCTGCTCCGAATCGACCATGCCGATGGCCTGGTGCTTGTGCGGATCGAACTTCTCGCCAGCCGGGCTGACTTCGATCAGCGCATTCTTCTCGAAAGCGGCAACCAGTTGTTTCAGCGTCAACTCGACGCCGGACTTGAAGCTCTCCACCGTCTGCTCCGGCACGGCCAGCGCAGCTTCCAGGCTGTCCTTGACGGCCAGCAGTTCGCCGGCAAATTTCTCGACAGCGAACTTGTGCGCCTTGGCGATGTCTTCCTGAGCGCGGCGGCGGATGTTTTCACCCTCCGCCTTGGCGCGCAGCCAGGCGTCGTAATGTTCGGCCGCTTTCAGTTCGAGGGCGCGGAATTGTTCCTCGACGCTGGGCAGGGTATCGGTGTGTTCTCCGGCCGGCGCTTCGGCCGTCGGCGCGATTCCGGATTCCGCCGCAGTTTCATTGCCCAGCAAGGATTCCTGGGGGTTTTCGGTATTGCTCATGCGTTTTTCTCCCAAAATACTGTTTCGTTATCTGGGGACTTCGGCTGTTCTTTCAAGTGCCGGGACGAATTATTTTTGCCTGGCAAAACTGCTGCTCTGCCGCAGCCTGCGTGCTACGATAATTCCATGAGTATCTGAGGCGTATCCTGCATGGAATATATCGGTAAATACCGGGTGATCAAGGAGTTGGGCAAGGGCGCGACGGCGACCGTCTACCTTTGTGACGATCCGGATGCCAACCGCCAGGTCGCCGTCAAGGTGATCCAGTTCGGGAAAGACAGTTCCGCCATGTCGCGACGCATGCGCAAGCTGTTTCAGAACGAAGGGATGGTCTCCAAGCGCCTCAATCACCCGAACATAGTTCAGGTTTACGAAGCCGTGGTTGAGCCGGAGTTCGCCTATCTGGCCATGGAGTATGTCGACGGTTTCACGCTGGAAGACCACTGCCGGATCGACAAGCTGCTGCCCATGCATCGTGCCATCAGCATCATTTTCAAATGCTGCATGGCGCTCGATGCGGCTTACCGGCAGGGCATCATTCATCGCGACATCAAGCCGGCCAACATCATGATTGCCGCCAACGACGAGCCGAAAATCGCCGATTTCGGCCTGGCCCTGAACATGAACAAGGACCTGGACCGCGACTCGACCTTCATCATGGGCGTCGGCTCGCCGGCCTACATGTCGCCGGAGCAGATCAAGGGCTATCCGCTCAATCAGAAGACCGACCTCTATTCGCTCGGCGTGCTGATGTTCCAGCTCCTGACCGGCCGCCTGCCTTTCCGCGCCAACAACCAGGCGACGCTCGTCTATCGCATCATCAATACCGAAGCGCCGGCCGTCACGGCGCTCAACCCGAACCTGCCGGAAGGTCTTAACGCCATCATGCGCCGGGCGCTGGAGAAGGATCTCTACAGCCGCTACCGGAATGGTGCGGAAATGGCCAAGGATCTTTCAGCCGTGCGCTACCAGATTCTCGATGAGGACGAAACGGCGCAGGACATGAGTCATTTCGAGACTCTGCGCGGGCTGGAATTCTTCGTTGAATTCGAAAACGTCGAGATCTGGGAGGTGCTCCGCGTCTCGGTCTGGCGTGAAATCCTGCCCAATGTCGCGATCATCCGCGAAGGCGAGCGCAACAAGTTCTTCGGCATCATCGTCAACGGCTCGGTCGAGGTCTCCATCGAGGGCAAAGCGCTGTGCCGCCTGGGGCGTAGCGAACCCGTCGGTGAGGTGTCCTACCTGCACCCGTCCAGCGATCAGCGCTGTTCGACGGCAGTGACCCTCGAGCCGACCCTGTTCCTCGAGGTCAATGCGGCGGCCCTCGCCCTGTCGTCGGAAGAGTTGCTCGAGCGCATGCGTAACGCGCTGATGGCCAGAATGATCAAGCGGATGCGCGAAGTCAACCGCATCGCCGCCGCGCAGGGGCTGCCTGCGGTCCAGAGCCTGACGGGATCGATGCCCGGTGGTTCGTCGCGCCCCGGTGGCGGCCTCGATCTCGAACTGGCGCCGATGTAAAAACAGCCTCGGGAGAGGCTGTTTGGCTGGCTGGTTTTAAACCTCAAACCTTGAAGCGTCCGACCAGTGAAGCCAGGCCTTCGGCCAGGCGCTTGAGGTCGTGCGCGGCACCTGCGGTCTGTTCAACGGTGCCCGAGTTTTCGCGGGCCATGCCGGCGATGGCTTCGATGCTGTTTTCGACGTCGCCCGAGAAGCGGCGTTGCTGGTCGGTAGCCGAAGCGATGGCGTCAAGGCCGAGGCCGACCTCGGTCACCGAACCGTTGGTCGCCTGGAGGATGTCCGAAACCGAATGGACGGCAGTCTGACTGCTTTCCAGGTGGGAAATGCCTTCCTCGATGCTGCGCCGGACAGCAACCGATTGCGCGCTAAGCTGGGCCGTGATGGCATCGATTTCGGTGGCCGAGCGCGACGACTTTTCGGCGAGCTTGCGTACTTCGTCGGCGACAACCGCGAAACCGCGGCCCTGTTCGCCGGCACGCGCAGCCTCAATCGCGGCGTTGAGGGCCAGCAGGTTGGTCTGTTCGGCGATGTCCTTGACTTCACGGGTCATCGTCGTGATGGCTTCGGTGTTCTTGACGAAGTTATTGACCGAATCGGCCATTTCCTTGACTGCACGCTCGACGACATTCATTTCGCCGAGCAGGACGCCGAGGTTGCGGCTACCTTCGTTGGCGCGGGCCAGGCTTTCCTGAGACTGGTGCTGGACATGTTCTGCGCTCTGGGCGATCGACGAAATGCTCGAAACCAGTTGCTCGACGGCGGAGGCGGCCTGGTCTGATTTTTCGTTCTGCTGGTGCGAACTCTGCGTGACGCGGTCGGCGCTGTCGGAAAGCGCGGCAACGCGAGCCGAAACCTGGCTGGCAGAGTCGCGGACCTGGCGAACCAACTGGTTGAAATTTTCCATCATTTCGTTGAAAACCTGCGCGGCCCGGCCGACTTCGTCATTGCCATTGATCGGCAGGCGGCGGGTCAGGTCGCCTTCGCCGCGTGCGATGTCGGCGAGGCCGCTGCGCATGGCCTCGAGCGGCTTGCTGACAAAATGGTTGGTGATCAGGTAGATGAGGACGAGCAGGGCGCCCAGCGCAGCGATGGCAACGCCGGCAATCTTGATGCGGAAGGCCGATACCTGCGCTTCGACCGAGTCGAGTGAAACCTTCATGCTGACGACGCCAAGCACGGTGCCTTCGGGGACCTGATGGCAAAGAATGCAGTCCTTGCCGAGGTAGTTTTTCGAGGCCTTGGTCGGGTTGATGACATGCAGGAAAGAACTGCCGTTGGCGCTTTCAACCGACATATACGGCGTGCCGCTGGCCATCACTTCCTTTTCCAGGGCATCGAGTGGCCGCTTGCTCTTGGTGTCGGGGCCGTAAAGTTTGACCACGGCATCGCTGCGGGCGACGATCAGATCCTTGATGACCGACAACTGTTCGATCTGGTCGAGGAAGACTTCGCGCTGGCCGACAGTGCCGGTCAGCATCATGCCGGTCAGGCCGGCCATGGTCATTTCGTGGATGCTCTTGGAGAAATCCTGGGCCTGCTGGATGGCTGTCTCTCGATTGACCTGGGTGGTCCAGACTATTGCTCCTGCCCAGATGATGGCTAGTACTACCCAAATGGCCGCCGTCAGGCGAATCCAAATCTTCAAATCGGCGAAGCGCGGCATAATGTCCCTCGAGTTACTGCCACCGTTTTCGGCTAGGCGGTCAGGTCAATTTGCTGGATTGTGCCAGCCGTACCCGCTTCATGCAAAAAAATTCCAGAAGTGCGAATTTGCCCGAGCAATTCATTGGCATTTGTCTTGAGGTCAAATGGCGTAGCGATGCGGCTTAGCGCGATGGCGCCAATCCCTGCAGCGCTCAGCGACAGGTGCATTTCTTTGTCAGTTTTGTCAGGTGTCCACAGCGACAATTGGTTAAACGCCGCATCGTTTTCATCAATCCAGCCGTTCTGGTCGCCATCGAGCGCAGCCAACTCCTGAAAGCCGTCGCCGCTGGTTGGCCCGAACAGTTCGCTGCCATTATTGATCTTGCCGTCGCCGTTTCGGTCAAAGGCCAGGAAGCCGCTGCCCGGGGCGAGGAAATTGATGTTCTCGGTGCTGCCGTCGGCATTGAGGTCGAAGGCGAAGCGCTGGTCGGTCAGCTGCGCTGCATTGCCAGCGAAATTGAGGACGAGCGGGTCGATCTGGCGCGCCGCATCGCCGAGGCGGAGGCTGATATCGCTTTCTTCGTGATACTGGCGCGACATCGATAATTTCAGGTCGAATTTGATCTCGCGGCCATCGGCCGTCGTTACCGTGCCATTGGCCGAAAACGTCGTCTGCTCGGCCTCGCTGTAGGACTCATGACGGTCGTACTCGACGCCGTAGCCTGCCGAAGCGGGGCGGGTCGGTGTTCCGGTTGCCGGTGGTGCTTCGATAGCTGGGGTTTCGGCAGCAGGCTGGAGTTCCCGGGCATCGAAAATGCGGATCCGGTGTCCGGTGAGGAGTTCGAGCATGGAGCGAATGAAACGCAGCCGCGGGTCGGCATCGAGCTCGGTATCCTCGGTGGTTGCACTGGCGCTGGCTTGGCTGGCCGCGATGCCGGCAGCGGACAGGCTGACGTTGTCGGTGCGCGGCGGGCGGGGGCGCGAATCTTCACCGGCAAATTGAGGGCGTTGCGGCCCGACCCACATTTTCAGCGATTCGTGAACCTCACGGCGCTGGACGCTGGCGTGCGACGAGGCCATTTCCAGGCTGCTGCTGGCAATTTTCATCTCGGCCTCCGTCGAATGCTGTGGGATGCATCATTAACGGCGGCCGGGGGCAGAAGTTAAGGCTGGTAAAGGTGAGGCTGAATCCAGCGTTTTAGCGAGCCGAGGTCGAGGGCGCCGCTCTGGCGAGCGATTTCGCGGCCGTTTTTGAAAATAGCCAGGGTGGGAATGCTGCGGATGTTGAAGCGGGCGGCCAGTTGCTGCTCGGCTTCGGTATCGACCTTGACCAGCCGGGCGTAGGGTTCGAGGTCAATGGCGGCCTGGTGGAAATTCGGGGCCATTTGCCGGCATGGTCCGCACCACGGCGCCCAGAAGTCGACGACGACGGGCAGATCGTTGCGCGAGATGTGGCGGTCGAAATTGGCGGCGGTCAGTTCGGTGGGTTCGCCGATGAACAGTGCTTGTTTGCACTGGCCGCAGTTCGGCGCATCTTTCAATTTTTGGCCAAAAATACGGTTGACCGTGGAACAGTGCGGACAGACGACGTGCAGGCTTTGTTCAGGCATCGGGCGCTCCAAATATCAGGTTTGTCTGATATGGGCGCCCGGTGGCGGATTTCAAGAGCGGGCGCCGAATTTGATGGCTTGCCGGGCGCTGGTTTCGAGCGCCTGCGGGCCGATGGCGACTTTGGTCGGCCAGCCGGCAAGGTGGTTTTCGACGATGTCGGCCAGCGCCTTGATCCAGGCGTCATCTTCGTTGAGCGCCGGGATGTAGTGGTATTCCTTGCCGCCGGCCTTGATGAAGTCGGCGCGACCTTCCTGGGCAATTTCTTCGAGTGTTTCGAGGCAGTCGGCGACGAAGCCGGGGCAAATGACGTCGACCCGGCGGACGCCCTGCTTGCCCCATTGTTCGAGCGTTGGTGCGGTGTAGGGCTGCAGCCATTCGGCCTTGCCGAAACGCGACTGGAAGCAGATCTGGAATTGCTCGGGATTGAGGTTCAGACGCTCGGCGAGCAGGCGGCCGGTCTTTTGGCATTCACAGAAATAAGGGTCGCCGAGGGTCAGGCTGCGTTTGGGCAGGCCGTGGAAACTGATGAGCAGTTTGTCGTTGTCGCCCAGTGAGCGATTCGTCTGCCAGTGCCGGCGCACGGCTTTTTCGAGCGCGCCGATGTAGCCGTCGTTGTCGTGGAAATTGCGCGTGAAGCGCATTTCCGGCTGGTTGCGGGTTTGCAGCAGCCAGTTGGCGGCTTCATCGACGACGGTCGCCGTCGTGCTCGCGGCGTATTGCGGGTACATCGGCACGACGAGGATGCGGCTGGCGCCTTCGGCCTTGAGGTGGCCGAGCACGTCGGGCAGCGACGGCGAACCGTAGCGCATCGCCCAGGTGACCGTGATGTGATGGCCGCGCTGGCCGATCAGGCCCTTGAGCAGCTTGGCCTGACGCTCGGTATGCACGCGCAGCGGTGAGCCTTCGGGCATCCAGACGGTGGCGTACTTGGCGGCCGATTTCTTCGGCCGGGTGTTGAGGATGATGCCGTTGAGGATCAGCCACCAGATCGGCTTGGGAATTTCGACGACGCGCGGGTCGGACAAAAACTGCTTGAGATAGCGCTTGAGGGCTGGCGCGGTCGGGGCATCCGGCGTGCCGAGATTGACGAGGACGACAGCGGTGCTGGCCGCGTTGCCATGACGGTGCGGCGGCTCGGGAAGAAAACGGGGCATTAGTTGTCCGACTTGTAGGAAAGGGCGCTGGAGAGCAGGCGGGCGGTGATGTCGACGATGGGGATGACGCGCTCGTAGGCCATGCGGGTCGGGCCGATGACGCCGACCGAGCCGACGATCTGGCCATCGACGCTGTAGGGCGCGGCGATGACGCTGCATTCGTCGAGCGGCGCGATGCCCGATTCGCCGCCGATGAAAATCTGTACGCCCTCGGCGCGGTTGGAAATGTCGAGCAGGCGGACCAGGCTGGAACGCTGTTCGAAGAGGTCGAACAGTTCGCGCAGGCGCTTCATGTTCGACGACAACTCCTCGACATCGAGCAGGTTGCGTTCACCAGAAATGACGTAGGGCGCCGAGTTTTCAGCCATGGCTGCATCGCCGGCATCGAGCGCCAGGGCCATGAGCGGTTTGATGTCTTCGCGCAATTGCTGGATTTCACTGGCCAGGCGCTGGCGAATCTGCTCGAAATCGAGGCCCGCGAAATTCTGCGTCAGGTAATTGCCGGCGCTGACCAGTTCGGACGGCGAGTAGGCCTTGTCGGTGGTCACGATGCGGTTCTGCACGTCGCCGTCAGTGGTGACGATGATGAGCAGGATGCGTTTTTCCGACAGGCTGAGGAATTCTATCTGGCGGATGCGGTTGGCTTGGCGGCGCGGTGCGATGACAACGCCAGCGAAATTCGACAGGCTGGAGAGCAGTTGCGAGGCACTCGAGATGATCTGGCTGGACGGTCGCCCCTGCAGCGATTCCTTCATCTCGCCCATCTGCCGTGCTTCGAGCGGCTGGACGGTGAGCAGGCGGTCGACGAACAGCCGGTAGCCGCGCGCCGTCGGGATACGTCCGGCAGATGTGTGCGGGCTGGCAACGAAGCCGGCTTCCTCGAGGTCGGCCATGACGTTGCGGATCGTGGCCGGTGACAGATCGAGGCCGGAAAACTTGGAAAGCGCGCGCGAGCCGACCGGTTGCCCGTCGGCAATGTAGTGTTCGACCAGGGTTTTGAGCAGGGTGCGCGAGCGATCATCAAGCATGGCTAAGGATTGTACAAAAAACGGGGGCGGCAGCGACGGGTGATTATTGCGGGCTGGCAGGGTGCAGCGCCAGGCGGCGCGATTCGAACTCCTGGCGCAGCTCGCGCCGGAGCATGGCCGACTGGTAACGGCGCTTTTCTTCGTTGGTGGACGGTTCGAGTGCTGGCACGCTGGTCGCCTTGCCGTTTTCATCGACCGCCACCATGGTGAAAAAGCAGCTGTTGGCGTGGCGCACGCTTTGTTCGCGGATATTTTCGGTGAGCACCTTGACGCCGATTTCCATCGAAGTCCGCCCGGTGTAATTGACGGCGGCCAGAAAAGTGACCAGCTCGCCGACATGAATCGGCTGGCGGAACATCACCTGGTCGACTGACAGGGTGACGACATATTCGCCGGCATAGCGGCTGGCGCAGGCGTAGGCAACCTGGTCGAGTAGTTTGAGGATGGTGCCGCCATGAACGTTGCCGGAAAAATTGGCCATGTCCGGCGTCATCAGAACGGTCATGCTGAGTTGGTGGTTGGTAAGTGGCATGGAGCTTTTTTGCGCGCTGTCTGGGTGAATCATGTTACTGCGCTTTTCCGGCGAATCGGCGCTGTCAGGTGGCACGGTCACGCGGTTTTTATGCAAGAATTCAGCCCCATGAACAGAAGCTTCGCTTCCATCCGCAATCCCCGGACCATTGCACTGGTCGGCAAATACCACAGTATGGAAATTGCCGAATCCCTGCGTGGTCTGGCCGAATACCTTTACGAGCGCGGTGTCTCGGTCTTCATCGAGCGGGAAACCTCCGAACACATCGGCAAGAAGGTTGACCTGTCGCGCTGGGTAACCTGCGGCTTCAACGACATCGGCGCCCATGCCGATCTCGCCATCGTGCTGGGTGGCGACGGCACCATGCTCAACGCGGCGCGCCGCCTGGCCCGCTATTGCGTGCCGCTGGTCGGCGTCAATCAGGGCCGGCTCGGCTTCATGACCGACATCGCGCGCGATGACCTGCTGACCTGCATGGACGACCTGCTCGACGGCCGCTTCGCCCAGGAAAACCGCATGCTGCTCGCTGCCGAGGTGACGCGCGACGGCAAGGAAATTGCCGAAAACCTGGCGCTCAACGACGTCGTCGTCGACAAGGGGGCCATCGGCCGGATGATCGAGTTCGAGTTGTTCATTGACGGCGAGTTCATCTACAACCTGCGTTCCGATGGCCTGATCGTCGCTACACCGACCGGCTCGACGGCCTATTCGATGTCGGCCGGCGGGCCGATTCTGCATCCGACGACGGCCGGCATTGCCCTCGTGCCGCTTTGCCCGCATGCCCTGACCAATCGGCCGATCATCGTCAACGACAGCGCCGACATCGAGCTGCGCATCGCCAACGCCGACGACGCCCGTGTGCACTTCGACGGCCAGGTGACCCTTGATCTGCAGCGTGGCGATTGCGTCCGCCTGCGTCGTTCCGAACACGCCATCTGCTTCATGCACCCGCCCGGCTACAGCTATTTCGCCATGCTGCGCCAGAAGCTGCAGTGGAGCGAGCGGCCCAAGGGAACCTGATGCTGCAGCACCTGACGATTCGCGACTTTGTCATTGTTGACCGGCTGGAGCTCTCATTTCTGGGCGGTTTTGGCGCGTTGACCGGAGAAACCGGGGCGGGCAAGTCGATTTTGATCGACGCCCTGGCCCTCGCTCTGGGGGAGCGTGCCGACGCCGGCGTTGTCCGTTCCGGCTGCGACAAGGCTGAGATCGCCGCCACTTTCGATATCACCGCCCAGCCGCAAGTTGGCGACTGGCTGCGCGCCAACGACCTCGAGGGTGACGACGAACTGCTGCTCCGCCGTGTCGTCGATGCCGGCGGCCGTTCGCGCGCCTATATCAACGGGTCGCCGGCTACCGTCCAGCAAATGCGCGAAGTCGGCGAGTGGCTGGTCGATATCCACGGCCAGCATGCCCACCAGTCGCTGTTACGGGCCGAAGCCCAGCGTACGCTGCTCGACAGCCACGCCGGCCTGAGCGGGCAGGCGCGTGAAGTTGGCGCCGCCTGGAAGATCTGGCGCGATGCCGAGCAAATGCTGCGCAGCGCCAGCGAGGGTGCCGACGCACTGCAGCGCGAACGCGAACAGTTGCAATGGCAAATCGGCGAACTCGACGCCCTGGCCTTTGGCGATGACGAATGGGCGACACTCGATGTCGAACACCGCCGTCTCGGTCACGCTGCCAGCCTGATCGAAGGGGCGCAATATGCGCTCGCTGTCCTGTCCGATGATGAAGCTGCCTGTGAACGCCAGATCGACGGCGTCGCCACGCGGCTCGGCAATCTCGCCGAATACGATCCGGCGCTGGCCGACGTCGCTGCCTTGATAGGTTCGGTGCAGGCCGAATTGTCCGATGCCGTATCCACCCTGCGCCGCTACGCCGACCGGGCCGATCTTGATCCGACCCGTCTGGCCCAGGTTGAGCGCCGCATGGATGCGGTGATGAGTCATTCGCGCAAATATCGTGTCCAGCCGCCGGAATTGCCGGGCTTGCTGGCCGGTTGGCGGCAGCGTCTGGCCGAGCTTGATGAGTCGGCCGATCTGGCCGCGCTCGAAATGAAGGTCGCCGCCGCCCGCAAGGATTATCTGACGCAGGCCGAAAAACTCTCGACTGGCCGCCAGAAAGCGGCAACCGAGATGGGCAAGGCGGTCAGCGAAATCATGCGCCAGCTGGCGCTGTCGTCAGGGCGCTTCGAAGTCGCCCTGGTGCCGGTCGCCGATGGTGCCGTCTACGGACTGGAACAGATCGAGTTCCGCATCGGCGGCTTGGCCGGCAACGAAGCCAAGCCGCTCGCCAAGGTCGCCTCAGGCGGCGAGCTGTCGCGCATCAGCCTGGCAATACAAGTACTCACTTCGCGCTCGGCCAGCGTGCCGACGCTGATTTTCGACGAAGTCGATGTCGGCATCGGCGGCGGCGTCGCCGAAATCGTCGGCCGCCTGCTGCGCGAACTGGGCGGCGAACGTCAGGTCTTGTGCGTCACCCACTTGCCGCAAGTCGCGGCCCAGGCCAACTGGCAGTGGCAAGTCAGCAAGGCTCAGCGCGACGGCGTCACGCTGAGCGCCATCCAGTCTCTGGACGACGCCGGGCGAATCCAGGAAATCGCCCGCATGCTCGGTGGCGTCGAAATCTCCGCCATCACGCTCCAGCACGCTCGCGAACTGCTCCGTTTGCCGGCTTGAAGCCCTTTTTTCCGATTGCTACGGTCAACCGGAAAAAACAGCCAAATTTCAAATGAAGCCAAGCAGGCGCAAGACGGCGAGTAGCGCCAGCAACAGGAAAAAGACGCCGCTGATTCGGTGAATCCAGTGCAGCGGCAGGCGATTGAGCCAGCGCCGGCCGGCCACGACGCCGAGTATCGACGTGCAGGCCAGAGCCAGCGTGGCGCCGACCCAGGTGGCCATGGCATCGGCGGTGCTGCCCAGGCCGGCTACGGCGATCTGCGTCTTGTCGCCGAATTCGGCGAGAAAGATCATCAGGAAAGTGGTGGCGAAGATGCCGTGGCCGGGTTTCTCGGCGATGTCCTCATCTTCGTCTTCTTCTTTGAAGCGCAGGGCGCTGATGCCGAAAAAACCAAACAGCACCGCAACGGCGGCGGTGACCACCCATTCCGGCAGCCAGGCGGCGATCGCCGCGCCGAACAGCACGGCGAGCAGGTTGAGGAAGGCAAAGGCAGTGACGGCGCCGAACACGACGGGCAGCCCGCGATGGCGGGCGGCGAGCGTCATGCAGACCAGTTGGCTCTTGTCGCCGAATTCGGCGAGGGCGATCAGCAAAAAGGTGGCGCTGGCCGAGGACAGCCAGGCGCCCGGCGCCAAGGCGATTTCAGTCATCGGGGAAAATCAGAAAGTCAGGACTTGGCGTCCGGGTGGTCGCGATGCGGGCACTCGGTTTTCGTGCATTGGGCGTAGAGATAGAGCGCGTGGTCCTGGATGGCGAAGCCGCGTTCCTGGGCGATGGCATTCTGGCGCTTCTCGATTTCCGGATCGTAGAACTCTTCAACCCGGCCGCAGTTGATGCAGACCAGATGGTCGTGGTGCTTGCCGTGGTTGATTTCGAAAACGGCCTTGCCGGATTCGAAGAAATGGCGTTCGAGCAGGCCGGCCTGCTCGAACTGGGTGAGCACGCGGTAAACGGTGGCCAGCCCGATGTCCATGTTTTCGGCAATCAGCATCTTGTAGACGTCTTCTGCCGTCATGTGACGCAGGGTGCTCGTTTCGAACAGCTCAAGAATTTTCAGTCTGGGAAAAGTGGCTTTCAGCCCCATGTTCTTGAGGCTTTGCGGATCGCTCATTGCTGGAATTCCTGAAATTGTTCGGTCAGGCGAAATGCTGATTTCGGGTATGATATACCGCTTCAAAGCCGATTGAAAAACTCCGGAAAACTGAATGCGCCGT
>PHCF01000083.1 GCA_002842145.1 Betaproteobacteria bacterium HGW-Betaproteobacteria-6 | reverse complement strand
GGTCTAAATCAACGGGAGGCCAGGAAAACTACGGTATCATTCGGCCTTTTGGGCAAGCTGGCTTTGCCTTTTTGAACGCATTCGAAGGATTTTTCTCCTTATGTTCGACGCAGTCCGCAACAACAAACGAATCGTCCAGGTCTTTCTGGCGCTGATCACGCTGCCGTTCGCCTTTTTCGGCGTTGAGTCCTATATGCGCAACGACGGTTCCGGGGGCGATGTCGCCACGATCGGTGATGTCACGATTACCCAGCAACAGTTCCAGCAAACCCTGCGCGAACAGCAGGAACGTCTGCGCACGCAGCTTGGCGCCCAGTTCGATCCCAAGCTGCTGGAAAGCCCGGAAGCGCGCAAGGCCATTCTTGATGACCTGATCAATCAGCGCCTGCTCCTCATCGAGGCCAACAAGCGGCACCTGTATGCCGGCGACAACGCCATCCGTCAGGCCGTCGGCGCCATCGAAGCCTTCAAGGTCGACGGCAAGTTCTCGGTCGAGCGCTACGAAGCGGCATTGCGCGCCCAGGGCATGTCACCGGCCGGTTTCGAGGCCCAGTTGCGCCAGGATCTGACCTTGCAACAACTGGCCGGCGCCATCGGCCAGTCCGGTGTGGTGTCACGCTCCGTCGCCGACCGCGTGTTGGCCCTGCAGACTGAAAAGCGCGAGGTGGCAGAATATCGTCTCCAGCTCGACAGCTATCTCGGCAAGGTCAAGCTGGCCGACGATGCGGCGAAAAAGTTTTACGACGAAAATGCCAAGCAGTTCGAAGTGCCGGAGCAGGCCAAGGCCGAGTATGTGGTGCTGTCGATGGAATCCATCGCCAGCCAGTTGGCCGTCACCGATGCCGAGATCAAGGAATGGTACGACGGGCACAAGGATCGCTTCATGGTGCCGGAAGAGCGTCGCGCCAGCCACATCCTGATCGCCTCCGAAAAGCTCGGCAAGGACAAGGCCAAAGCCAGGGCTGAAGAACTGCTCGCGGAAATCCAGAAAAATCCGGCCGGCTTTGCCGAACTGGCCAAGAAAAACTCCGATGATCCGGGCTCGTCGTCCAAGGGAGGCGACCTCGGTTACTTCGGCCAGGGCGCCATGGTCAAATCCTTCGAGGACGCCACGATGAGTCTCAAGGAAGGCGAGATTTCCGGGATCGTCGAGTCCGATTTCGGCTTCCATATCATCAAGCTGACCGGTATCCACGCCGCCAAGGAAAAGCCGCTGGCCGACGTTCGCGGCGAAATCGAAGCTGAACTGAAACGCTCGGCCGGCTCGCGCAAGTTTGCCGAAGCAGCCGAAACCTTCAGCAACATGGTTTATGAGCAGGCGGACAGTCTCAAGCCGGTAGCCGAGAAGTTCAAGCTGACCATCCAGTCCTCCGATTGGCTGGGTCGTCAGGCCAATCCGGCCAATGGCGTGCTCGGCAACGAAAAACTCCTGGCCGCGTTGTTCTCCGAGGATTCGGTCAAAAACAGACGTAATACCGAGGCCGTGGAAACTGCCGCCAATACCTTGGTGGCTGCCCGTCTGGTCGACTACAAGGCCAAGGCATTGCAGCCCTTCGACGGCGTCAAGACGAACATCGAAACCTTGCTCAGGGGCAAGGAAGCCATGGTGCTGGCAAGCAAGGATGGCGAAGCGCGGCTGGAAGCCTTGAAGAAGGGTGAGGACAAGCTGACCTGGGGCGCTGCGAAAAGCGTGTCGCGGGTTGATGCGCGCCAACTGCCGCAAGCCGCCGCACAACCGGTTTTCCGTATGGACACAAGCAAACTGCCGTCCTATACCGGCGTCGAACTGCCCGGTTCAGGCTACGCGTTGTTCAAGCTGACCAAAATCGAGTCTGGCGAAAAGCTCAGCGATGCCAGCAAGCAAGCAATGCTCAAGCAACTGGGCAATCTGGCCGCTCAGGAAGAAGTCCAGCTTTACCTGGCCGCCTTGCGCAGTCGCTACAAGGTGGAAGTCAATCAGGCTGCTCTGGAATCGAAGGACAAATAAGCAATTGTTGAGTCATAAAAAGCGGGCTGCGGCCCGCTTTTTTTTAAGGTTGTCGGCACATGAAAAACGCCGCCCCGTTTTCACAGGGCGGCGTTTTTGATTTTGAGCTTTTTTCCGGTTGACCGTGGGAATGCCCCGGTCGCGGGAAAGTCCTCAGGCCGGCAGCGGATCGGCGTTGCCCAAGGCAACGGTGTTCATGCCGCCATCGACGTACATGATCTCACCGGTGATGCCGCTGGCCAGATCCGACAGCATGAACGCGGCGGCGTTGCCAACCTCATCAATGGTCACGTTGCGACGCAACGGAGCATTGTGCGAGTTATAGGCAAGCAGCTTGCCGAAATTGCCGATGCCGGAGGCTGCCAGGGTCTTGATCGGACCGGCCGAGATGGCGTTGGCGCGGATACCTTCAGGGCCTAGGCAGAACGCCAGGTAGCGGGTCGCCGCTTCGAGGCTGGCCTTGGCCAGGCCCATGGTGTTGTAGTTCGGCATGGTGCGTTCGGCACCAAGGTAGGAGAGGGCCAGCGCGGCGCTCTTGCGGCCCTGCATCATCGGACGCGCGGCCTTGACGAGAGCAGGGTAGCTGTACGACGAAATTTCGTGGGCGATGCGGAAGGCGTCACGGGTGATGCCGTTCAGGAAATCACCTTCGATGGCTTCGGTCGGGGCGTAGGCGATGGAGTGAACCAGACCATCCAGGCCATCCCAACGCTTGGCCAGTTCGACGAAAAGATTGTCGATTTGTTCGTCGCTGATCAGAATTTTTTTGTCGGCAAGAAAGCCCATGTGTTGTTCTCCCTAAGGGGTTTAGCCGCAGGATTATAAACCGGGAAACAGTGATTCGCGTTATGCAAACACCGTTTCGGGGGCTGGGCTTACATATTCGGGTAAGTCGGGCCTTCGCCGCCTTGCGGAACGACCCAGTTGATGTTCTGGGTAGGGTCCTTGATGTCACAAGTCTTGCAATGCACGCAGTTCTGCGCATTGATCTGCAGGCGCGGATTGGCACCACTTTCGTCGCGCAGGATTTCATAGACGCCCGCCGGGCAGAAACGCTGCTCCGGCGCGTCGTATTGCGCCAAATTGACCGAAATCGGCACGCCCGCGTCCTTGAGTTGCAGGTGACAGGGTTGGTCTTCCTCGTGATTGGTGCTGGAGAGGAAGACAGAAGACAGGCGGTCGAAGGTGATCACGCCATCAGGCTTCGGATAGGCAATGGGTTCGCACTCGGCAGCCGGTTTGAGCTTGGCATGGTCCGGCGTGCGATTGTGTAGTGTCCATGGTGCCTTGCCACGCAGCACAACCTGGTCGATCCCGAACATGATGGAGCCGAGTGCCAGGCCCTTGTTCATCCACGGTTTGAAGTTACGTGCTTTGTGAAGTTCATCGTACAACCAGCTGTTTTTAAATGACTCTGGATAGGCAGTCAGTTCATCGCGTTGGCGTTCGCCGGCGAGCGCAGCGAAGCAGGCTTCGGCTGCCAGCGAGCCTGTTTTGATGGCGCAGTGCGAGCCTTTGATGCGGGCTGCGTTGAGAAATCCAGCATCGTCACCGATCAGTACGCCGCCCGGGAAGGTAAGTTTGGGCAGCGACTGCAGGCCTCCGGCGGTAAGGGCGCGCGCCCCGTAGGCGATGCGTTTGCCACCTTCGAGGGATTTGCGGATTTCCGGATGCGTTTTGAAACGCTGAAATTCTTCGTAGGGGGACAGGTGCGGGTTGCTGTAGCCGAGGCCGACGACGAAGCCGACGGCGATCTGGTTGTTTTCCAGATGATAGAGAAAGCCGCCGCCATAGGTATCCGGCTGCATCGGCCAGCCACCGCTGTGAATGACCAGGCCAAGCTGGTGCTTGTCCGGCTCGATTTCCCAGAGTTCCTTGAGACCAATGCCGTAGGTTTGCGGATCAACGCCATCGCGCAGATTGAATTTGGTTTCGAGCTGCTTGCCGAGGTGGCCACGGCAGCCTTCGGCGAAGAAGGTGTATTTGCCGTGCAGTTCCATGCCCATCTGGAAATTCGGACCTTCGGAACCGTCATGCAGGCGGCCCATGTCGCCGGTGGCGACGCCCTTGACGGCGCCATTCTCGTCAAACAGTACTTCGGCGCCGGCAAAGCCGGGGTAGATCTCGACGCCCAGCGCTTCGGCCTGTTCGCCGAGCCAGCGGCAGACGTTGCCGAGCGAGATGACGTAATTGCCTTCATTGTGGAAGCAGTCGGGCAACAGGCTGTTCGGCACCTTGGTGGCGCCGTTTTCGGAAAGAATGAAGAAACGGTCTTCGGAAACGGGGGCATTGAGCGGCGCGCCGGTTTCATGCCAGTTGGGCAGCAATTCGTTCAGGGCGCGCGGGTCCATGACAGCGCCGGAAAGAATATGGGCGCCGATTTCGGCGCCTTTTTCGATCAGGCAGACGCCCAAGTCGGTTCCTTTTTCCGCGGCGAGTTGTTTCAGTCGGATCGCAGCGGCCAGGCCGGCCGGACCACCACCAACGATAACGACGTCGAATTCCATGGATTCGCGCTGCATGCTGTCTCCTGATTTTATTGTTGACTTGATTTCAATACGGTACAGTATGGAAATATTTTGATCAACCCTACTCTAGTATTCAAGTTTATGGACCACAAGAAAAAGCTGATTCACGTCACCAAAATGCCCATCCGCTGGGGCGACATGGATGCCTACGGGCACGTCAATAACACGGTGTATTTCCGCTATATGGAGCAGGCACGGGTCGAGTGGGTCGAGGAAATGAAAATCCCGGTTCGTCCGGGCGGCGCCGGGCCGGTCATCATCAACGCCAGTTGCACCTTTCTGATTCCCATGAATTATCCGGGAACCGTTGAGGTGCGCACCTTTGTCGGCGCCGTTGGCCGCTCCAGTTGCCAGACTTACGTTGAAATGCGCATCGAAGGCGATGAGCGCATTTTTGCCGAGGGAGCCGCCAAGGTGGTCTGGATGGATACGCAGACCGGAAAATCGGTGCCGCTGCCCGATCACGTGCGGGCTTTGCTCGAAGCGGCGCACGAAGGGGAGTAGACTCGCAGCCCATCGCATCGTCGAATCTGAAGAGCATGGGCAAACGAAAAGTCTGGGAAAAACTGCTGTCGAGCGAACGCCTGGGGGCTGGCAAGGCGCCCGGCACGGCTGAACGCACGGCCTTCCAGCAGGACTATGATCGTATCGTCTTCACTTCCGCCTTTCGGCGCATGAAGGACAAGACGCAGGTATTCCCGCTCTCCAAGAGTGATTATGTTCGCACCCGCCTGACGCACAGCCTGGAAGTCAGTTGCGTCGGCCGTTCGCTCGGCGCCGTGGTCGGCCGCGAAATCATCGCCCGACATGGCTTGCAGCACGTTGAATCGGGGGATTTCGGCGCCATCGTTGCCGCCGCCTGTCTCGCCCACGACATCGGCAATCCACCGTTTGGTCACGCTGGCGAGGATGCCATCCGCGAGTGGTTCCGCCACTCCAACCTGCTCGACCGCCATGATCTGACCCCGGCGCAAAAGGCAGACTTCGAGCGTTATGAGGGTAATGCGCAGGGTTTCCGCATTGTCAGCCGCTTGCAAAGTCCGGCCAATCCCGGCGGCCTGCAACTGAGCAGCGCGGTACTGGCGACCTTCACCAAATACCCGCGTCCGTCACACCTCGATACCGATCTGGATGGCAAGAGCGGCAAAAAATTCGGCTTCTTCCAGCAGGATGCCGATAATTTTCGGCAAGTCGCACGGTCAACCGGACTAATCGAGCGAATTCCAAATGCCGCCTGGCGCCGTCATCCGCTGGCTTTTCTCGTCGAAGTGGCGGATGACACCTGTTACCTCATCGTCGATCTCGAAGATGCCGCCCGACTCGGTTTCGTGCCCTACAAGGATGCCGAATGCCTGCTCGCCGACCTGGCCGGCAGCACGATCAACGGCGGCCGGCTGGATCGCCTGCATGACCCCAAGGAACGCCTCGAATACCTGCGCGCCAAGGCCATCGGCTGCCTGCTCGAAAGCGCCGCCGCAGTCTTCCTGGAAAACGAGGACGCCATCCTGAGCGGCAAATTCGACGACGAACTCCTCGAAAGCTCGCCCATCGCCCATCCGCTGCAGGCCATTCTCAAACTGGCCAAGGAAACCATCTACACCGCCCGCCCGGCGCTCGAGATCGAAACGGCCGGTTTCGAAGTTCTCGGCGCCTTGCTCGGCCTGTTCACCAATGCGGTCGAGGCGAGGGCAGGGCATGCCCGCTACACGACCCGCGAGCGCATGCTGCTCAATCTGTTGCCATCGCAGTTCCTTGGCCACGATGGCGAGCCGGATGCCGATCCGTACATTCGCCTGCTCCAGGTTGCCGATTTTGTCGCCGGGATGACTGACTCCTACGCAGTGGACATGTACCGGAAACTCAAGGGTTTCGACCTGCCGACCTGAGCGAGTCAGTCGAAGAGCAGTGCTGCGGCGACCTTGCGTCCTTCGGCCGCGAGAATGTTGTAGGTTCGGCAGGCCGCTTTCAGATCCATGATTTCCAGCCCGATCCCGGCCGGGGCAAAGGGGCGAAGCAGGGCGCCAGGCGGGAAGCGCAGGGTCCTGCCGGTCCCGAGCAGGACGATTTCGGTGCCCAAACCCAACAGAATCTGCATGTCTGCTTCGCTCAAGGTGGCGACTGTCGCGGTGGTCCATGCGGGAATGACCGACTCGGGCAGAAGAATCAGGTTTTTTTCATGTTTTTCGTGGTTGACCGCAGCATAGTCGTCGCCATAGGCGGTAAAGAGGTTGAGTCCTGCGGTATTCGAAATATGAAGTTTCACGGCCCGATTCTTCCGAAAAGCCCGCCAAAATTGCGGTGCACCATACGATAAAGTAGGATTATACCTTTGGCCCTCGGGGGCCATACGCCGCCAAGCCGGAAGATTCCAATGAAACACGTCAAGAAGTCCGCCAAACTCGCCAACGTCTGCTATGACATCCGCGGCCCCGTGCTGCAGAAAGCCAAGCAGATGGAGGAAGAGGGCCACAAGATCATCAAGCTGAATATCGGCAATCTGGCCGCGTTCGGCTTTGATTCGCCTGAAGAAATCCAGCAGGACATGATCCGCAACCTGCCCAACGCGGCAGGCTATACGGACTCCAAGGGAATCTTCGCCGCACGCAAGGCGATCATGCACTACACCCAGCAAAAAGGAATCAAGGGTGTAACGCTTGAGGATATCTACGTCGGCAACGGTGTGTCCGAATTGATCGTCATGGCCATGAACGCCCTGCTGGACGCCGGCGATGAGGTGCTTGTCCCTGCTCCGGACTACCCGCTGTGGACAGCTGCAATCAGCCTTTCCGCGGGGGGACGCCCAAGCACTACCTGTGCAACGAGGAAAAGGGCTGGTTGCCCGATCTCGACGATATCCGCAGCAAGATCAACGCCCACACCAAGGCGATTGTGCTGATTAACCCGAACAATCCGACCGGGGCACTGTATCCGGATGACCTGCTGTGCGAAATCATCGACATTGCCCGTCAGCATCACCTGACTATCTATGCCGACGAGGTGTACGACAAGGTTTTGTACGATGCCGCCAAGCACACCTCGATTGCCTCGCTGGCCGAGGACGTCCTGATGATCACCTTCAACGGACTCTCGAAGAATTACCGCTCCTGCGGCTATCGGGCTGGCTGGATGGTGGTGTCCGGCGACAAGCGCCACGCCAAGGACTATATCGAAGGGCTGGACATGCTGGCCTCGATGCGCCTGTGCGCCAATGCTCCGGGACAGCACGGCATTCAGACTGCCTTGGGCGGTTACCAGAGCATTGACGATTTGATCAAGGATGGTGGTCGCCTGCGTCGCCAGCGCGATATCGCTCACGAGTTGATCACGGCCATTCCGGGCGTCAGTTGCGTGAAACCGAAGGCGGCGCTCTACATGTTCCCCAAGCTGGATCCGAAGGTCTATCCGATCAAGAACGATCAGCAGTTCATTTCCGAATTGCTGCAAGAAGAAAAAGTTCTGCTCGTTCAGGGTACCGGTTTCAACTGGCCGCACCCCGATCACTTCCGACTTGTATTCCTTCCCCACGAGGACGATCTGCGCGAAGCCATCGGTCGTATTGCCCGTTTCCTCGAAAGCTATCGCAAACGTCACGGCACAAACTAGTCGGGAGTTGCCGGTTTCTAGTTATTCACGACACCTAACCATCTGATTAACAATACTTAACTACTCAGAAACCTATCAATGTTGGCCTTATCGGCATCGGCACCGTCGGCGGTGGCACCTGGACTGTTCTCAAGCGCAATGCGGATGAAATTGCCCGCCGCGCCGGTCGGCCGATTCGCATTACTGCCGTAGCCGACAAGAATGTCGAATTGGCAAAACAGGTTACCGGTGGCGAGGCTCGAGTAACTGACGACGCATTTTCGCTGGTTAACGACCCAGCAATCGACATCGTCGTCGAACTGATCGGCGGCTATGGCGTGGCCAAGGAAGTGGTCATGCAGGCAATCGCCAATGGCAAGCATGTTGTCACTGCCAACAAGGCCCTGCTCGCAGTGCACGGCACTGAAATTTTCAGCGCAGCCCAGGACAAGGGCGTCATGGTTGCTTTTGAAGCAGCCGTTGCCGGCGGTATCCCGGTCATCAAGGCGCTGCGCGAAGGCCTCAGCGCCAACCGCATCGAATGGGCGGCAGGCATCATCAATGGCACGACCAACTTCATCCTCTCCGAAATGCGCGACAAGGGCCTGTCCTTTGATGACGTGCTCAAGGAAGCCCAGCGTCTCGGTTATGCCGAAGCTGATCCAACCTTTGACATCGAAGGTGTCGATGCGGCGCACAAGGCCACGCTGATTGCCTCCATCGCTTTCGGTATTCCGGTCCAGTTCGACAAGGCTTACGTAGAAGGCATTACCAAGCTCGAGTCCTCCGACATCAAGTATGCCGAGCAACTCGGTTATCGCATCAAAT
This sequence comes from Betaproteobacteria bacterium HGW-Betaproteobacteria-6, assembly GCA_002842145.1. Classification (GTDB taxonomy): domain Bacteria; phylum Pseudomonadota; class Gammaproteobacteria; order Burkholderiales; family Rhodocyclaceae; genus Azonexus. Next base: position 20,015 of record PHCF01000083.1, on the reverse strand, counting down.
TGCTCGGCATCGCCAAGCGTCGCGAAAACGGTATCGAGCTGCGCGTCCATCCGACCCTGATTCCGGCCAAGCGCCTGATCGCCAACGTCGAAGGCGCGATGAATGCGGTGCTGGTCAAGGGCGATGCCGTGGGCGCCACGATGTATTACGGCAAGGGTGCTGGCGCCGAGCCGACCGCCTCGGCCGTGATTGCCGACCTCGTCGACGTCACTCGTCTGGCGACGGCCGATGCCGCGCACCGCGTGCCGCACCTGGCTTTCCAGCCGGACGCCATGTCCAATCTGCCGATTTTGCCGATGAGCGAGATCGAGACCGGTTATTACCTGCGTTTGCGCGTTGAGGACAAGCCGGGTGTGCTGGCTGACGTCACGCGCATCCTGGCTGATCAGGGCATTTCCATCGATGCCATGCTGCAGCGCGAACCGGAAGAGGGTGAGGGCGAGACCGATATCATCATCCTGACCCATGTCTGCAAGGAAAGTGCTGCCGACGCGGCGATTGCCAAGATCGAAGCCTTGTCTGCCCAAAAGGGCAAGGTCAAGCGTATCCGTCTGGAAGAGTTGCAGTAAGCGCGATCGCGTTGCTGAATTTGAACGGGAGCCACGGGCTCCCGTTTTTTGTTAACGCAAGAAGCGTAGGCGGACCCGGTGTCTCGAACAGGATGCTCAAGGTCCCGAGGTGCAGGAACGCGGGCGATTCGCTGATTCATCAGTGGCCGGATTGTCGCGCATAATTGCAGTCTTGAAGCCCATTGACGATCATCCTTCCCCGACCATGTCGCATCTCAACGATCAGCTTTGCCGGCGCGTGTCGCAATTGCGCGTAACGCCGCTGTTGATGGCGGCGAATGTGCTGGTCTTTGGCGCCATGCTGTTGAGCGGGGCAGGGCTGTGGCATTCGCAAAACGGCGTCCAGTTGGCGTGGGGCGCCAACTTCGGACCAGCGACCCAGGACGGCGAGTGGTGGCGCCTGGGCAGCGCGATGTTCCTGCATTTTGGTCTGCTGCATCTGGCCTTGAACATGTGGGCGCTATGGGATGGTGGCCAATGGGTCGAGCGCATGTACGGGCATTTCCGGTTTGCGGCGATCTATTTTGTCGCCGGCCTGACCGGCAATCTGCTGTCGCTGGTGTTCCATCAGGGTCATGCCGTGTCCGGCGGCGCTTCGGGGGCCATTTTCGGTCTCTATGGGGCGCTGCTGAGCTATCTCTGGCTGGAACGTTCGCGTATCCAGCGCGGCGATTTTCGCTGGCTGTTCTGGGCGGCAGTTGGCTTTTCTGTGGTCAGCATCGTTTTTGGGCTGATGGTGCCGGGGATTGATAACGCTGCGCACATTGGCGGTTTGATCGGTGGCCTGCTGATGGGGATTTTGATCAAGCCGGACGCCGGTGTGGAGAGCAGGGCGCCGCGGGCTAAATTGACGGCGGGTCTCGTATTCGTTGCGCTCGTCGGCGTCATGGTAGCCAACATTCCGCAACTGACTTACCGCTGGAGCGATGAAAAACAGGTTCAGCAGGAGATCGGCGAGTTTTTGCAGGAGGACGCGGCAATCACGCGCGCTTGGGAGAGCATCCTGCGCCAGGGGGAAAGGAAAGGGGCCTCGTTTGAAGAACTGGCCGATGTGATCGAGTCGGTGGTGGCTGACCGCTATGAGCACAGTTTCGAAGCGCTGTCGGCCTTGCCGCGCGATGCCAACCTGCCTTCGGCGCTGGTTGCCGAGCGGGTGACGCGTTACGCCGAACAGCGGCGCGATGCCTCACGTGCCATGGTCGAGGGCTTGCGAGCCAAGGATCGGGTGCAGATCCGGAAAGCGCTGGAGCAGGCTCGGCAATCGAGGGCGGGCCAGTGATGGTTGCCGGAGGGCCTGGTCATGGAAGGGTTATTGCGATCAGGATCAAGGAAATGGCACAGGCGGACGGGCAGAATCGCAGCCTGATGCCATCCCGGCATGCCTTTTCTGGAGCTCACATGCAAACCATTCACCCCGTCCACTCCTGCGACCGTCCCACCGCTGAAGCCCTGTACCCGTTCGATGCCCGCGGGATCGCCAAGCGTTTCCGTCATGCCGCCATTTTTGGCGCCCTGGATGCGCTGCAAGTCGGCGAAACCATGCGCTTCTGCAACGATCACGATCCCCTGCCGCTGCTCGCCCAGTTGCAGGCCCGCTACGGCGCTCACCTTTCGATCGAATACAAGCAGCGCGAGCCAGGCGCCATCGTGATCGATTTTTCCGTTGTTGACTGAGTGATATACACAGCGAGCCTGACCCTTGTTTCATTGATATGCAGCGCCGTTCTGGCGCTGAGCGGGTTGGGTTCGCCATTGGCGGTAGCGCATCTGGCGTTTTCCGTCGGCATTGTGCCGCTGATCTTTGCGGCAATGATGCATTTTGTGCCGGTCCTGACCCGCACCGGTGAGCCGGACAAGCGCCTGGCCAAGTTGCCATCAGTTGCCCAAGCGACCGGCCTGGTCGCCGTTGCAGCGATGCAGGGTTGGCTGCCTTATGGCGCGGCTTACCTGGCTGCTACGGTCGACCTCGTTTTTGCCGCTATTTTGCTCAACTGGATTGCCTTGCGAGCCCGCGCCGCGCTTGGTGCACCGCACCCCGGCTGGCGCTGGTACGGTGCCGCGCTCGGCTGCCTGATGCTGGCCCTCTCGGCCATCGTGCTGATTCCGCTCTGGCCGACCTATTGGCATGCCCTGCGGGTTTTTCACCTGCATCTCAATACGCTTGGCCTGGTTGGTCTGGCCGCGCTGGGCACCTTGCCCGTACTGCTGCCGACAGCGCTGGGCACGGCCGATCCCGAGGCCGGTGGCTGGTTGCGTCGTCGTTTGTGGCTGGCCGCTTCCGGAGCCCTGATGGTGGCAACCGGTGCCGCCATCTCCTGGCCATTCGCGGCCCCCGGTACGGCGCTCATGCTGGTCGCGGCCCTTGGCCTGCTCGGGCAGTGGGGCCGACGTTTCGGTATCCGGCGACTGCTTCGCGATGGCGTCAGTGCTTCGCTGCTGGCAGCCGTTGTCGGCCTGCTGCTCACGCTCGCAGCCGGGTTGCTGCACGGCGCCGGGATCGTGTCGACACGACCGTCCTTGCTGGCTTGGGCGAGCGGATTCCTGCTTCCCTTGGTGAGCGGCGCACTGAGCCAGCTTTTGCCGGTCTGGCGCTGGCCGGGGCCGCAAACACCGGAGCGGCTCCTGATGCGGCAAAAACTCGCGGCGTCTGGCGCGGTACGGGGCGGATTTTTCGTGTCGTCGTCGTTGGCCATCCTGGTCGGACTGGCGACGCTCGGTGCAGCCTTGGCAGCATGCGGACTGGCTCTCTTTGTCGTTGCCGTGCTGCAAGCCGTGCGCGTCTCACGGTCGACGCGGTAAAATCCCTGTTTTTCGCCTTTTCGGGTTTTCGCCATGCGCTACATTTCGACCCGCGGCCACGCCGCGCCCCAGTCCTTCTGCGACATTCTGCTCGGTGGCCTGGCCCCCGATGGCGGCCTTTACCTCCCGGAAAGCTACCCGCAGATCGGTCGTCAAGAACTCGATGCCTGGCGCAAGCTGTCGTATGCCGATCTGGCCTACGAAATTCTCTCCAAATTCATCACCGACATCCCGGCTGCCGACCTAAAGGCACTGGTCGCCAAGACCTACACCGCCCAGGTTTATTGCCACACGCGCAACGGTGGCGATGCGGCGCAAATCACGCCGCTGACCAAACTCGAAGACGGCCTCTACACGCAGGAACTGTCCAATGGCCCGACGCTAGCCTTCAAGGACATGGCCATGCAGTTGCTCGGCAACCTGTTCGAGTACGTGCTCGACAAGCGCGGCGAAGCCATCAACATCCTCGGCGCCACTTCCGGCGACACCGGCTCGGCGGCCGAATACGCCATGCGCGGCAAACACAACGTCAAGGTCTTCATGCTCTCGCCGGATGGCAAGATGAGCGCCTTCCAGCGTGCCCAGATGTATTCGCTGCAGGATGCCAACATCTTCAACATCGCCGTCACCGGCCTGTTCGACGATGCCCAGGACATCGTCAAGGCGGTCTCCAACGACGCGGAATTCAAGGCCAAATACAAGATCGGCGCGGTCAATTCGATCAACTGGGCCCGTGTCGCGGCGCAGATCGTCTATTACTTCCAGGGCTACTTCCTGGCCACCCAATCGAATGACGAGCAAGTCGCCTTCGCTGTGCCGTCGGGCAACTTCGGCAACATCTGCGCCGGCCACATTGCGCACCAGATGGGCCTGCCCATCGCCCGCCTAGTCCTCGCCACCAACGAGAACGACGTGCTCGACGAGTTCTTCCGCACCGGCGTCTATCGTCCGCGCACCGCCGCCCAGACCAGCATCACCTCCAGCCCGTCGATGGATATTTCCAAGGCCTCCAATTTCGAACGCTTCGTTTTCGATCTCGTCGGTCGCGACCCGGCTGTCGTCAAGGAATTGTGGGCCAAGGTCGACAAGGGCGGGGCCTTCGACCTGTCTTCAACGGTCTACTGGAAAAATTTGCCAAAATTCAAGTTCGTTTCCGGCAGGAGCGCTCACCTCGACCGCATCAACACCATCCGATTCGCCCAGGATCGCTACAAGGTCATGCTCGACACGCACACGGCTGATGGCCTCAAGGTGGCGCTCGAGCATCGTTTGCCGAGCATTCCGATGGTCGTGCTCGAAACGGCGCAGCCGGCCAAGTTCGAGGAAACCATCCGCGAGGCGCTGGGCACCGAGCCGGTTCGCCCGGCTGACCTGGCCGGCATCGAAAACCTGCCGCAGCGTGTCGTGGTCATGGCGCCGGATGTCGTTGCCATCAAGCAGTTCGTCGTCGACCACGTATGAGTTTTGATCACGAAGCCTTCTGGTCGGCCCGCTATCGGGATGCTGGCGAGGATTATTTATTCGGTACGGCGCCCAACAGGTTTCTCGCCGCGCAGGCAGAGCGCTTCGGGACTGGCATGCGCGTCCTTTCCGTCGCCGACGGCGAGGGGCGCAATGCGGTCTGGCTGGCCGAGCAGGGCTGTCAGGTAACGGCGACCGAGATTTCGCCGGTGGCGCTCGAAAAGGCCGCCAAGCTGGCCCGTGGCCGGAATGTGACGGTCGACCTCGTGCAGGCCGATATTTTGAACTGGGACTGGCCGCAGGAAGCGTTCGATGCCGTGGTCGGCATTTTCATCCAGTTCGCCACGCCGGCGGAGCGGCCGCGCCAGTTGGCCGGCATGAAGCAGGCCGTGAAATCGGGGGGCTTGCTGTTTCTGCAGGGCTATACGCCGAAACAGCTGGAATACCGGACAGGCGGACCGTCAGCGGTGGAAAATCTCTACACCGTGGCGATGTTGCGCGAATTCTTTGCCGATTGGGAAATCGTGTCGCTGCATGAGCACGAGGACACGATTGAAGAAGGAACGGCGCATATCGGTCGCTCGGCGCTGATCGACCTTGTCGCCCGCAAACCCTAGCGGTCTCTAGCCTCTAGAGGTAGATGACGGCCGGGAAGACGGCCACGGCCAGGACGAGGACCAGCCATTCCATGTTGCGCCGGGCCAGAAAGCCCGTGAAGTGCAGTATCAGGATGAAAATGGCGACGACGTAGAACAGCGCAAACAACATCTGGAATTCCCCTGAATATTTTTCTGGATCGTAGTACGCCTGATTATGACGGCTCTCTGCTCAGAATTCTAGCCGACGAAGCGCATTGAGAGATCGAGCGCTTTGACGTCCTTGGTCAGTGCGCCGACTGAAATCCGGTCGACACCCGTTTCGGCGATGGCGCGAATGGTCTCCAGCGTAACGTTACCCGAGGCCTCCAGAACGGCTCGGCCGGCGTTGATGGCAACGGCTTCTCGGAGCAGGTCGTTGGCGAAATTGTCGAGCAGGATCATCGTGGCGCCGGCATTCAAGGCTTGATTGAGTTCGTCGAGGCTCTCGACTTCAACCTGAATGAACTTGCATCGATCGGCGGCGCCAGCCGCTACTTCACGCGCCGCATCCATTGCCTGGGCGATGCCGCCGGCAGCGTGGATATGGTTTTCCTTGATCAGGATGGCGTCCCACAGGGCGAGCCGATGATTGCCGCCACCGCCGGCGCGAACCGCGTATTTTTGGGCAATGCGCAGGCCGGGCAGGGTCTTGCGCGTATCGACGACCTGCGCTTTGGTGCCGGCGATGGCATCGGCGTAGAGGCGCGCCTTGCTGGCCACCGCGGAGAGCAGTTGCAGGAAATTGAGGGCGCTGCGTTCGGCGGTGAGCAGGGCGCGGCCGTTGCCGTCGATTTCGCAGAGCAGTTGATTGGCCACGATGCGCTCGCCATCGGCGGCATGCCAGGTGACGCGGGCCGTCGGGTCGAGGCGGACGACGCATTCATCAAACCAGGCCCGGCCACAGAGTACGCCGGGTTCGCGGCAGATTACGTTGGCCTTGACCTGGCGTCCGCCGGGAACCAGGCTGGCGGTCAGATCGCCGGCGCCGACATCCTCGGCGAGGGCGGCAGCAACGTTGCGGGAAATTTCGGCGGCGAGCGGGTAATCGAAGGCGATGGTCATTGCGGGATTCTGAATACGGGTGAGGGCGGGATTTTACAGCTTGCCGTTGCTGGCAACCCATTCGTTGAAGAGACGGCGTGCGGCATCGATGACTTCGCCGGCGGTCAGGCCGACCGGCCCGACGCCGTTGGCGACGAGGCGATCGGCCGCCGCACCGTGCAGATGCACACCGGCCAGCAGGGCCATTTCAGGCGGCCAGTTCTGGGCGAGCAGGGCGACGATCAGACCACTCAGCACGTCACCCATGCCGGCCGTGGCCATGCCGGGGTTGCCTGTTGAATTTAGCCAAATTTTCCCGTTGACCGCGCCCCGAAGGAAGTCCCCTTGGGGGATAGCAATCACCGTTCCGCAGCCTTTCAGCGCGACGTGGCAGCGATAGCGACCGGCCAGTTCGCCGGCGGCCTTGAGCCGGTCATTCTGTATGTCGGCAACCGAGCAGCCGAGCAGGCGCGCCGCTTCGGCCGGATGCGGGGTCAGGATGGCCGGGCTGGTGCGTTTGATCAGGGTGTTTTCGAGATGCCGGTCTTCGGCCAGGAGGTTGAGCGCATCCGCGTCGAGAACGAGGTGGCCGGGGGCTTTCAGTGCCTGTTCGAGCAGGCTCAAGGCTGCCGGCAAGCGCCCCAGCCCGGGACCGCAGGCAAGGGCCTGGAGATCGATCTCGAACAGCCTATCGCCCTGGCGCATCATGAGTTCCGGCTGGGTCGGGTCGACAGCCGGAGCATCGGGATCGAGCAGTCCGAGATAAACGCGCCCGGCGCCCAGCTTGAGCGCGGCGCGGCCGGCCAGCAAGGCAGCGCCGACCATGGTCTTGTCGCCGCCGAGGATGCCGACACTACCGAAGCTGCCCTTGTGCGTGTTGTTGCGGCGCGGTTTGAGGTGGGCGCAGAAGGTGGCCGGGGTGATGACGTGGCCATCTGGCTCGACTTCGTCGACCGGATTCAAGGCCAGATTGGCGATGCGAAGTTCGCCGCAGCAATCGGGGCCGTCGGCGGTGAGCAGCCCGGGCTTGCCGGCAATGAAGGTGATAGTGTGGCTGGCCTGAATGCGCGGGGCAAAGGCGACGCCGGTGTCGGCGTTCAGCCCGGACGGACAATCGAGGGCCAGCAGTGGGCAATTGTCGCGTTCGGCCAAACGGTTGGCTGTGGAGATCAACTCAGCGTAGCGACCTTCCGGGGCGCGGGTCAGGCCGATACCGAACAGGCCATCGATGATCAGCGACCAGCGGACATCGTCGGGAATCGCCGTGATCGTTACACCGCCGCCGGCAATAAAGGCTTGCCGGGCTGCCGCCGCATCGGTCGGGAGTCTGTCCGCCTCCCCGACGAAAACCAGGCGCACGTCAAAGAAGCGCTGGCGCAGCAGACACGCCACCGCGAAGGCATCGCCGCCGTTGTTGCCGGGCCCGGCGAGGATGAGTACGGGCTGATTGCGTTCGCCGGCGAGGCTAACCGCCCATTCCGCGGCGGCCTCGCCGGCACGCTGCATCAGGGCGTCATGGGCATGCCGGCTTTCGATCCGGCGCAAGCTGGGCGACAGGTAAAGCGGGTTCGGGTTCATGACGGGATTCTAACGCCGGATACCGGCCCTACCCACATGCAGGAGAATCATCGCGAACAGTGCGTCCGGATCGATTGGTTTTGAGATGTGATCAACCATGCCGGCAGCGAAGCAGGCATCGCGTTCTTCGGCCAGGGCGTGAGCGGTCTGACCGATGATCGGCAATCCCGGAGCCAGTTGGCGAATGGCTCTGGTCGCTTCGAAACCGTTCATGACCGGCATCTGGATATCCATCAGCACGACATGGTAGGCCTCACCGCCATCCCTGCGTACGGCATCGACGGCCTGCTGACCATTTTCGGCAAAGCTCGCCTCGGCACCGACTTCGGCGAGAATTTCGCCCATGATGTAACGGTTGATGTCGACGTCTTCGGCAACCAGGATCCGCAAGCCCGCGAGAATTTTGGTGGTGGTCGTGTTTTCGGCCACGGCAACCGGTTGCGACACTTTTCTCCGCTCGGGGAGTATATAGGGCAGGCGCACCGTAAAACAGCTGCCGACGCCGAGCGTGCTGTCGACGCTGATCGTGCCGCCCATCAGACGAACGAGGTGATCGGTGATAGCCAGCCCAAGGCCGGAACCGCCAAATCGCCGGGTCGTTGAGTTGTCGCCCTGCTCGAAGGGATTGAAGATGGCAGTCATCTGCTCCGGCGAGATGCCGATGCCGGTGTCGGTAATGCGGAAACGCAACTGGTCCCCATCGAGGTCGGCTTCGAGGCTGACGCTGCCACTGCTTGTAAATTTGACGGCGTTGGAAAGCAGATTGAGCAGGATCTGGCGCAGGCGCAGCGGGTCGCTGCGGCACGCCACTGGCAGGCTGTAGTCGCGTATCAGGCTGAATTCGAGTCCTTTGCCGGCGGCGCGTTCCTGCAGCATCTCGACGCTTTCATCGAGGATGACGCGCAAGTCGACCTGCGTGTCCTCGATCTTGAGCATACCGGCCTCCATCTTCGAGAAATCGAGGATGTCGTTGATGATGCCGAGCAGCAGCTTGCCGGAATGCTGGATCTTGATCAGCGCGTCGCTGGCCTTGCTGCCGCTTTCGGTTGCACGCAGGGCGATGTGCGTCATGCCCAGCACGCCATGCAGCGGCGTACGGATTTCATGACTCATCTTGGCCAGGAATTCGCTCTTGGCCATGGCCAGGCGGATGGCGTCGGCCCTGGCCAGCTCGAGATCGGCAGTGCGCTCCTCGACCAACTGTTCGAGATGGTCGCGGTAACGTTCAATTTCGGCATCCTTGCGCACATGTTCGGCGAGGGCGTTGCGCAGATCGCTTTCCATCGCCTTGATGTCGCTAATGTCGGCGACAAAGCCGCAAAAGATGATGTCGTTGTCGGTCCCGGGTTCGGGAACAGCGCGGATGAGCAGCCATTTGATCTGCCCATCGGGCATGCACAGGCGGTATTCGTGGCGCCAAGGCGTGAGGTTTTTCGCAGCCGCATTCAAGGAGTCGATAAAGACGCGGTAGTCATCCGGATGAACCATCCGGCGCAACTTTTCGGTGCTGTCACGAACCTCTTCCGGGGTGACGCCGTAAAGCGCCTTGATGGCATCGCTGGCGAACGGAAAGCTGCCGTTTCCATTGGCGTCCAGACGGTACTGGAAAACCACGCCCGGCACTTCCGAGACGATCTGGCGCAGGCGCTTGTTGGCGGCGTGTTCGGCTGCCCGGGCCTCCTCGGCGATGATGACCTCCTGCAGCCCGTTGAAGGCGGCGGTCAATTGGCCGATTTCATCATTCTTGCGGACTGGCAGCGCCTGACGCGGTACTGCGCCGCTACGCATCCGGGTCAGCAACTGCGACGCTTCGGCCAGTGGCCGGAACTGCCGACGCAGCCACCACCAGCAGATGATGGCGAGAACCAGGGTGAAGCCCGAGGAGACCATGATGAGGTGCCGTTCGACGGCTGCGATCGGCGCGAAAGCTTCATCGGCGGGCAGGACCGACTGCATGAGCCAACCGGTGGCAGGTATCTTTTTGCTTGACGACAGTTCAATCACTCCCCGCGAACTGCGCGCCAGGCCCGAGCCTTCGTAGCCGTCGATGTAGCTGTCGTACACGGCATTGACGCCGCGCGGCGGGCCGACCTTGAGCAGTCGACGTTTATCCGAGGACATGACGTAGCTGCGCGTTTTGGGTGCGGTGATCAGGAAATCGCCCGTTACGCCATATTTCGTTGCACCGATCTGATCGAGGAAATTCGACTGGTTCAGGTTGGTCACGCCGACGACGACACCCACCACCTGATTTTGCGCATCGTGGATCGGCGACATGATCGCAAAAATGGGTTGCTGGCTGTGTTCGCTGAACAAGGGATCGGTGATGGTCGCCCCGGCGCCGCTCAGCACGTGCCTGATTCCCGGGTAGTCGAGAAAATTGACGCCGGCGCGTTTGAGTTTGCGCGGAACGCTGGCCACCGTCATCCCCTGGCGATCGATGACAAGTACGCCCCAGTTGAAAATGCTCTCGGGGAGCGGTTGGTTCTCCAGCCAGGCCTGGGCTTCCGGCGGGTTGCTCAGGCGGCTGACGTGATAGTTGTCGGCAATGCTCTGGACAATCTGCTGTCGTTCGCGGATCGAGCGGTCGAGCTCGTTTGCGATCACCGACACCGTTGAGAACTGCTGCCGCGAAATGGTCGCCTCCATGTCCTTGCGCAGGGTATGACCAAGGACGAAAACGGCGCTCCACAAGACAAACAGGCCAAGCAGCAGGACGCCGATAATGATGCGCGTCTGCAGTGATCGCCAATCGAACAGGGCCGGCCGTTTTTTCATTGTGCTTTTTGGGTTTTTGCTATTTTCAACAGCTTACGGCGTCAGGATGGATTTCGCCAGAAAGAAGGAATGGCGATGAATGCGGACGGCATTGTTTATCTGGGTGGCATGGTCGCCAGCCATGGCACGGGCGACCGGCATGCGGAAGCACGGACCGAGCGACCCCGGCGGCGCGCCACGCAAAACAGAGTTGGTTTTTGAGTTTTTTTCCGGTTGACCGTGGGAAGCAGCACGGATGTGCTTCGGGCCATTGGTATGGGGCAGTGACGACGGAAGCCGGCGAAAACGATGCCCGGCCGGCAAAGGCACTACGAAGACATCGGTGTCGAACAGGCACACAGCCGATGTCTTCGCGGGAAAGCCTAGTTGAGCGCGGCCGACATCTTGCGACGGAATTCGCGGATCAGGTCGTCGTACTGGTCGCTGCCGGCGAGGGCTTCGAACAGCGTCAGCAGTGCCTTGCGGCCGGCACCTTCGTTGAAGGCGCGGTCACGGACAACGACTTCGAGAGCGGCTTCCATGGCTTCGCGGAAACGGGCCTGGGCGGCATAGGCGCGCGAGAGGTCGAGGCGGACGCCATGGTCGGCCGGGTTGGCGGCCAGCCTGGCTTCGAGTTCGGCCGTATCGGCGGCGCCGGCCGAGAGGGCCAAGCGGGCGCGCAGGGCGTTGGCGCGGTCGGCCTCCTGGGTGTAGTCGCCGGAGAGCAGTTGGCCGGCTTCGTCGTTACGGCCGAGTTGCATCATGACGTCGACGGCGTCGAGCTGGATAGCCTGGTCTTCCGGCTTGGCCTTGCTGGCTTCGACCAGCTTGGCGAGGGCTTCTTCTAGCTTGCCTTCGATGACCAGCGCGGCAGCTTCGGCGCGCAGGTCGCCACCCGGGGCGGGGGGCAGGGCAAAGCGGTCGAGGAATTCGCGGATCTGGCCTTCGGGCAGGGCACCGTTGAATTCATCAACGAGTTGGCCCTGGAACAGAACCTTGACCGACGGAATGCTGCGCACGCCGAAATGCTGGGAAAGCTCGCCCTTGTATTCCTCGGCCAGCTTTTCGAGCAGCGGCTTGAGCACCTTGCACGGCTCGCACCACGGCGCCCAGAAATCGACGACCACCGGCACGCTTTCAGCCGGCTGGAGAACCTTGGTTTCGAAATCTTCGATGGAAACGTCAAAAGCAAATTCGGACATGGCGGGGCCTGTTTAAATTAGAGTCGGGTGAATTCTACCGTCAGCTTCATGGCGACGGGGGAATGCAGGGAAAGCGTCTGGCTGTCATTGGCCGCCAGCCATTCGGCGAGGCGGGCCGGGAAGTCGGGCGTATCCGGCAGCGAGGTGCCTGCCGTGTCTTTTACCAGTTGGAGGCTGGCTGGCGAGTTTTCAAGGGGGCCGCGGCTCAGGGCCAGCCAGTGGCTGCTGGCGGCTTCGGCGGCGTGGTCAAGCTGGGCGCACAGCACCTGGGCACAGCGGCCTTCGTTGAGCCAGACAATGGCCAGACTGAGCAGCAGCGACCAGTTGGCCATCCCTTCGCTGTCGAGCGGCAGGTGCATGGCTGTTTGCAGGCCGGGCAGAAAGCTCTGGATCTGGGCGGCGGCGATCGCTGGCTGGGTGGCGAGGAAGTCGTATGGCATCGGCTCGGCACCGCCGGAGCAGACTTCGTCGAGCAAGGTTAACGTTTCGAGGCGCGGTCCACTGGTCGATTGCCAGAGCAGGATGGTTGGCCGGGACCGGCGCTCGGGCGGCAGACAGGCCAGGGCGCCAACCAGGGCCAGCTGGGTGAGCGGTGCCGCACGGCGCAGCGGCTTGCCCAGCGCGGCACGGACGGCGGCCGGCAGGTCGGCCGGGGTGAAATCCTGGCTGAGGACGGCGGTCAGGTTGATCATCCTTGGCGCTCCACGATCAGGCTGGCCAGCCCGCCACCGAAGCCGATCAGGTTGAGCAGGGCGCGTTCGACGTGTTCGGTGCTGCGCTCGACCATCGGGAACAGGGCGATTTCCGGATCGACCTTGGAGAAACCGGCGGTGGCCGGAATCTTGTCGGCGTCGAGGCAGGCAAGCAGGGCTGCCAGTTCGGCCAGGCCGCTGGCGCCCAGCGTGTGGCCGAGGCTGGGTTTCAGCGAGATAAGCGGCGGCATGTGCTGGCCGAAAACGCTGCGCAGGGCGTTGGCTTCGGCTAGGTCGGTACCCGGCGAGCCGGCGGCCTGCAACTTGATCAGCTCGATGTCGGCGGCCTTCAAATTTGCCTCTTTCAGGCAGTCGACCGTGACATCGGCGATCCGACTGCCGTCCGGGTTGGGGCCGGTGGTCGAAAAGCCGTCGAGGCCGGTGCGCAGGCTGGCGATGCGCCAGGTGGCCGGCTTGGCGCCGAGGTGTACGGCGGCCACCGCCTCGCCGAGGACCAGTCCGTCGCGTCGGGCATCGAAGGGGCGTCCCGCGGTGCGCGACAGCAATTCCATGGCGGCAAAGCCGGCAAGCGTGCTGTCGTTGGCGAGTTCGACGCCGAGGACGATGGCGTCATCGATGAGGCCGGCGGCGATCAGGCTGCGCGCCGCGTCAAGGGCCGAAAAGCCCGAGGTGCAGGCGTTGGAGAAACTGGTGCGTGCACCGCTCTGGCTCATCCATTCGCCGATCTGGCGGCTGAACGAGGCGGTAGCGGCGGGCAGGTCGAAGGGCGCGCCGAGTTGTTCGAAATGGCCGATCTGGAAGGACGACGAGGCGATGAACAGCGGTGTTTCAGGCGATACGGGGGCGAGCTGGCCGGCGACCTGACGGAGCGCTTGTTCGGCGCGGACCATCCAGTCGGCCTCGTCGAGCGGCAGCCCAAAATAAGGAAAAGCCCGCTCACCGAGCTTGCGCTGACCGGCGCTGCATTCGCCATTCCACAGGGTGCTGGCGACGGTGGCTGGCGAATCGCCGCGGGCGCAGAGCAGGGCGGAGTTGGCGATGAAGACCGGACGGGTCATGCGCGGCTGGCCAACCAGGCCTCGAGGTGCTCGGCCAGGTTGGCGACGCTGAACAGGACGCGGCGGGTTTCCTTGCTGTCAGGCAGGCGCAGGCCGTAGGTCTTCTTGATCGCCATCGAGACCTGCAGGGCGTCGAGTGAATCGAGTTGCAGCGGCGCTTCCGGCCCGAAGAGGATTTCGTCGTCGGTGATGCTGGCAGGATCGCAATCCTTGTCGCAGGCTTCGACGATGAGGGCTTTGAGGGCGAGGCGGAGGTCGGTGGTCATGCTGTTTGGCGGCGGTTGAGCCAGGTCGCGGCGGCGAGTGCCAGGGCCGCGCAGGCGAGGAGTTTGACGAGATCGGGCAAGATGGCGACGAAGTCGCCGTGGCGCAGCATCACGGTGTGAAAACCGTTGAGCGCCCAAGCCATAGGCGACCATTCGGCGAGCGTCTGCATGGCGCCCGGCATCATGAACTTGGGGACCATGATGCCGCCGATCGCGGCCATCAGGATGTTGCCGACGCCGCCGATGATCGTCGATTGCTGCGTCGTCTGCGCCAGGCTGGCGACGAGCAGGGCGCAGGCGACGGCTGCCAGACTGACGGCAGCGGCGACCAGCCAGCAGTGGAAAAGCCCGGCGCCGCTGGGCATGACCAGCGCTTCGCCACCGAACAGCGGAACGCCCCAGATACCGACGGCAACCATCAGCACGGCCTGAATCTGATTGACGACGAAAAAGGGCAGCAGCTTGCCGAGCAGGACGAGGCGGAAAGGCAGGCCCATGGCGGCCAGGCGCTGGAGCGTCCCTTGCTGGCGTTCGGTGATCAGGATGGCGGAAATCGGGATGACAACGAAGAACATGGCGAACACCAGCCAGGCCGGCACGTTTTGCTGCACCGACGAGGGCGGACGGATGCTGCGGTCGTTCTGCACGGCGGTGCTGACGATTTCGTCGGGCCAGTCGCGCTCGGCCGGCCGGGCGGTTGTCGGCAGGCCGAACAGCTTGCCGGCGCGGTGCGTCAGTTCGTCGGCCCGCAGCATGCCGAGCGCGGCGCTGGTCTGGTTGCGGAAGGCCAGTTGCAGCGCCGGGTTCAGGGTCGGATCGACCATCAGGGTCAGCGCTTCGGTGGCTTGACCGTCGGCCCCGGCCGGGGTCAGCAGGCGTTCGCCAAAGCCCTTGGGCAGGACCAGCGCCAGCACGTAGCGGCCGGCGCGGATGTCGGCGCGGGCGGCGTCGGTCGTCGCCGGATCGGCAATGCGGCGGAAGCTGCCGGTCTTGGCCAGGCGGCGGGCCAGCGATTGCGAATGGGGGCTGTCGTCGAGGTCGACGATGGCGTAGGCGACGTCGATGGCGGCGCCGGGCATGAAGGCATCGTGCAGCGCCATGGTCATCACCAGGATAAAGATGATGGGCATGACGAAAAGCGCGGCCAGCCCGTGCCGGTCACGCAGCAAGGCCTGGGTTTCCTTGATCCACAGGGCGGAGAGGCGGGTCATGGTGTTTTCTCTAGTCCCGCAATGAGCGCCGGGTCAGGCGCATGAAAAGCTGTTCGAGATTCTGCCGCCCGACGTGCAACTGGCGCACGGTACAGCCGGCTGCGGCCAGTTCATCGAGCAAACACGCCACTTCTACGGTCGACCGGAAAAAAAGGCCAAATTTGAAATGGCCGAGATCGGTTGCCGAGTAGCGTTCGGCCAAGTCGGGCGGCAGCGGCTGGTCAAGCTCGATTTCGGCGCTGCTCTCGGCTGTGGTCAGCAGGTCGTCGAGGGCACCTTCGGTCAGGACGCGCCCCTGGTCGAGGATGGCGACGCGCTGGCAGATGGCTTCGACCTCTTCCATGTAGTGGCTGGTGTAGAGCACGGTGGTGCCCTCGGCCGGCAGGGCGGCGATGGATTCGAGCAGGAAGCTGCGCGACTGGGGATCGACGCCGACAGTGGGTTCGTCGAGCAACAGCAATTGCGGCCGGCCGAGCAGGCCGATGGCCAGGTTGAGACGCCGGCGCAGACCGCCGGAGAGTTGCTCGGCGCGTTTGCCGGTGACCTGCTCGAGCCGGGCAAAGGCGATGGCTGCATCGCATTGGGTCTTGATTTCACGGCGGTGCAGACCGAGAACGCCGGCGAAAAAACGCAGATTTTCAGCCACCGTGAGCATCGGATAGAAGGCGTAGTCCTGCGGCACCAGCGCGATAGCGCGCGGGTTGGCGGCGCGGGCTTCGGCCAGCGGTCGGCCGTTGAGCAAAATGCTGCCATCGGCTGCAGTCAACAGACCGGCGAGCAGGGAAATCAGCGTCGTCTTGCCGGCGCCGTTCGGGCCGAGCAGGCCGTAAACGCCGCCGGCCGGAATGTTCAGCGAGACATCCCGTAACGCCGGGAGAGCGGCATCGCGATAGCGATAGGCAACGCCATCGACCTTGAGCATCAGGCAGCGCGGCGCAGGTCGCGGAAGAAGGCTTGCTCGCGGTCGGCGATGGCGCGCAGCTTGTCGGCCAGCTTGGCCGGATTGAGCGGCTCGCGGTCGCGGATCATGCGGGCGGTGGATAGTGCGAATTCGCGCCATTCGTCGCCGATGTCGACGAGCGCTTCGGACAGTTCGTTGAGCGCCGGGCGAGCCAGTCGCTCGGCCGCTTCCTGCAGGAAGGCGGCGTAAATGAAGCGGAAGCCGCCACCGCCGGTGCCGATTTCTTCCTGCATGCGGACGATCTGGCCGATGAACATCTTGGCCGCCGCCGGCTTGCCTTGGGCATCAAGCCGCTCGATGGCATTGGCCAGGCGCCGGATGCCGCGCACGCCGATGATCGGGATCGGCGAGTCGAGCAGAATGCGCGTTGTTTTCTTGATGGCCTTGGGCAGGACTTTCGCCCAGTCAGGCTCGGACGGTTTGCCTTCCGGGTAGTAGAGCAGCCCCTTGGGGGCCAGCACGCCCTTGGCGAAACGGGCGCGACGCAGGTTGGCCGGGGCGCAGGTCACCGTCGTTTCCACCACCGGATCGGACAACAGATAGTCGCCGCTCGCCGCGTCGCGGCCATAGGCCAGCACATTGTGGGCGTTGAAATGAAAACGCAGGTCTTCCGGCATGTAAGGCAGCCAGAATACCGAGGTCTGCATGCCGACCAGCCGGCCGGCATCAAGCAGTTCGTTCAGGCGCTGCTCGCCTGCCTCCGGGCTGCGGAAGGTTTCGAAACGCATCTTGAGACCGAGCGGCTTCTGCAGACCCTTGATGATGAACTTCGGCGGCATCCGGTAGGCCACCAGTGGCAGGCCGTTGATCTTGATGATCGGCAGGTACGCGAAGGAAAGCGCCGATGACAGGCCGAAAGCCATGGCTTCCGAGATCGGCAGGCCGAGATGGCGCAACATCGACGACATGACGCCGCTTTCGCAATGGGAGGCATGGCTGTGCTGGAATTCCATCATTCGGCCTTTTGGAGTTGCTCGACCGTCAGGCCCATGGCGTCGCCATAGCGCTTGAGCAGCCCGGCCGACAGGCCCTGAAAAATATCGGGCCGGAAGTGACGGCGGATGCGCCATTGCCACAGGCCGGTGACCTGCGACAGCAAGGGCACGTCCATGCGCGCCTTGTGCATGTGGTATTCGAGCGCCGAAGTCTGGCCGGCGATGACACGCTGGCGGGCATCTTCGGCCAACCGGTTGAGGTCTTCGACGGCTTGCCGGGTGACGATTTCCTCGACTTCCCATCCGGCCGATTGCACGATGTGCAGCTTGCCATCGGCGCCGCGGGCATACATTGCCTTGCGCTGGCCGCCTAGCGTGCTGTTGCCCTCCTGCGGGACTTCGCTATCAAGCATGATCGACCGCCGTCAGGTGCATCAGCGAGCCAGTGAATCGACCACTTTCGGGGATGAAACAAAGGAGGCGGTCGCCGTCTTTGAGGCGGCCGCTTTTGAGCAACTCATCGATCATGATGTAGATCGATGCCGAGCCGGTGTTGCCCTTGGTCTGCAGATTGGTAAACCATTTTTCCTGGGCGATCGGGAAACCGACTGCGGCCATGCAATCGGCCATCGGCTGGCGGAAATACTCCGAGGACATGTGCGGTAAGAACCAGTCGATATCGGCCGGCTTTACATCGCGGGTGCGCTGCATTTTTTCCAGCGACTTGCCGATGGTCTGGTAAGTCACTTCGGCATTGAGCAACCGGACATCCTGCTTGACCGAGAAAATCGACAGAGTGGCGCGCTGTTCCGGTGAATAGTGCTGCCAGCCCTGCAGCGAACCATCGCCCAGCTTTTCGCCGCCGGCATACATGCAGACTTCCATCGAATTCGCCTGCGACAGGATGTCGATCCAGTCGATGCGGAGCGACAGACCATCGGTGCGCGGCTGGTCCTGGAGCAGAAAGGCGCCGGCCCCATCGGACAGCATCCAGCGCAGGAAATCCTTCTCGAAGGCGATTTCCGGATTGCTTTCCAGCTCGGCTACCCGGTGTTCCGATTCGGCTGCGAAATTGCGGGCATGCAGGATGCTGGAGGACAGTTCCGAGGCCGTTGCTACCGCATTGCGGGCCTGGCCTGACAGTACGCTCATCCAGGCATATTTGAGCGCCGTGATGCCAGCCACGCAGATAGCCGCGGTCGACACCACTTCGCAGGCCGGAATGCCCAGTTCGCCGTGCACCATGACGCCGTGGTTGGGCATGATCTGATCCGGAATGGTCGTGCCGCTGACCAGGCAATCGATGTCGTCGGGGGAGAAACGTTCGCAGGCCAGGCCGCGCACCGCTTCGGCCGTCAACTGGGCATTGGTATGAGTCGGGGCGCCGGTCGTTGGGTCGATGGCGTAGTGACGCTGGCGGATGCCGTTGTTACGCAGGACGATGCGCCGGGCGCGCGATGGCTTGCCGGCGATCATGCCAAGCACTTTTTCTATATCGTCGTTGCCGACCGGTGCATTCGGCAGGAACGCCGATGTACCGTTGATGTAAACCTTGCCGCTAGGGTGCATATTTTTGTAAGTTGAATTCCTGCGAGCCGGAAGGCTGCTCCAGTTCGGCCTTGATCCGCTCAAGCCGCGATTTGAGCAGCGGGGAAAATAGCCATTGTACCAACAGGCTTATTGGAACGACGGTGATGATCAGCGTAATCAGATAAAGGACGAACAACAAAAGGGCCGGGCGTCGCCGCCACTGGCCGCGCCGGCCAAATAGCCGGACCAGTTTTGACCAGACGCCGAAAGCCCGCCGACCCGCACGTTCGCTGATCGCCAGTCGCGGATTGACGGTGACTGCACGCAGGCCGGCCAGCATCGGGTGGCCGGCTTTTTCCCGGTCATGGTTCAGCCCATCAGCCAACGCCAGCCCGAAGCGGCCGGCTTTGCCGATTTCTTCTGGCGACACACCGGCGGGTGGCAAGCCAAGGAAGCCGTTCTTCTTGCCTGTCCACACCCAGCGCGGTGTCGTGATGAAGGTGGCCAGCGGGTGGCCCTGATCGGTAAATGCCAGATGATCGATCAGGCGGCCGCCGGCGTCGGCAATCAACTGTTTCATCGTTTCCTGGGCCGACAGCCACATGTTGCGGCAGGCAACCAGCGTAATGACCGGTTTGCCGTTGATCAGTTGCCTCCCTTCGGCGCTTTGCAGAAATGCCGTCATCGGCAAGGCTGGGGAGAGATACCAGACCTGATAGGTCAGGATTACCAGATCGAACGGGGTATCGGAGGCGATGCCCAGCGGACGCAGCGGCGGCGCATCGACTTGGACGCACTCCGGGAAGACATCGAAAAAGTCGATAATTGGCCAAGGAAACGGATAGGGGGTTGCCGGCACCAACGTTTCGAGATGTACGTCGTGGCCAGCAGCGCGCAAGGGGGCAATGACCCGCTCGGTAATATCCGAAAGCTGTCCGGTTTGGGAATAATTGACGACGAGAACGCGTTTCAAGAGGCATCCGCTAAGCTGGCTAACCCGTAATTCTAGCAAATCAGCCTGGTCTGACGGATATCCGGCGTATTCCATCCGCAATAGTGATTTTGGTCGGGACGCTTGGGGTTTTTCGTCCTTATCGGCTATGATTCTGCTTTCCCGCAGCCTGTCTTTCCATGACCAAATTTGTTTTCGTTACGGGTGGTGTCGTGTCCTCTTTGGGCAAAGGCATCGCCGCCGCATCGCTCGGGGCCATTCTGGAATCCCGCGGCATCAAAGTCACCCACCTCAAGCTTGACCCCTACATCAACGTCGACCCCGGCACGATGAGTCCTTTCCAG
>PHCF01000082.1:25827-31107 GCA_002842145.1 Betaproteobacteria bacterium HGW-Betaproteobacteria-6 | reverse complement strand
TGACCGTTCTGGCGCTGGACTTTGTTCTAACCTCGTTCATGTTCCGGGGAGCCTGATGAATCGTACCGTTCTCGACCTGTGGGTCGGTTTTTTTGTGGCACTCGGCTTGGCTGCGCTGCTTTTTCTGTCGCTCAAGGTGGGGAACTTGTCGTCGTCACATTTGTCAGAATCATACGTTTTGAAGGCCAAGTTTGATAATATTGGCGGGCTCAAGGTGCGTGGTCCGGTCAAAAGCGCCGGCGTGGTGGTTGGGCGGATTGTTGATATCCAGTTCGATTCGGCGACCTACGAAGCTGTGGTCAGCATGACCATCGACGGTCGCTACCGCTTTCCGAAAGACACCTTTGCTTCGATCAACACGGCGGGTCTGCTTGGTGAGCAGTACGTTGGGTTCGATGCGGGGGGCGAGGAAAAAATGTTGTCGGCCGGTGATACGATTGCCAAGACGCAGTCGGCAATCGTTCTCGAAAAATTGATCAGCCAGTTTCTATTCAGCAAGGCAGCGGACGGACAGGACAAGAAATGACGGATTACTATTGGGCATCGGGATTGCGTCGGGCGCACCGATTGGTTCTCGGGGCACTGGTCGCATTGGCCTGCTCCAGTGCTTGGGCCGACGAGAATCCAAGGGATCCTTACGAGGGCTTCAATCGTTCGATGTTTGCGGTCAATGAGGTCATCGACAAATATGCTGCCAAGCCGGTTGCCCAAGTCTACGACAACGTGGCTCCCCTGCCAGTCAAGGCCAGTGCGGGTAATTTCTTTGGCAATGTCGGCGACCTGTGGATTGGCGTGAATAGCGCACTGCAGGGCAAGTTCGGCGATGCCGGTGTCGATCTGGGCCGCCTGCTGATCAATTCGACGGTCGGTATCTTCGGCCTTTTTGATGTGGCCAGCGAGTTGGGCCTCGAGCGGCATGATGAAGATTTCGGCCAGACCCTGGCGGTCTGGGGTGTGGATGGTGGCGGTTACCTGTTCTGGCCGGTGATCGGCCCGCGCAATGTGCGCGATACGGTTGGTTTTGCGGTTGGCACCTATGCTGATCCGGTGATGTACGTGCGCCCGGTTTCGGTGCGCAACAGCATGGCGGCGTTGCGTTTTGTCGACGTCAGGGCCAGTTTGTTGCCTTCTGACAAGGTGGTCGAGGAAGCTGCGCTCGATAAGTACGCTTATATTCGCGACGCATATCTGCAGCGACGTCGCAACCAGATTTTCGATGGCCGCCCGCCGCGGCTGGATGATTGATTCCTGACTCAAGAGATGATGAAAAAGCTAATTGCCCTGTTTTTTGCCGGATTTGTTGCCAGCGCGGCCTGCGCCCAGGAGTCGCCGGACGTGCTGGTGCAGCGTGTCACTGACGACGTCCTGGAGATCATCCGCAAGGACAGGGATATTCAGAACGGCGATACGCACAAGGTGATCGATCTGGTCGACAAGAAGGTGCTGCCGCATTTCAATTTCACCCACATGACTGCGTTGGCGCTCGGCAAGGATTGGCGCAAGGCCACGCCCCAGCAACAGCAGCAATTGACGGGCGAATTCAAGACCCTGCTGGTTCGGACTTACGCTAACGCCTTGACGGGCTACAAGAATCAGCGCGTGGTCTATAAACCGCTCAAGATGGCGTCGGCCGATACCGACGTTCTGGTCCGCACCGAGGTGCTGCAACCCGGGAGTAAGCCCGTTCAGCTGGATTACAGCCTCGAAAAACTGGAGTCGGGCTGGAAGGTCTACGATGTGGTGGTGGCCGGTATCAGCCTGGTGACCAACTATCGCGACCAGTTTGCGCAAGAGGTGCGCAACGGCGGTGTCGATGGCCTGATCGCTTCTGTCGCTGCCAAGAACAAGTCCCTGGAAGCGAATTCCAAGAAATGATCGAACGTGAAACGGGGCGCCTTGTCGTCAAGGTGCCGCTAGTGATGGCCAATGCGCGCGGCCTGCTTGAAGCAGGCCGTTCTGCTTTGCAGCCCGGTGAGCAGGTTTTCGATTTTTCGGAAGTGACCGAGGCCGACTCTTCGGCGCTCGCCGTGATGCTCGGCTGGTTGCGTGCGGCGGAACTCTCACGGTCAACCGTAAAATTTGCCCAAATTCCCAAGGGCGTTGTTTCGCTGGCCGAACTCTACGGCGTGACCGAACTACTGCCCCTCGCCTGAGGAGGCTTCATGATTCCCGCCGTTTCCATCGTTGACGTCGTCAAGCATTTTGGTTCGCTGCAAGCGCTGGCCGGGGTGTCGCTCGATATCGAGCAGGGCGAGTTCTTCGGTTTGCTTGGTCCGAACGGTGCCGGCAAGACGACGCTGATTTCTTCTCTGGCCGGGTTGATTCGTCCCGACTCCGGAACGATCAGCGTGATGGGCCATGATGTCATCGGAGATTTTCGCGAGGCGCGTCGCTTGCTCGGTGTCGTCCCGCAGGAGCTGGTTTTCGATCCCTTTTTCAATGTCCGCGAAACGCTGCGTATCCAGTCCGGCTATTTCGGCATTCGCAAGAACGATGACTGGATCGACGAAATCCTCGAGCACCTTGATCTGGCGAGCAAGGCTGACGTCAATATGCGCCGGTTGTCCGGCGGCATGAAACGGCGCGTGCTGGTGGCGCAGGCGTTGGTCCATCGGCCGCCGGTGATCGTGCTTGATGAACCCACTGCTGGTGTCGATGTGGAGCTCCGCCAGGGGCTGTGGCAGTTCATTCGCCGCTTAAATGGCGAGGGACATACGATCATCCTGACCACCCACTACCTTGAGGAAGCCGAAGCCTTGTGCAACCGCATCGCACTCATGAAGCAAGGCCGGGTCATTGCGCTCGATACGACGGCCAATCTGATGGCGGCGCATCCGGGGGCTTCCCTGGAGCAGGTTTTTGTGCGGACGATGCAGCAATGATCGGTTTCCTGACCCTGTTCGAAAAAGAGTTCCTGCGTTTCTGGAAAGTCAGTTTCCAGACGGTGGCTGCGCCGGTGCTGACGGCTTTGCTTTATCTGCTGATTTTTGGCCATGTGCTTGATGAGCATGTGCAGGTCCACGGGGTGCGCTACATCAGCTTTCTGGTGCCTGGTCTGGTCATGATGCAGGTGTTGCAAAACGCCTTTGCCAATTCTTCGTCGAGTCTGATCCAGGCCAAGATTACCGGCTCCATCGTTTTTGTCCTGCTGCCGCCGATTCCCTATAGCGCTTTCTTTGCCGCCTACGTTCTGGCGGCAGTCGTGCGTGGCTTGCTGGTTGGCGTCGGCGTGTTGCTGGCGACCGTCTGGTTCGCTGAGTTGAAGGTCGTCGCACCGTGGTGGACGCTGGCCTTCGCACTGTTTGGCGGCGGTTTGTTCGCCGCGTTGGGCATGATCGCCGGCATCTGGTCCGAGAAGTTCGACCAGTTGGCTGCCTTCCAGAACTTCCTGATCATGCCGTTGACCATGTTGTCCGGCGTTTTCTACTCGATTTACACACTCCCCACATTCTGGCAGGGGCTGTCGCATTACAATCCTGTCTTTTATATGATTGATGGCTTCCGTTATGGTTTTTTCGGCGTCTCCGACGTGGCGCCGGAAACCAGTCTGGCGGTCGTTGTTGCCTGCTTTGCGGCCGTGTCCATGCTGACTCTGCGCCTGCTCAAGCGTGGCTGGAAGCTCAGAGGCTGAACATGATGCACCCCGAACAAATCAAGCAACTTATTCTCGCTGGCATGGCCTGCGAATATCTCGACCTCGATGGCGATGGTCAGCATTTCCAGGCGACGGTGGTAAGTACTGAATTTGCTGGCAAGAGCCGCGTTCAGCGTCAGCAGCATGTGAACAAAATACTGAAGGAAAAATTCGACTCGGGTGAGTTGCATGCCCTCTCCTTCAAAACATTGACCCCGGAAGAATGGAGCGCCCAGCGTGGATAAGTTGTTGATTGAAGGAGGTAAGGTCCTCTCCGGTGAGGTGGCCATGTCCGGCGCCAAGAATGCCGCTTTGCCGATTCTCTGCGCCTCGCTGCTGACCGCCGACCCGTTGCATCTGACCAATGTGCCGCATCTCAACGACATTTCGACGATGCTTCGCCTGCTCGGCGACATGGGGGTTGGTGTGACGATGGACGGTGTCGATGGCATGGAGCTCGACGGCGGCGGTCTGAACAACGCGGTGGCCTCCTACGAAATGGTCAAGACCATGCGTGCCTCGATTCTTGTCCTTGGTCCGCTGGTCGCACGGTGCGGCGAAGCGCGAGTTTCATTGCCCGGTGGCTGTGCCATTGGCGCCCGGCCGGTTGATCAGCACATCAAGGGTTTGCAGGCAATGGGCGCCGAAGTAACTGTCGAGCAGGGTTATGTGCATGCCAAGGCAACGCGACTCAAGGGGGCCCGTATCTGCACCGACATGGTCACCGTGACCGGCACCGAAAACCTCATGATGGCTGCCTGTCTGGCAGACGGCGAAACGATCATCGAAAACGCTGCGCGCGAGCCGGAGGTGGTCGATCTGGCCAACTGCCTGGTGTCGATGGGCGCCCGTATTTCCGGGGCGGGAACCGACGTGATTCGTATCCAGGGCGTCGAAAAACTGCACGGTGCGACGCATGCCATCATGCCGGATCGTATCGAGACCGGCACCTATCTGTGCGCGGCCGCTGCCACTGGCGGCGACATCCGCCTGCTCAAGACGTCGGCTGCCTATCTCGATACGGTCGTCGACAAGCTCATGGATGCAGGTTGCGAGATCACCGTCGAGCGCGATGCCATCCGCCTCGTTGCACCGCAGCGCCTCAAGGCGGTAAGCCTGCGCACGGCGCCGTACCCGGCTTTCCCGACCGACATGCAGGCGCAGTTCATGGCCATCAACTGCATTGCCGACGGCGTGGCAACCATTCGCGAGACCATCTTCGAGAACCGCTTCATGCACGTGAACGAGCTGATGCGTCTCGGCGCCAACATCCAGATCGAAGGCAATAATGCCATCGTGCGTGGTGTCGAGCGTCTCGAGGGGGCCACGGTCATGGCCACCGACCTGCGTGCCTCGGCATCGCTGGTCATTGCCGGCCTGGTCGCCCAAGGTGAAACGGTGATCGACCGGATCTATCATCTTGATCGCGGCTATGAGCGCATTGAAGAGAAACTGGCCAAACTGGGCGCCTCCGTCCGGCGCGTTCGTTAAGAGATCATCGCTTCGCTGATCAAATTTGCCTTTTTCTTCGGTTGACCGTAGAAAAAGCAAAAAAAGCTTGGCGTATTCCAAATGCTGGCCCATACTCCGAGCCTCGGGATTTCCAGGCAGTGTTTTGTTCCTGCGCCGTACCACGGTTTGTCAGC
>PHCF01000082.1:0-25690 GCA_002842145.1 Betaproteobacteria bacterium HGW-Betaproteobacteria-6 | reverse complement strand
CTCAAAGAAAGCCCGGCTTGCCGGGCTTTTTGCTTTTGTGGCCGGCCGTTTTGCGGCTTTGCGGTAAAATCATTCTTTTGCCACGAGAAAAACCGTGACTGGCATCACCATTGCACTCTCCAAGGGCCGCATTTTCGACGAAACCCTGCCGCTACTTGCAGCCGCCGGCATCGTCCCGACCGAAAACCCGGAAACCTCCCGCAAGCTGATCATCGATACCAACAACCCGGATGTGCGCGTCGTCATCGTGCGTGCTTCCGACGTGCCGACCTATGTCCAGTACGGGGCGGCCGATATCGGTGTGGCCGGCAAGGATATCCTCATCGAGCATGGCGGCGAGGGACTGTACTCGCCGCTTGATCTGAAGATCGCCAAGTGCCGGATGATGGTTGCCGTGCGCGAGGGGTTCGACTACGCCAAGGCGGTGCGCCAGGGCAATCGCCTCAAGGTCGCTTCCAAGTACACCAAGATCGCGCGCGAACATTTCGCCGGCAAGGGGGTCCATATCGACCTGATCAAGCTTTACGGGTCGATGGAACTGGCGCCGCTGGCCGGGCTGGCCGATGCGATTGTCGACATCGTGTCGACGGGTGGCACCCTGAAGGCCAACCAGTTGGTGGCAGTCGAGCACATCGTGGATATCTCCTCGCGCCTGGTCGTCAACCAGGCCTCGCTCAAGGTCAAGCGCGAAACCTTGCAACCGATCATCTACGCCTTCGCGCAGGCGGTGGAGAAATAAATGGTCGCGATCAAACGGCTTGCTACGGTCGACACCGATTTCAAGGCAAAAATGGATGCGCTGCTGGCTTTCGAGGCGGCGCAGGATGAAGGCATCGAGCGCACCGTCATCGGCATCCTGGCCGATGTGAAGGCGCGCGGCGACACTGCCGTTGTCGAATACAGCAACAAGTTCGACCGCTTGTCGGTTGGCAGCATGGCCGATCTGACGCTGTCGAAGGCCGAGATGCAGAAGGCGCTCGACAGCCTGCCGGCCGAACAGCGTCAGGCGCTCGAAGCGGCGGCGCAGCGCGTTCGTGTCTACCACGAGAAGCAACGGCTGGACGGCTGGGCCTACACCGAAGCCGACGGCACCATGCTCGGCCAGATGATCACACCGCTCGACCGCGTCGGCCTCTATGTGCCGGGCGGCAAGGCGGCTTATCCGTCGTCAGTGCTGATGAATGCGATTCCGGCCAAGGTGGCCGGCGTCAAGGAACTGATCATGGTCGTCCCGACGCCGGGCGGCGAGCACAACCAGCTGGTGCTGGCGGCGGCCTGTCTGGCCGGCGTCGACCGCGTGTTCACGATTGGTGGGGCGCAGGCTGTTGGCGCCCTGGCTTATGGCACGGCGAGCATTCCTCAGGTGGACAAGATCGTCGGCCCCGGCAATGCCTATGTTGCCTGCGCCAAGCGCCGGGTGTTCGGCATTGTCGGCATCGACATGATTGCCGGCCCGTCGGAAATTCTGGTCGTGGCGGATGGCTCGGGCAATCCGGACTGGGTGGCGATGGACCTGTTCTCGCAAGCCGAGCACGACGAACTGGCGCAGTCGATCCTGATCTGCACCGACGCCGGTTACATTGAGAAAGTGCAGGCGAGCATCGAAAAGTTGCTGCCGACCATGCCGCGCCGTGAGGTGATCGAAACCTCGCTGACCAATCGCGGCGCCTTCATTCTGGTGCGCGATCTCGAAGAGGCCGTGGCGATCGCCAACCGTGTCGCGCCGGAACACCTCGAGTTGTCGCTGGCCGATCCCGATCCGTGGGTCAGCAAGATTCACCACGCCGGTGCCATCTTCATCGGTCACTACACTTCCGAATCGCTCGGCGACTATTGCGCCGGACCGAACCACGTGCTGCCGACTTCCGGCAGCGCGCGCTTCTCGTCGCCGCTCGGCGTCTATGACTTCCAGAAGCGGACCAGTCTGATCAAGGTGTCGCGGGCCGGGGCGCAGACGCTGGGCAAGATCGCGTCGACGCTGGCGCATGGCGAAGGCCTGCCGGCGCACGCCAAGTCGGCCGAATTCAGACTCGAAAATTGAGAGAAATTTCCGGTTGACCGTGGAAAGTGCGCAACTGAGTCCTGAATTGCCAAGCCGCCCGGATCTCCGGGCGCTTTTTTGGGGGTTCTCGTCGGTCGGCATATCCGGCTTCGGCGGCGTATTGCCGTTCGCCCGCCGCATGCTGGTCGAGGAACAGCGCTGGATGACGGCCGAGGAGTTCAATGCCCAGCTAGGCCTCTGCCAGTTTCTGCCCGGGCCGAATGTGGTCAATCTGGCGGTCGTCGTCGGCAAGCGCTATTGCGGTCTGACGGGGGCCATCGTTGCCCCGGTTGGTCTGCTCGCCGGGCCGTTCGCCATCGTCCTGCTTCTGGCGGTGCTTTATGACCGTTTTGGCAGCCTGCCGCTGGTCCAGGGCATGTTGCGCGGCATTGCCGCGGTCGGTTGCGGCCTGCTTTTCGCAATGGCCTGGCGGATGGGGGCGGCGATCAAGGACAAGCCGTTTTTCCTGCCCTTCACGGCACTGACGGTCACGGCGATTGCCGGACTGCGCTGGCCGATGCCAGCCGTGATGGTGGCCGGGCTGGTTCTCTCCGGCGGCGTCGCCTACTGGCTGCTGGGGCGCAAATGATCGTCGTCGACCTCTTTCTCGAATTCGCGTTGCTCTCCTTCGTCGCCTTTGGCGGCGCCACGGCATTGCTGCCGGAGATGCATCGCGTCGTCGTCGAAAACCATCACTGGCTGGATGACCAGACCTTCACCCATCTCTATGCCATCGCCCAGGCGGCGCCCGGGCCGAATGTACTGGTCGTGACGCTGATTGGCTGGGAAATCGGCGGCCCGCTCGGGGCGCTGGCGTCCACGGTGGCTATGTGTCTGCCGATGAGCGTGCTGATTTATCTGCTGATCGATCGCTGGGAAAGCTTCGCCGGCAAGCGCTGGCAAAAGGCCGTGAGCCTCGGTGTGGCGCCGCTGGCGGTGGGGTTGATCTTTTCCGGGGCGACGCTGATTGCGCAGGCGGCCGCTTTCCGCTGGGCGACCTGGCTGCTGGTGGCGGCGACGGTGGCGGCCAACTTGCGGACCAGGCTGCATCCGCTGTGGTTTATCGGGGTTGGCGCCGGGCTGGGCTTGCTCGGCCTGGTCTAGCCGCGGGCGTCGCGTTGCAGGGCGCGCAGTTCGTCAAAGAGGTTGGCCAGGCGATGCGACTCGTCGGATAGCTCGGGAAGCATGAGGTCGGCGGCGTCGGCCATGCCGTTACCGCTCAGTTCCTGAATCTCGCTGGCCAGGGCGTGAAAGCGCGTATGCGCCTTGATCAGCGCCTGGAATTGCGGCAAGGCGCGCGAGGCATCGTCGGCGGCGGCAATGGCGTAGCCGAACATGCAGCCCTGGTGGTCGGACAGCGGCATGTCGGCATAGCTGCCACGGGCGAAGGCGTTCATGAACTGCCGGCGCCAGGTGTTGTGCAGGCGGATGGCTTCGTCGAAATCGATACCTTGCATCGTGTGCCCCTTCCTAAGCCAGAATGCCCTGCAGTGTTTGGGTCAGCGCCCGGCATTCGGCATCGGTGCCGACCGTGATGCGCAGGTACTGGTCGATGCGCGGCAGCTTGAAGTGACGGACGATGATGCTCTGGTCGCGCAGCGCCTTGGCCAGTTCGGCCGCGTCGTGCTGCGGGTGGCGGGCGAAGATGAAGTTGGCGGCCGAGGGCAGCACGTCGAAGCCGAGGCCGCGCAGGTCGGCGCTCAACGTGTCGCGGGTGGCGATGACGGCGCGGCAGCACTGCTCGAAATAGGCTTCGTCTTCCATGGCGGCGACGGCGCCGACGATGGCCAGGCGGTCCAGCGGATAGGAGTTGAAGCTGTTCTTGACGCGCTCGAGCGCCTCGATCAGCGCCGGGTGACCGACCGCGAAACCGACGCGCAGGCCGGCCAGCGATCGCGATTTGGACAATGTGTGGATGACCAGCAGGTTGTCGTAGCGCGCAACGAGCGGAATTGCCGTGGCGCCGCCGAAATCGACGTAGGCTTCATCGACCACGACGACGACATCCGGATTGGCCTTGAGGATCTGCTCGATGGCGGCCAGCCCGAGCAGGCGACCGGTCGGCGCGTTCGGGTTTGGAAAGATGATGCCGCCGATTTCATTTTTGGCCGTTTTTTCCGGTTGACCGTAGTAATCGGCCGGATTGATCGAAAAGTCGTCGGCCAGCGGCACGGTGCGGTACTCGATGCCATACAGGCCGCAATACACCGGGTAGAAGCTGTAGGTGATGTCCGGGAACAGGATCGGCGCCTCGTGCTTGAGCAGCGCCATGAAAACGTGGGCCAGCACTTCGTCCGAGCCATTGCCGATGAAGACCTGCTGCGGCGCCACGGCATGCCGTTTGGCGATGGCTGCCTTGAGCAGATCGGCATTCGGGTCCGGGTAGAGGCGCAGTCGGGCGGCGTCGTCGCCAAGCTCCGCCTGGATCGCCGCCAGTACCTTGGGCGACGGCGGGAACGGGTTCTCGTTGGTATTGAGCTTGATCAGCTTGGCGATCTTGGGCTGCTCGCCCGGCACGTAGGGGGTGAGGTCGCGGACGACCTTCAACCATGCGGCAAGCCGAAATTACTCGCAATACGCTGGAGACGCAGATCACCGTGCGTCTCAACCTCGATGGCACCGGCCAGGGCAAATTTGCCACTGGCGTCCCGTTTCTCGACCACATGCTCGACCAGATCGCCCGGCATGGCCTGATCGACCTCGATATCGAAGCGGTCGGCGACCTGCACATCGATGCCCATCACACCGTCGAAGACATCGGCATCACCTTCGGTCAGGCGCTGGCCAAGGCGTGGGGCGACAAGAAGGGCCTGACCCGCTACGGCCACAGCTACGTGCCGCTCGACGAGGCGCTGTCGCGTGTCGTCGTCGATCTGTCCGGTCGTCCGGGTCTGGAACTCAACGTCGAGTTCTCGCGTGCCGTCATCGGGTCTTTCGATGTCGATCTGGTCAGCGAATTCTTTCACGGCTTGGTCAATCACGCCGGCGTCACGCTGCACATCGACAACCTGCGCGGCAAGAACGCCCACCATCAGGCCGAAACCATCTTCAAGGCCTTCGGCCGCGCCCTGCGCATGGCGGTGACGCCCGACCCGCGCATGGCCGGAACCATGCCGTCGACGAAGGGTTCGCTGTGAGCGCTGGCCAAACGATTGCCGTGATCGACTACGGCATGGGTAACCTGCGTTCCGTGTCGAAGGCGCTGGAGCATGTCGCCGGCGGCAAGACAGTTGTCGTCACGGCCGATCCAGCGGTCGTTGCGGCCGCCGAACGCGTTGTCTTTCCCGGTCAGGGCGCCATGCCCGACTGCATGAATGAGCTCGATGCGCGCGGCCTGCGTGCGGCGGTGCTGGCGGCTGCCAAGGACAAACCTTTCCTTGGCATTTGTGTTGGTGAGCAGATGCTCTTCGAACGTAGCGACGAAGGCGATGTCCCGGCGCTCGGCGTTTTCCCCGGCAACGTCAAACGTTTTCCGGACGCCAAGATGTATCTGCCGACCGGCGAGCGCCTCAAGGTGCCGCACATGGGCTGGAACGAGGTGCGCCAGAGTCCGCATGCCTTGTGGAATGGCATCGCCGACGGTTCGCGCTTCTATTTCGTGCACAGCTATTTCGTCGAACCGGCCGATCCGGCGCTGGTCACGGGGCGTTGCGAATATGGCGTACCCTTTACCTGTGTCGCGGTTCAGTTCCACCCCGAGAAAAGTGCTCGTGACGGCCTGCAACTCCTGAAAAACTTCGTCGAGTGGCACCCCTGATTCGCATCTGTCGAATTTACTCATCCTAGATCCCCATGCTGATTATTCCTGCGATTGACCTCAAGGACGGCCAATGCGTCCGTCTCAAGCAGGGCCTGATGGAACAGGCCACTGTCTTTTCCGATAGCCCGGCCGAACAGGCGCGTCACTGGCTCGAGCAAGGCGCCCGTCGTCTGCATCTGGTCGACCTGAATGGCGCCTTTGCCGGCAAGCCGAAGAATGCGGCGGCGATCAAGGCCATCCTGGCCGAAGTCGGCGACCAGATACCGGTTCAGCTCGGCGGCGGCATTCGCGATCTCGATACCATCGAAGCCTGCATCGACGGCGGCTTGTCCTATGTCATCATCGGTACGGCGGCGGTCAAGAATCCCGGTTTCCTGCACGATGCCTGCGTTGCTTTCCCCGGCCACATCATCGTCGGCCTCGATGCCAAGGACGGCAAGGTGGCGACCGATGGCTGGTCCAAGCTGACCGGCCACGATGTCGTCGATCTGGCCAAGAAATACGAAGACTATGGCGTCGAGTCGATCATCTACACCGACATCGGCCGCGATGGCATGCTGTCCGGCCTCAATATCGAAGCGACCGTGCGTCTGGCTCAGGCGCTGACCATTCCGGTCATCGCTTCCGGCGGTCTGACCGGTTTTGACGACATTCGCGCCCTGTGCGCCGTCGAAGGCGAAGGCGTCGTCGGCACCATCGCCGGCCGTGCCGTTTACGATGGTTCGCTCGACTTCAAGTCCGCGCAGGACATGGCTGACGATCTGATGGCAAAAGCGCGCGCCTGATGCTCGCCAAACGCATCATCCCCTGCCTTGACGTCACGGCTGGCCGCGTCGTCAAGGGAACCAATTTCGTCGGCCTGCGCGATGCCGGCGATCCGATCGAAATCGCCCGCCGTTATAACGAGCAGGGCGCCGACGAGGTTACTTTTCTCGACATCACGGCATCGAGCGACCAGCGCGACATCATCCTGCACATCGTCGAAGCCTGCGCCGAGCAGGTCTTCATTCCGCTGACCGTCGGTGGCGGCGTGCGCAAGGTCGAAGATGTCCGTCGTCTGCTCAACGCCGGTGCCGACAAGGTGTCGATGAACACGGCGGCGGTGCAGAATCCCGATCTCGTATTCGACGCATCGAGCAAGGTTGGTTCGCAGTGCATTGTCGTCGCCATTGATGCCAAACAGGTCGCACCTGGCCAGTGGCATGTTTTTACGCACGGTGGCCGCAACGATACCGGCCTCGATACGATAGCGTGGGCCAAAAAAGTGGCGGCGTTGGGGGCAGGTGAAATCCTGCTGACCAGCATGGACCGCGACGGCACCAAGAATGGCTTCGACCTGGCACTGACCCGTGCCGTGTCGGATGCGGTGAGTATTCCCGTCATCGCCTCGGGCGGCGTCGGCAACCTGCAGCATCTGGCCGATGGCGTCAGCGAAGGCCGCGCCGATGCGGTGCTCGCCGCCTCGATCTTCCATTTTGGTGAATACACCGTGCGCCAGGCCAAGGAGTACATGGCGGCGCGCGGCATTGAAGTCCGCTTGTGAGCGATCTCGATAACAACCTGAACTGGCTGGAAGCGTTGAAGTGGGACGCTGACGGCATGATCCCGGCTATTGCCCAGGATGAAAGCGGGCGCGTCGTGATGTTCGCGTACATGAACCGTGAGTCGCTGCAGGAAACGTTGCGTTGCGGCAACGCGGTATACTGGTCGCGTTCGAGAAAGCGTCAGTGGCGAAAGGGCGAGGAGTCTGGACATTTCCAGAAAATCCGCTCGATTCGCACCGATTGCGACGGCGATGTCTTGTTGCTGAGCATTGAACAAGTGGGCGGGATTGCCTGTCATACCGGCCGCGAAAGCTGTTTTTTCAATGAATTGAACGGGGACCGCTGGGTTCCCGCTGATCCGGTTCTGAAAGACCCGAAGGAAATCTACAAATGAGCACCCATGACATGCTGCACCGTCTCTCCGAGACGCTGGCGTCCCGCCGCCATGCCGATCCGGAGAAGTCCTACACCGCCAAGTTGTTTTCCGAGGGGCCGGACTCGATCCTCAAGAAGATCGGCGAAGAGTGTGCCGAACTGATCATGGCCGCCAAGGATGGCAAGAAGCTGAATATCGTCTGGGAATCGACCGACGTCATCTATCACGTGATGGTCCTGCTCGCCTTCTACGGCCTGAGCATTGAAGACGTGTCGCAGGAAATGCGTCGACGTGAGGGTATTTCCGGGATTGACGAAAAGGCGGCGCGGGGGGCAAAGTGAGCGACTGCATTTTCTGCAAGATCGTTGATGGCAAGATTCCGGCAGCCAAGGTCTACGAGGACGAGGACATCCTCGCTTTCAAGGACATCAATCCGGCCCGCCCGGTGCATGTGCTGGTCATTCCGAAGAGGCACATCACCTCGCTGGCTACTGCCGCCGCCGAAGACGCGCCGGTGCTTGGCAAGATGCTGGCCAAAGCCAACGAGATTGCAGTAGCGCAAGGCAGCCCGGACGGTTTCCGGGTGATTATCAATACAGGACGTGTGGGGCAGCAGGAAGTGCCGCACCTGCACGCGCATATTGTGGGCGGACCGGATCCGGTCGGCCCCATGCTCAAACGCATTTAGGAGACAAATCATGGGCAGTTTTTCCATTTGGCACTGGCTGATCGTTCTGGTCATCGTCTTGCTCATTTTCGGTACCAAGAAATTGCGCAATGTCGGGCAGGATCTCGGCGGTGCGGTCAAGGGCTTCAAGGATGGCATGAAGGAAGCCTCGGCCACCGACAAGCCGGCCGATGCAGCGCAACCGACCCAGCAGGTCGGCGGCCAGACCATTGACGTCGAAGTCAAGGAAAAAACGAAAGGCTAGTAGCGAGTAGCTAGTCGTTGGTTAACGATTAGCTGCTAACTACCAACAACCATGTTCGATATCGGCTTTTCCGAATTGATGTTGATCGGCATTGTGGCGCTGATCGTCATCGGCCCCGAGCGCCTGCCCAAAGTGGCTCGTACGCTCGGGCACCTGCTCGGCCGTGCGCAGCGTTACGTCAATGATGTGAAGTCGGACATCAGTCGCGAAGTGCAGCTTGACGAGTTGAAGAAGCTGCAATCCCAGGTCACCGATTCGGCCCGCGAGCTGGAAAGCTCCGTGCGCGCCGAATATGAATCGGCGCGCAGTGCGATCGAGGTGCCGGCCCAGGCGGCTGTGGCCGATCTGCAGTCGACGACTGCGCAGCTGTCGGAAACCCTGTCTGCCGCTGAAACCAAAGGCAAACCGGCGGCATGAGCGAAGCCCACGAAGATTCTTTTATCTCGCATCTGATCGAGTTGCGGGATCGCCTGATCCGAAGCCTGATTGCCATCGCCGTCGTCCTTGGCGTTCTCTGTCTCTATCCAGGACCCGGCGAAATCTACGACATCCTGGCTGCG
Source organism: Betaproteobacteria bacterium HGW-Betaproteobacteria-6 (assembly GCA_002842145.1). Taxonomy (GTDB): domain Bacteria; phylum Pseudomonadota; class Gammaproteobacteria; order Burkholderiales; family Rhodocyclaceae; genus Azonexus. Next base: position 16,477 of record PHCF01000082.1, on the reverse strand, counting down.
CCGCTGACCAAGGCCCTGCCGGAAGGCACCAAGATGGTCGCCATCGGCGTCATCACGCCGTTCATGGTGCCGCTCAAGGTGACGGGCATGGTCGCTTTCGTGCTGGCTCTGCCTTTCATTCTTTATCAGGTCTGGTCGTTCGTGGCGCCGGGTTTGTACGCCCACGAAAAACGTCTGGGCATTCCGCTGATCATTTCCAGCACCTTGCTGTTCGTGTCGGGCATGGCCTTCTGCTACTTCTTCGTGTTCGGGCAGGTGTTCAGCTTCATTTCCAGTTTTGCCCCGAAGAGCATCACGCCGGCACCTGACATCGAGGCCTATCTGTCCTTCGTGATGACCATGTTCCTCGCCTTTGGCATCGCTTTCGAGGTGCCGGTAGCGCTCGTCATGCTGGTCAAGCTTGGCATTGTTTCGGTCGAAAAGCTCAAGGAATGGCGTTCCTACTTTATTGTTGGCGCCTTCGTCGTGGCTGCTGTGGTGACACCGCCGGATGTCGTGTCCCAACTCTCGCTGGCGATTCCGATGTGCCTGCTCTACGAACTGGGTATCGTCGCCTCACGGCTGGTGTCGCGCCCGGCACCGGCCGAAGACAGTGCTACGGTCAACCCGGAAAATTAGCCAAAATTGAAATCGGGCATGGCGTGCCGGTTCGCATGCCGTACCCGGTCCGGCCGCATTTCAGGCTTTTGATTTCACCGGTCCCGGTCTAGTCGGCAGGGTTTTGACCGGCGCCCCCTCTTCGAACCACCACAATGTTCCTGGCGGCATTTCGGTCCACGCCTCGTTGTCGGTCAGGGGCAGGGTGGCGACGACGGCGACGCGGTCATCGGGCGAGGTGACGTCACTGAAATCGACGGTGATGTCCTGATCCTTCAAATGCGCCTGGGCGAACGGCGCCTTGCGCACGATGTGGCTAAGCTTGGTCGATGCATGGGCGAACAGGCAGTCGCCATTCGAGAGCAGGAAATTGAATTCGCCATGTTGCGCAATTTTCAGCGTCAGTTCATGTACTGCATCGAACAATGCGCTTCGTTCCGGGACATGGTTTTCGAAGCGACGGCGCAATTCCTGCAACAGCCAGCAGAAGGCGCGTTCGCTGTCGGTCAGGCCGACCGGAACGAAGCTGCCATCCAGTTGCGGCATGAAATCGAAGAGATTGCCGTTGTGGGCAAAAATCCAGTAGCGGCCCCATAGTTCGCGCATGAACGGATGGGTGTTTTCCAGTCCGACGGCCCCCTGTGTCGCTTTGCGAATGTGGGCGATGACGTTCTTCGAACGGATCGGGTAGCGGCGAACCAGTTCGGCCACGGGCGAGGTGCTTGATGGCTGCGGGTCGAGGAAAAGTCGGGTGCCCTTGCCTTCAAAAAAGGCGATCCCCCAGCCGTCCGAATGCACGTCCGTCCCGCCGCCCCGGGCCTGGAATCCGCTGAATGAAAAGCAGATGTCGGTCGGCACGTTGCAGTTCATGCCGAGCAACTGGCACATTTTCTGTCTCTTTTCATGATAGCCTATCCGCTCTAAGTCATTGCAGTACAAGCGCTTTGCGGGGTTTGTCGGGTTCCGTTTAGGTGACACAAACTGCCGTGATTCGGATACACAACAGGGTGACACATGACTACGCAATTCTTACACAAAAAGAAGGAATCCAGCCTCTGGTACTACCGGCGTAGATTCCCGCAGGATGTTGCTCGGGTTGTAGGAAAGTCTGTGCACATGCAGAGCCTTCAGACTTCGATTAAGCGTGATGCGGAGCGGATGGCTCGAATGGTGGCTGTTCAGTTCGATGCGATCTGTGAGAAGGCTAGGCAAGATCACAAGTTTCAGCAGGAGATCAAGCAGGCGGAACTTGTAACAGCGCACGGGGCTGAAGCCGAGCGGGTTGATAGTGCAGCCAGCGCAGCTATTGCAGATACTCCGAGAAGTGCGGATAGCGTCTTAGCTCGGGTTCCCGAATTGATTCGGCTTGCAGCCACTCGGGTGGTGGAAGAGCAGCAACGTGATCCGAAGGGCTGGTTAGATACCATCAGGCGCTGGAAAGATTATTACTCGTGTGCGCTTACCGCACCTATGCCTAGCCCCGGTCCTCAGACGGCTATTGAGGCACAGGCGTGTCTGAATGGAATCGAGTTGGCAATACAGGGGCAGCCGCTTCCTTCTGAACCGGTTAAAGAGTCGACTGCATCACAACGGACAATTGCTGCGCTGTCTGGAACCGACTCCTGTGCAGAAACATGGGCGGCCCTTTGTGACAGGGCATTGCGTGAGTACAAACACAAGGTAAGTCCTCCTCGGTACAGGTTAGCGGTATCAAAGTTGCCTGAGATAAAGGGGGCGGGTTGCACAGAGTTGGAGATTCAGGAGGGGTTGCGAGGTTGGTGTAACGCTCGCTTGCTAGAGGTTCAGCCTCGAACTGTGAAGGGGCAACTCGATTGCATGGTGTCTGCGCTCCGGTGCGTTCTGCCCAAGCTAACTGCTCCAGTGCTACGGGAGCTCCAAGGCGTTATGCAGCCGCGTGTCGGTGATCGGCAGAGCATGCCGATTCAGGAAATACGTGCAGCGGTGCATGCATTCAAGAGCAGGCCGGTTCCTACAAAGGTTAGGAAGGACTTCGGGGGTGGAGCTTCACAGTTCGATGCTATAGCCGTTGAGGTGCTGGCGGTGCTTGGCATGCGGCCAAGCGAGTTGATCAAGGCCAGACCAAATGCCCTTGTAACACAGGAAGATGTGTTCGGAAAACAGGGGTTGTTCTTGCGGCTTGTTGATGGAAAGAACAAGGCATCGGAGCGAGAGATACCTCTAAGCGATGGAACTCGGGAGGTTCTGCCAGTTCAGCAATTGCGGGAGATGTTGGAATGGCAGGAGAAAAACACTCGCTCAATAGCTGGGGCTGTTACTTCGCTGGGTACTAGGTTCAAAGCTATGACTAGCGGATATACTCTGTATCAGATGCGGCATTCATGGAAGGACCTAGCTGTGCATGCTGGCGTAGATTCAGAGTTACGCGAGCGCTTGATGGGGCACAAGTTGCCGGGAGTCGCTGCAACGTATGGTTCAGGTATTCCGCTGGAGAAAGGGCTGGATGCTCTGATGCTGGTTCGTGCAGCAATTGGGCTTTAGCGAAAAGAGATAGATCACGTAGGCGCGAAAGGGATTCAAATCATGAACGCACGTTCATTACAATATTTACTGCGTATCCAATATTGGTTGTGCTGAGGCTTTACCTATCAAGAATGTGATACTGAGAAAGCCAAGATTCTTGGCGAGAAATTAATATGTTTTCAATTAGGGTATTTATGCGTGTTCTCCTTGGTCTTGTATTCCTTCTCCTCAGCCCCTGTGCGCTTTCTCAAAGCGCTAGCTTTCCAAGTCAATGCCAGGAAATGCTGAGATTCCCAACACCAACTAATGAAGCTCTCTGTAAGAATTTGCAGCCTGTGTGGAGGTCCACACACGATCAGTATATTAATGCTTTAAGTAAGGTTCAAACGTTTGCCGAATGGAATAAGTTGTGGGAGAGTAGGATTTTGTTTATGTCAAAATTCTACAACTGTCAAATTAAAGGTTATGTTCCAGAGGTTACAGAGTGTTTAAGATCAGCGTTCGAAGATACATCTAATCAATTGCCCGTTCTCGACGCGACATCAGAACAGCTATCGGGATTGACAGCTAAGGCGAATAAAGTAAATGACTCAATCTATAGTCTTGCGAATGATAGATTGTATAAATGTAAGTTGGATAGAATAAAGGCATTGGATGATGGTGTTTCACCTGCTAGAGATATTGCGGCTGCGGTAGGTCCCGCTTGTAAGAGTGAGGCGAGTGAGTTAGCGCGGATTTTCTATGCTGCGTTAAGTGTCGCTTTAATTGGAGATATTCCGAACTTGGGTAAGATCAGAGAGCGCGGGGAAGAATTTATTTCGCCAGAAAATGTAATTGTTACGGTTTTAGAGTATCGGGCTTCTATTCGAGATAAAGACTTTAAAAAAAAGAAAAACGTTAGTTCTCCTAAAGTCGAAAGTTAATCGCCTATTCGATGTTTAAATCGTCAGGATTTTGCTCTGTTGATTTTGCTGATCTGAATATTCTTGATGATTGTCATCTAAAATGTTCCGTTTATAGTTTCCAGCTATCAAGGGCCGTGGCGGCTCTCCCGGGGTTTTCCCGAATCCGATAAATGGCGGCGCGGGAAATCCCCATTTTATTAGAGATGCACTGTATGGATTCTCCCGAGGCGAGCATTGATATAACAACGTCAAGTTGTTCTCGGGTGAAGCTGGGTTTTCTGCCTTTGAATACTCCATTATTCTTTGCGTATTCAATGCCCGCTTTCTGGGCTTCCTTGGTGGCTTCGGCTTGAGCTTGTGCCAGAGCCGCCATGAACCCGATCAAAGCATCTCGCACTGCCTTTTGCATGGGATCTGTTGCGCTACCATCAAACTCCAATCGGTTAATCACCGTCTTGACGACTACTCCGCGCTGTATCAACTCGCGGATGCTGTCCGTAACATCGGAGTAGTTCCGGCCAAGGCGATCTACCCAGCGAACAACAAGCGTGTCTCCAGCCCTCAGGATGTCGAAGAGACGCTTCCCTTGGGGGCGGTCCTTGAGTTTCACGGCAACCCCGGAAACTCCGTCATCGGAAATTACGGTATCGAACTGAATTCCTAGTTCTTTCTCAGCGTGGCTTTGTTGATGCTCAATAGTCTGCTCAGATGTTGATACCCGGGCATATAAAATTGTGCTCATGATGTTTGTCCGTTGATGTAGTGTACGAACTATATTCTGTCCGTATGGGTTCAGTCAAGTTTAACGGACGCAATTTACGTATGGTTTTATCTGTCCGTACAGGCATACTCTAACGAACAAGCGGAAGGCCGCAGGAGTGGTGCTGTGAGGTGCTCAGGCAGGGCTAAACACAATGTAGAGGTACTGCCTTCGGTATCTATTTATCGCTTGATAGACGGCTCAATTGGGGCTGAGGGGGCGGGTTCAACAGCGCATGGAACGGAGGCTGAAGCGCACGAGTTGTACATAATCAGATGCTAATGCAGCGGTTTGAAACTGGGCAGGAACAGCGGCATCAAGAACAAGGCGGAGAGAATGCGGGGCAGGCCAAGAATCCCCCGGCAAGGCACCCAGAAGGCTCTCAGGCGAGGTTTGGTGCCGGGGGCGGACGTTCATACTCCCGATGGCCTGAAGGCTTAGGAAGGGCGTGGGCTAAACAAATAATAAAATGCTAATGCACGTGTTTCAGGTCGGGCTCAGGAGAGGTGGGAGGGTGAGAAAGGTTTCTATTTACTACTTAACGTAGTTATAGAAATCGACATCAAAAAGAGGGTGCAAATGCACCTTGTGCGCACCTTCCCTGAGTCCCATGTCAGGCCTTTTTGGAACGGTAGATCATTGATCTCACCCGCTCTAACTCCATGCCTAGCTGCTCGGCGATCATCTTTGGCCCAATTCCTTTCGCATGGAGCGATAGAACCATCTCCTTTGGGTTGAAGGCACCAGCATCCGCAAGTGCTTCCCTTTGTTTCGTGGCCTGCATCTGTTGCTCAAGGAACTTCTCGCGGGCTTTCAGTTGATCTATCTCAGCACCTTGCTTGGTGATCCTGTCCCAACTCTTAAACATCGCACAGACAATGCCGAGGCTCTGCCCGAAGGTTCTAGCGCTGTCTCGCCGGTTCATGCAGTCCTTACCGTGAGTCACTTGCATAGCTTTCTCCATTGGGTGATTCATAACCGCAGGCGAGTTCCACGCTAGTTTCCCTCGCTTACCATGTTGGCTGTTCTTGATACTCGTGGCCTTCTTTGGATCATTTGGGTATGCAGCATTAACTGCCGCAGTGACGCTAGGGTTTGCACCACCATGGAGCAGGTCAAACAGCGTAACAATTACATGCGTGTAATCCTTGACGCTATGCTTTTGAACTTGAACACCTGCCTCTGTGAGGCCTCGTCCAAGTTCACGCTTAGCTTCACGCCCTTGGCGCTGGTACTTTATAAAGGCTTGTTGAGCAGTAGGCCTTTGGCTTTCAATTGCATCAGCAACCTTTGCCCCCAAGTCTTTACCAAGGATGCCTTGAAGCTCAGGGCGAGACTTTCCTATGTGCTCCTTCGCTAGCGACTGCACCATGCGTTCTGCAGTGGGCATTGGCATCGATTGAGTTGTAGCAAGGCTTGGCTCGTCCTCCAGATCATCCGGGTCGGGGATGTTCATGTCCGGCGACGTCTGTGCTGCTTCCACGATAAGCTCCCTCATCCAGAGCGGAAGCCCTAGCGGGACGTAAACCGGGGTGGCCCCAATATTGTCGTTAGGTATGAATATGCCCGAGACTGCATCTTCAAGCGCGGTAACACTATGTTGCATGATTTATTTCCTGTGCTGTGTCCACTAGCTCTCACCCAGCCCCTGCCACAATCCCTTCAGCGAGGGATGGACTAATGGACACGGCACAGAAAACAGTGGGATTGTTTATGAACGGACAGGGAATATTCGAGAGGTTTCCCCTGTCCTTTCCGTGTGGCTCTAATGGCGGGGAGCGCGAGGCTTCCCTTCTTCATCACGTGTGATTCTAATTAGCCGGGAGTGCGACATGCCTGCTACGGGAGGGCGCACGGGGGCGGCTAGTACGCGAGAGGGCTCAGAGGGGCCTTCGCATGAGCGCAGTAAATTCAGGCTCTAATGCAGAATATCACCTGAGTTGACCATCGCTTGTCATTAAAGCTGATCAGCAAATATCATGAATATGACCGGCTTGGCACAGGGATAGTCAATTGTCATCGTACTGGGTTCGGCCACAAGCGGACACTTTCTTGCCCTTCCTAAAAGCCGACATTGCACTGCGGAAGTTGTCCGGCATATTGAAATTGTTATACTTGCGACGCCTATATTTCAAGTGAATGAAAGCAATCGGCTTAGAGCAACACATACGGCGTCCACAGTAACAATTGTTAATTGATCAACGTTGCCACACAATAAAATCAAATAAGGCGTAGAACAAAAATGAAAATCATTGAAAAGGTAGAAGTTAGCTATTTTCGCTCGGTCTACTCACTCTCTTTGGCCAAGTGTCAGGATGTGAATGTCCTTATCGGACAAAATGATGCTGGTAAGTCGAATATCCTGAAAGCGCTCAATCTGTTTTTTAACAACGAAACAGAGCTAAAGTATCCCGTCGAGTTTTTAGAGGATTTGTCTCGCTCACGGGCGGAAGAGGCGCGATCTGCGAAGGGGAAAAGCACGATCTGGATAAAAGTTACGTTTCGAAATTACGAAAACTGGCAGTCCCTGCCGAAGCAATTTGTTGTTAAACGGACATGGACGAGATATTCAGATCAGCCTGAAACAGTGGTTGTTGGCAACAAGGATATTCCGAATACAACACTCGGTCGCTTCTTATCAAAAATTGCGTTCCATTACGTGCCAGCCGTTCGGGGGCGCGATATTTTTACGCATTATTTGATGATGCTTCATGATGCGCTGATCGATGATGAAAAAGCGGGAATCTCCGAGGCGTCCACTGGATTGGTTGGTCGGATCAATCAAAGCACTGAAGAGATGGCCCGAGCTATCGAGTCGAGGCTTGGTTTTAAGAGTTCTATTGGAATGCCCCGCGATCTAAAGAACTTATTCACTGCTTTGGATTTCACTACCAAATTTTCCCATCATGAAGTTCCACTTAAGAAACGTGGTGACGGGATTCAAGCGAGGCACATCCCGTTCATACTTAGCTTCGTCGCATCGCAGTCCAAGAAGAACCATATTTGGGGCTACGAAGAGCCAGAAAATTCTCTGGAAATGGGTAGGGCATTTGATCTCGCTGACCAGTTCCAATCCGATTTTGCAGAGAAGAACCAAATATTCCTATCAACCCACTCCCCAGCTTTTTATTCGTTGAGCCAAGACAACGTACAAAAATGGCTCATAAGAAGTTGCGATGGACACGAATTTGAAGGGAACGCCACTATTGCGATGCCTTTGGAGTCTGTTGCTGACTTCGATAAGTCGGTCGGAGTTGCGGCTCTAATATCTGAGCGAGCTAAAGACTTGCACGAAAAAATCGAACAGCTACAGAGTTCAGCGCAGGAGCTAAAGGGCCGTTTGCAGAATGCGGAAATGCCACAGGTGATAGTGGAGGGCCCCTCAGATGTGATAATTTTAGACAGTGCATACAAGTTTCTTTTTCCTGACCAGCCGCCGATGTGTGAGTTCATATCAGCTGCAAATGCCAATAAAGTTGTTTCATTTGTACTCGGTGTCGCCGATTTAGGTAGAAAATATCCGTTTCCAATAACTGGCCTCCTGGATGATGACCATGAAGGTAGAGCACAGTTTAATTCCAGCAAACAAAATTCTTACGTACTGCTGCAAAACACGACGCTGAGAGTAGTTGATCGCGTGCGAGGTATCTATTTAGGTTTTTTGCCCAAACCGCCATGGGTTCAAGAGGCTGAGGCTAAGCTTAACGAATACAACGGGGCTTCACAGCTTCCTGTGACGATAGAAACGCTCGTATCGAAAGAGTTTATGGCGGAGGCTGTCGAAAAAGGGAAAATTTCTTTCCGAGATGAGACGACGACAGCTAAAAATGCCAACTTTACAGTTCCGGTCAATATTTCGAATGAATTAGGTAAGTATCTTGAAGACGGTGATCGATACTTGGTTCAAAAAGTCGACGAGCAATCAAAAATGCAGTTTTCAGAGCACTTTCAGGAAAGCGCACGTTTAGAGGATTGCGAGGCTTTTAGGCCAATCTTTGAATGGTTAGGTACGACCATTCGGCTTTTTCGAGAGGCGAGAAACGGGTAACGGCCATTGGTTTCTCCCGTTGTTGTAGGCTCGTCGTGCTACCACCCAACAGATCGTTGCAACTGTCGTTTAAGCCGCCCAAGAATCCAGGCGTCGAAAGGCCGCTTTCCCGTGCCTCCAACGTCTGCTTAGGGCACAGAGTTGCCGTTTGGCTTGGGCCGCTCAAGTTGATGATTTCGTTAGGTCAGCACCGATGCGATTCGGTGGTCAACACAGCAAGAGTCCGCATCTAATGCATCGCGTTTCTATTTTGCGTTGTACTTGCTGGAGTAACTATCGCGGAGGTGCCACGTTCAGGCTACACAGAATCCGGGAAATAGGTGACACAAATAAAAAATTTGCAAGCGTAACGTGTTGAATTTATTTGACTAAATCGGCACGTTGCAGTTCATGCCGAGCAACTGGCACATGGCTTACTCTACTCTTTTTCGGCGGCACGCATGGCCGGGCGCTTGCCGATCTTCACCTGCACTTCGACAATCCCCTTGTCGCGACGCAGGCGGAAAGCCGAACGGTCGTCCGGGGTCAGGGCGGCAATCAGGTCGAGCATGACTTGCGGATCCTTGACCGCCTTGCCGCCAACCGAGAGCAGGACGTCGCCCGGGCGGATGCCGGCGCTGTCGGCGGGATGGCGAAGCCGATGCCGAGCGAGCCGCCGGTGCGCGAGTAGATGGCGGAGTTGATGCCGACCAGGTTGCCGTTGACGTCGATCAGCGCGCCGCCGGAGTTGCCGGGGTTGATCGCGGCGTCGGTCTGAATGAAGTTCTCGAAGGTGTTGATGCCGAGATGCGAGCGGCCGAGGGCCGAAACGATGCCCATGGTTACGGTCTGGCCGACACCGAACGGATTGCCGATGGCCAGCACGACGTCGCCGACGCGCAGGTTGTCGAGCTGGCTGAAGGTGATGGCCGGTAGTTTGTCGGCATCGATCTGCAGGATGGCAAGATCGGACTCCGGGTCGCTGCCGACGATCCTGGCCTTGTAGGTTTTGCTGTCGTTGAGCGAAACCTGGATGTCGTCGGCACCATCAATGACGTGGTAATTGGTCAGGATGTAGCCATTCGGGCTGACGATGACGCCCGAGCCAAGGCCGGAGTTACGCTGCGGCTGGCCTTCCGGACGCTCGCCGAAAAAGTGGCGGAAAATCGGGTCGTCGAACAGCGGGTGGCGTTGCTGCTTGATTTCCTGCGTCGTGTAGATATGCACGACGGCGGGCAGGGCGGCGCGGGCAGCTTCTCGATACGATCCGGCCGGCGCGATTTTGCCGTCGTCGCTGCTGGCCGGCGCTTCCTGTAAGGCCAGGACCGGCTGCCGCTGGGGCAGCCACTCCGGCTTGAGCGTGGAGACGACGAACAGAATGGCCAGCGCAACGGTGACCGTTTGTGCAAAAATCAGCCACAACCTCTGCATGGAAATTGTCTCGATGAAACTTGAAGAATTGGTGAACTATCTGGATGGGCTGTTGATGCCCGGAAAGTTCCGGGATTATTGCCCAAACGGCCTGCAAGTGGAAGGCAGATCCGAGATCAGCCGCATCGTGGCCGGGGTGACGGCCAGCCAGGCGCTGCTTGATGCGGCGGTTGTGCACAACGCCGATGCCATTCTGGTGCACCATGGTTATTTCTGGAAAGGCGAGGATGGCCGGGTCACCGGCATCCGGCGTAAACGCTTGGCGACGCTGCTGGCCAAAGATATCAGCCTGCTCGCCTATCACTTGCCGCTCGATGCCCACCCGGAACTTGGCAACAACGCCCAGTTGGCGCGCCGGCTTGGCTGGATTCCGGATGGCCGTTTTGGCGAGCAGGATATCGCCTGGCTGGGAACGCTGGCCGAGCCTTGCGATTTGCCGGGGCTGGCGGCGAAAGTTGGGGCTGTTCTCGGGCGGGTCCCCCTGGTCATTGGTGACGGTAGCCGACCAATTCGGCGGATCGGCTGGTGCTCAGGCGGGGCGCAGGGCTATTTCGAGCAGGCCATTGCGCTCGGCGTCGATGCCTTCATGTCCGGCGAAATTTCCGAACAGACCGTGCATCTGGCTCGCGAGAGCGGGGTGGCCTATCTGGCGGCCGGGCATCATGCTACCGAGCGTTACGGGGTGGAGGCGCTGGCCGAACATCTGGCGCAGGAGTTTGCCCTTTCTTGCTCTTTTATCGATCTCGATAATCCCGTTTAGCCGGTTCGTTTTGCCCCATATGCGTCTTCAAGTATTCGCATCAGCAGCGCAATTTCTTCCACTACTTCCAGCGGGAAGCCGCTCCGCTGACCCGTCCGGGTGTTGTGCGCAAGGTCATACAGATAGTTCAGGCAATTCTGTGTTCCCCATTCGTCAGTGATGCGGGAAATCACATGCGGAAAACTCTCAAGCGACATGAGTCCGGAAGCAGGAGGCGTTGTCTGTTCCCAATTAGGAATTTGTACGTTGAAACGAGTACGTATTTTTGCCGACAGGTTGTCGAAATCGGCACGCAGGTTGCTGCGATGGTAGAGGTCCAGAAGCATACGCCACGGGAGGAAGTTGTCCGGTGAGGTTTCTTGGATGTGCGCAGCCAGCGTTTCTGTCGCGCCTTCCAGTCGACCGTAGGCGAGCATGATTTCGGCCAGATTCAAGACCGCGTTGTCGTCGTCAAAGCTCAATTCGACGCTTTGGGCTTGACTAGGAGAGGAGGGGAACTCTTCCGCCTCTTCGGTTTTTGTGCGAACTGCCGGGACGTTGCGTTCGGAGGCGTAGATAGGGCGCTTTACCGGGCCCGATTCTGCAACTTCCGGTTGAGTCGAAACTGGCGACGACTGGCCGGAATTGGGGGAGCTTTCCCCTTTTCGCGCGTTTGCGCGGAGTGTAAACAAGTGAATTAGCGCGGCCGAAATGCCCCCGCCTAGAAGCGCGCTCAGAAATAGCTCTAGCCAGTGGCTACCGGTTGAGGTTTGGGCTTGAGGTCCTGCTGTCAGGGTTGTGCTGGCGATCGCTTTGGTGACGCGAGACTCAGCCATTTGGAGACGTTGCTGGGCAATCAACGATTCGGTCGCCAGTTGAAGGGCCGAATCCATCTTTGTCATTTCTTCTTTCAGGGTTTGCAGCGTTGTCTCAAGTTTGCTGATTCGTTCCTTGGCCTCGGTCAGCGAGTCGGGGAAACTGCTGCTCTTCAATTGAGGGACTGCTTCCGCAGGGGCGCTGCCCAAAATTAGACGATCGGACTTCACCCCGGCCTGGGGAGTAATTGGTGCAGGCTTTTTTCTTCGCTTTGGCGTTGGTTCTGCCTGATGGGAGGCCACGGCATTTCGGGTGGGACGCGGTGTGGGGGCTGCCTGCGGGCGCCGTGGCAAACGTACGCTTGTCCCTTCCGGGATGGGCGTGTTGGGGGCGATGTCCGGGTTGGCCCGTTGCATGGCAGTCGCCAGGAATTCCTGCTCTTCCGCGTTATTGGGGGCTTCCTGGGCAGCAATGTCGGCGAGCGTTTGCCCAGATTTGGCACGAACCTCACGAAGCAGTCTGGATTTTTTCACCTGAGGAGGTGGTGCTGGCGGTGCCGCGGTAGGCGCGCGAGTGAGCGCCAATGGCGCCTCGGGCATCAGCGTGAATTCTCGAAATAGTTGATAGCCGCAACTGGTCTGCAGACCGACCATGAAAATTGGTTCGGCGATGCTCTGGGTGCCTGCGAGTTGTAGATAGTACCGGTGATCCCGCTGGATCAGCCGGAGATTGATGCCCGTGACGGTTGGCAAGTCGGTGGTCGCAACCTTGCTAACCGAGAAACAGTCGCCGTCTACGTTCTCACCTGCATTTGCTATGACTGGTACTTCGGCTCGCAGTGGTTCGCCAATGCGTGAATACAGTGCCATTTCACCGAATCCAATGGCATTGGCCGAGCCGGGAATCAATGCTGCGCTCAAAGCGAAGGCGCCTGGCAGTTTGTATTTCATTGTTGACCCGTTGTTCGCGTTAGATTTCTTTGGCTACTAGCAATGTATCATTGGCCAACCGCGAACCAAGTGAAAAATTGCACATTTCGCATTTTGCCCATCTATATTCTTTTCTTTTTCGCTTATGTCTTTCGTCATTCCTGTTCCGCATGTGACATCCTTGCCTGTTGCCGGAGGGCTGCGCTTCCCGGTCCGGCGGATTTTTTGTGTTGGCCGCAATTACGCCGACCACGCCCGTGAAATGGGAGCCATCGATCAGGCCGAGGGGCGCGAGCCGCCGTTTTTCTTCAGCAAGCCGGGCGATGCCGTGGTCAGCGGCGAGGGCCAAGTCGCCGTGACGTATCCGCCGCTGACGGCCAATTTGCACCACGAAGTCGAATTGGTCGTGGCGCTAGGGGCCGGCGGCGAGAATGTTACGGTCGACGCGGCAAATGGCCTCATTTTCGGGTACGCCGTCGGCCTTGATCTGACGCGCCGCGACATGCAGGCGAAGGCCAAGGAAAAGGCCCATCCGTGGGACATGAGCAAGGGCTTCGACCAGTCGGCGGTGGCCGGGGCGATCTGCCCGGTGGCGGTGAGCGGACATCCGGCTGGCGGGCGTATCTGGCTGAAGGTGAATGGCCAGGTAAGGCAGGAGGGCGATTTGTCGGCGATGCTGTGGAAGGTCGATGAAATCATCGCCAATTTGTCGACGCTGGTTCGCCTTGAGGCCGGCGACCTGATCTACACCGGCACCCCGGCCGGTGTCGGTCCGCTCGTTCGGGGCGATGTGCTGGAAGGCGGCGTGGACGGCGTTGGCACGTTGCTCGCCCGCATCGTCTAGCCGCTACTTCGGTCGCTTGTCGATGACCCGTCTGGCCTTGCCGATCGAGCGCTCGACGCCGCCTTCCTCGACGATGTCGATCTTGGCCGAGATACCGATGTAGGACTTGATGTGGTGCTGCAGGTCGTGCGCCACGAATTCCTTTTCGGCCCCGCTGGCAAACTGGAACTCGGGTTTCAGTTCGACATCGACCTTGAGCGAGTCGAGGTGCCCATCACGGCTGACTTCCAGCACGTAATGCGGCGACAGCTTGGGCTGCTTGAGGATCAGTTCCTCGATCTGCGACGGGAAGACATTGACGCCGCGGATAATCAGCATGTCGTCCGAGCGCCCCGTGATCTTGCCGATGCGGCGCATCGAGCGCGAGGTCGGCGGTAGCAGGCGGGTCAGGTCGCGCGTCCGGTAGCGGATGACCGGCATCGCTTCCTTGGTCAGCGAGGTGAACACCAGTTCGCCCTGGCTGCCTTCGGGCAAAACCTCGCCTGTCGCCGGGTCGATGATTTCCGGATAGAAATGGTCTTCCCAGATGACCGGGCCATCCTTGCTTTCGGCGCATTCGTTGGCGACGCCGGGGCCGATCACTTCGGACAAGCCGTAGATGTCGATGGCGTCGATGCCGAAGGCTTTTTCGATCTCGCCACGCATGGCATCGGTCCACGGCTCGGCGCCGTGGATGCCGATGCGCAGTTCGGTACTGCGCGGATCGATGCCCTGACGGCGGAATTCGTCGGCGATGTTGAGCATGTACGATGGTGTGACCATGATGATGTTCGGCTTGAAGTCGCAGATCAACTGGACCTGCTTTTCGGTCTGCCCGCCGGACATCGGGATCACCGTGCAGCCCAGCCGTTCGGCGCCGTAATGGGCGCCGAGGCCGCCGGTGAACAGGCCGTAGCCGTAGGCGACATGGACGATGTCGCCGGGCCGGCCGCCCGAGGCGTAGATCGAACGGGCGATCAGGTCGGCCCAGGTATCGATGTCCTTCAGCGTGTAGCCGACGACGGTCGGCTTGCCGGTCGTGCCGCTCGAGGCATGAATCCGCGCCACCTTTTCGCGCGGCACGGCGAACATGTTGTACGGGTAGTTGTCGCGCAGATCCTGCTTGGTCGTGAACGGGAATTTGCCGAGATCGGCCAGCGACTTGAAATCATTCGGATGCACGCCGGCGGCATCGAACTTGGCTTTGTAATGTGGCACGTTCTGGTAAACGTGGCTTAGCGTCCACTTCAGGCGCTCGGTTTGCAGGGCGACGATTTCGTCGCGGCTGGCGTTTTCGATGGCGTGCAGGCCCAGTCTCATGATTCTCTCCCTCCTGAGCCGCAAATTCTGAAGTGGCAGCCGGGGAGCGCGGTTGAGCCAGATCAACTGCGCCCGCATTTGATTTTTGCCTTTTTTCCCGGTTGACCGTAGCAAACCATGGTTGACCATGGGCGTGGGCGAACGGGCCGGTTGGTCGCCTTATGCGACAATCCCGCCCCATGTTCTCCCCATCCTGATCGCCCAGTTGTCGTCCATCGGCATGATGGTGGTCGATACCGCCGTGCTCGGCCATGTCAGCTCGCTCGATCTGGCCGCCGTGGCAATTGGCGGCGGCATCCACGTGTCGATCGTCTTCGCCCTGGTCGGCATCGTCCAGGCGGTGTCGCCGGTCGTTGCCCATCTGCATGGCGCCGGGCGCGATGACGAAGTGGCCGGCATTCTTCAGCAAGGTTTCTGGCTGGCCATGCTGCTCGCCGTGCCGGGCATCATGTTTCTGACCCACCCGGGAGCCGTACTCGGCATGGCCGACATGGATGCGGCGGTCGAAGCCAAGGTTAGGCAATACCTCGCCCTGCTCGCCTGGAGCCTGCCCGCGGCCCTGTTCTACCGGACCTTCTGGGCTTTCTGCAATGCGCTCGGCAAGCCGCGGGTACTCATGGGTATCGGCCTGTTCAGTCTGGCCCTGCATGCCCTGCTGGCTTGGGGCTTCGCCCTGCAGGGCTGGTTCGGCGCACCGCTTGGCGTGGCCGGGTGTGCGCTATCCAACGTTCTTGTCGGGTGGCTGGCCTGTGCCAGCGCTGCCGCCTATCTTGCCTTCGGACCGCTCGGTCGACGTTATCGGCCGTTTTCCAGCTGGCAGTCGCCAAACTGGGGCACCTGGCGCGAACTGCTGCGTATTGGTGTGCCGATGGGCTTGTCGAATCTGGTGGAAATTACCTCGTTCACGCTGATCGCCCTGTTCGTCGCCTCGCTCGGGGCGACCGTGGTCGCTGGACATCGCATCGTCGCCAACCTGTCGGCCCTGATCTACATGATGCCGCTGTCGCTCGGTATCGCCGCCATGGCCGCCGTCGGTCAGGCGGTCGGTGCGCACGAGGCGGCGCGGGCGCGGGCGACCATCCGGGCCGGGCTGGTCCTGGCCGGTGCCTCGTCGTCCGCAGTCGGCTTTCTGCTCTGGCTCAGTGCCGAACCGCTGGTCGCCGCTTATACCGATGATCCCGCCGTGCGCGCCGTGGCCATGAGCCTGATCATCTATGTCGCGGTCTATCAGTTTTTCGATGCGCTGCAGACCATCGCCGGCCATGTTTTGCGGGCCTATAGGGTAACTTTCGTACCGATGTTGGTGCAGGTTTTCTGCTTCTGGGGAATCGGCCTGCTCGGCGGCACCTGGCTCTGTTATCGCTGGTCGCCGCCGCTTGGCGTCGCCGGTTTCTGGCTGGCTGCCGCGCTCAGTCTGCTGCTCGCCGCGGCAATGCTGCTCCCGCTGTTGCGCAAGGTAATACAGGCTACCGAATCTGGCCTGTAATTATGAATTTCGGCCTGCCGCGAATGTTAGTGTATGTGGTAACATTTTGCGCTCAAGTTCGTAAAACCGGGCGGGGTCAGGGGATTTTTCGGCCACCGTTCATTGCTCGCAACTCAACTAAACGCAAGGAAAGCGCATGAAA
>PHCF01000081.1 GCA_002842145.1 Betaproteobacteria bacterium HGW-Betaproteobacteria-6 | reverse complement strand
TATGAACGCGGCAACGGAATTTGATTTGGGCCCGCTGACGTGGGTCAAGGGCGAAATTGATCTGGCCTTGCAACGCGCCGAGCAGGCGCTCGACGAGTACGTTGCGAGCGCCGACCGGACGCAGCTCAAGTTCTGCCGAACTCATGTTCACCAGGTGCATGGTGCGCTGGCCATGGTCGGCCTGGAAGGGGTTACCCTGCTGACTGAAGCGACCGAGTCTTTGCTCGCCGGAATGGAGGAGGATCGGTTGCCATCCGGTGACGCCGCCGTTACGGTTTTGCGCCAGACGTTGCACGCTCTGCGTCAGTATCTAGACGATCTCATGGCTGGTGAGCCCAACCATCCGCTCGTCCTGCTACCGGTCTATCAGGCGCTGGAGGCTGCGCGCGGACTGCCTGACGCGCATCCCTGCGACCTGTTTTACCCGGATCTTTCGCGTCGTCCGCCGAAACGTGACGGCGATGTTCCCGTGCTTGATGCCGAGCAGTTGTTGCGTACGCTCAAGGTAAAACGGATGCAGTTCCAGAAAGGTCTGCTGCGCTTATTGCGCGATCCGGCTGACGCCGAATCCGGCCGTCGCATGATGCGTGAGGCCATCGCGGAAATCGAAGCGGTCCAGCCGACGCCGGCGGCCCGCTCCTTCTGGTGGATTTCACTGGGTGTCCTCGATGCCCTGGCCGATCCCGTGCTCGGCGCCGATCCTTCGTCGCGCCAGCTGTGTTCCCGTATCGATGCCCAGATCCGTCGTCTGGTTGGCGGATCTAGCAACGTGGCCGAGCGCGTGTTGCGCGAGTCCCTTTATTACATTGCTCAGGCGCCGGCCGATCTGAGTCCGGGGATCGCCGAAATCCAGTCGGTTTTCAGCCTGCCTGATCTGTTGCCCAGTCCTGCCGATCAAGTGGCGCAGCTTCCCTACCAAGGCGAGTTGCGCAAATTGCGTGAGGCGCTGGCTACAGTCGAAGAGTTGTGGGGGCGTTTTTGTACTGGCAATACGGGCAGCCTGGCTGGTTTTGCCGACAATGCGCGCGTCTGCGCCCAGCTGACCGAACAAATCGGGCAGACAGATCTCAAACGGCTTGGACAGGGGTTGGGTGCCATTGCCAACTGGCTGTCGGAAGACTCTTCCCGTTTTAACGATGGCGTGGCTATGGAAGTTGCCACCACCATCCTGCTTCTCGAGAATGCGCAGGAAAACTTCCGGCGCCTGGGGACCGATTTTGCCCAACAGGTCGACCTCATGGTCGCTCGTCTCTACGCCTGCATAGCCGGGCGGCCGGCAGCGGACGACGAGGGCATCCCGCTGCTCGACGAAATGACCCGGCGGGCGCAGGAAAAATTGCTGATTGGCCAGGTGGGTCGTGAAATCCAGAATAATCTGGCCCAGATCGAACAGGCGCTCGACGGATTTTTCCGCGATCCGGCCAAGGCGCACGATCTTGCTCAACTAGACAACCCGATCAAGCAGATCAGCGGCGCGTTGGCCATGCTCGGTCATTTTGGTGCGGTCAATTACCTCAAGGAGTGTGCCGCCAGGATCCGGCAGTTCGCGCAGCCCGACTATCAACCGGAGAGCGAGGATTTCGAGGCGGTAGCCGACGAGTTGTCGATGCTCGGTTTCTTTGTGGACTCGCTGCAAAATGGCGAAACCGATTTCGATGCCTTCGTCCACCGCATGGCCGGCGGTGCATCGGATGAAGCGGTGCCAGAGCACGATGAATCCCCGGCTGCGCCGACCGTCGAAGCGCTGCTCTCCCAGCAGGCGCGGGACATGCAGGCGCTGGCCGATGCCCTCAAGGAGGCACCGCAAGACGCGCGCCTGCACGATGAGCTCAAGCAGAATCTGCAGGACATCCAGAAAGATGCTGATCTGGTTGCCAACCGCGAGCTCGGCGAATCGGCCAAGGCGGCGCTGGCCGCCCTGCAGGCCGGTGTCGAGGTCGATGCTGCCTTGTCCGGACTCAAGCCGCAAGCCCCGGAAGCTCCGGTGCCGTCGGCCGAAACGCTGCAGCTGGCCGAGTCGAGCCACGAAGAAATCGACGCCGAACTGCTCGCCATCTTCCTCGAAGAGGCCAACGAAGTGCTGGCTACCATTGGCGAGCAGAAAGCCTTGCTGGCTGCAACGCCGGACAATGTCGAGGCGCTGACAACCGTTCGCCGTTCCATGCACACCCTGAAAGGCAGCGGCCGGATGGTCGGTCTCAAGGATCTTGGCGAAGCGGCCTGGGAACTGGAGCAGACGCTCAACCTCTGGCTGCGTCAGGACACGGCGGTCACGCCGGATCTCCAGCGCATGATCGAGGATGCACATGTCCTGTTCTCGGACTGGGTCCGGCATCTCGAGTCAGCTCAGGGGGCGGCGCCTGATCCGTCGGCGCTGGTTGCGCTCGCCGCCCGGTTGCGTGGCGTTGAAGTCCCGGTCGTCTCAACGCCGGCGCCAGTCGCCGAGAGCGCTCCGCCAGTGGTAGAGTCGGTCGAACCGTCGGCGATCGAGTCGCTTGATGAGGCGCCGGCGCTGGTTGAAGAATCGATTGAGGCTTTGCCGGCAGTCGAGGAGATTTCCGATTTCGCCATCGAACTGCCTGAACTCGAGCGTGCTCCGGAAAGCATTGATGAGCCGGAGCTGGAGCAGGAAGTTATTGACGTTCCGGCCTTGACCACCGGGGAAGAGGCTTTTGAAGAGTCGTTTGAAGAGCCTGAGCAGCCGGAAGAGCAAACGCTACGGTCAACGCCGGAAAACGAGCAAATTCCAAATGTTCCGGAGGCGTCACCAGCGCCGGTCAGCGAGACGCCGACACTGTATGACATCTTCCGCGAAGAGGCGCGCGGCCACTTGCAGACGCTGGTTGAAAGCTACGCCGTCATCGATGCCGATCCGTCGGCCCCGACCACTTTCGAAATGACCCGCGCTGCCCACACCTTGGGCGGTATTGCGGCAACCGTCGGCCTGATGCCACTCCATCGCCTCGCCGTCGGCCTCGAGCATGCCCTGCTGCGGCGCGATGCATCGGGCCAGGCGGAAAGTATCGAAGGGATCGAAACCGTTCGTCAGGCCATCATTACCCTCGAAGACATGTTCGCAGGCCTGGCCCAGCAGCGCTCGCCGGACGAGCAGGTGCAACTCATCGCTGCACTGGAGGATATATTTCACGCCGCCCAGCCTGCGGAGGAGCCGGCACCTGCTGGCGCCGAGATCATCGAATTGCCGGGGCGGCCAGCGGAAGCGCTCGAATCTGCCGTCGAGGCGGTCACCATTGCGCCAGCACCCGCTTTGCCGTTGCTCAACGACGAACTCGACGAGCAACTGCTGCCCATCTTCCTCGAGG
This sequence comes from Betaproteobacteria bacterium HGW-Betaproteobacteria-6, assembly GCA_002842145.1. GTDB lineage: Bacteria > Pseudomonadota > Gammaproteobacteria > Burkholderiales > Rhodocyclaceae > Azonexus. The sequence continues at coordinate 15,115 of PHCF01000081.1, read as the reverse complement.
AAGCCGTCGATCTGACGCGTGACCTGACCAGCCAGGTACGCGCCTGGCGCGGCGATCCGGCCGGGGATGCGGCGCCGCACGCGATTGCCCGTTTGCTGCATACCTTCAAAGGCAGCGCCCGCATGGCCGGGGCGATGAATCTTGGCGAGGCCACCCACCAGCTCGAAGCCCGGCTCGAAGAGGCTGTCCGCGCGGGCCACGTGACCCCGGCCTTCATCGATGAAATCGAAAGCGGTTGTGACGTGCTGGACCAGGCTGTCGAACGCCTGCGCGCCGGACCTCAGGAACCGGTCGTGGCAGAGACTGTGGCAGCGACGGCGGATAGCGCGCAACCGGCGGGCCAATTGCCAGCAGCGGCAGAAACCGAGGAATCCGATGCCGATACCGGTGGGCAGCGAGCGACGCTGCGCGTCCGGGCCGACCTCATCGACCGTCTGGTCAGCGAGGCTGGCGAATTGTCCATCGCCCGCACGCGGATCGAAGGCGAGATGCGCAGCCTCAAAGGCTCGCTGCTTGAGCTGACCGAAAACGTCATTCGTCTGCGCCGCCAGTTGCGCGAAATCGAAATCCAGGCCGAGTCGCAGATCCAGGCGCGTGTCGCCCAGACGCCGGAAAACGAGGCCGATTTCGATCCGCTGGAACTCGACCGCTTCACGCGCTTCCAGGAGCTGACCCGCTTCATGGCCGAGTCGGTCAACGACGTGGCGACCGTGCAGCAGAGCTTGCTCAAGAACCTTGACGACGCCAACGCGGCGATTCTCGCCCAGTCCCGCCTTAATCGCAGCTTGCAGCAGGAGCTCATGGGCGTGCGCATGGTGCCGTTCAACAGCCAGACCGAGCGCCTCTACCGTATTGTCCGGCAGACCGCCAAGGAAGTCGGCAAGCGGGCCAATGGCCAATCTGGACATCGTCGGCGGCCAGGTCGATATCGACCGTTCGGTGCTCGACAAGATGCTGGCGCCGATCGAACACATGCTGCGCAATGCCGTGACGCACGGCGTAGAAAGCCGCGAAGAGCGTCAGGCGGCGGGCAAGAATGAGGCCGGCGAAATCGTTATCAAGCTGTCGCAGGAAGGCAATGAAATCATCCTGGCCATGAGCGACGACGGCAAGGGTCTGGACGGCGAGCGCATCCGCGCCCGGGCCGAGGCCATGGGCTTGCTGCAGCCGGGGCAGGCGGTGGACGAAGCCAAGCTGTTCGATTTCATTTTCCAGCCCGGTTTCTCGACAGCAGCCGAAGTCACCCAGCTTTCCGGGCGCGGCGTCGGCATGGACGTCGTCAAGACCGAGGTCGGCGAGATCGGCGGGCGCATTGAAATCCAGTCGGAACCCGGCCAGGGCAGTACTTTCCGCCTTTACCTGCCGCTCACGCTGGCGGTAACGCAGACGCTGCTGGTTCGCGTCGGCGGTCATCTGTATGCCGTCCCGTCGACGATGATCGAACAGGTCAAGGAAATGAAGGAAAAGGCCCTCGCCGCCGTGCGCGAAAAGGGCGAAGTCGAGTGGCAGGGCAATCGTTATCCCTTCCATTTCCTGCCGCACCTGCTCGGCGATCTGGAGGCCGTGCCCGAGGCGCATCGCCAGTACTGGGTGCTCCTCTTGCGCTCGGGCTCGCAGCGGGTTGCCGTTCTCGTCGACGAACTCAAGGGCAACCAGGAAGTCGTCGTCAAGAACATTGGCGCCCAGCTTGCCCGCGTCGTCGGGATAGCCGGCGCCACGGTGCTTGGCGATGGCAAGGTTGTGCTGATTCTCAACCCGGTAGCGCTGGCCAGCAGGACGACGGTTTCCCACGTCCATGCCGCGGTACCCGCCATGCTGGCGCCGGTGATCGCGGAAGCGGTCAGCCTGCCGACCGTCATGGTCGTCGACGATTCGCTGACCGTGCGCAAGATCACCAGCCGCCTGCTCATGCGCGAGGGCTATCAGGTCATTCTGGCCAAGGATGGCGTCGATGCCCTCGAGCAACTGGTCGAGGTGACGCCGGATGTCATCCTCTCCGACATCGAAATGCCGCGCATGGACGGTTTCGACCTGGTCCGCAACCTGCGCGCCGACGCTCGCCTGAGTCGCCTTCCGGTGATCATGATCACCTCGCGGACTGCCGACAAGCACCGCAACTACGCGCTCGAAATCGGCGCCAATCATTATCTGGGCAAGCCTTACGACGAGGCGGAGTTGCTTGGTCTGGTGGCCGGCTATTGCAAAAAATAGCCTGAATTTCCGGTTGACCGTGGGATTCCCGCGGTCAACCGGGAAAAACGCTAATTTTTAACAATGGCGTAGCGCGCCAAGGTCTTTTCCCGGGCCATCGCGTGATCGACGATCGGCGCCGGGTAGTCGCGGCCGATCAGCACACCGACGCTTTCCTGCTCGACGCGCCCCATACGCCACGGGGCGTGAATATATTGGTTGGCGACTTTCGCCAGCTCGGGCACGTAGCGGCGGATGAACTTGCCATCCGGGTCGAAGCGCTCCGATTGCGTCACCGGATTGAAAATGCGGAAATACGGTTGGGCATCACAGCCCGTCGATGCCGCCCATTGCCAGCCGCCGTTGTTGGCCGAGAGGTCGAAATCGTTGAGTTGCTCGGCAAAATAGCGCTCACCGAGCCGCCAGTCGATACCAAGATCCTTGCTCAGGAAAGAGGCGACGATCATGCGCAGCCGGTTGTGCATCCAGCCGCTGTGATTCAGTTGGCGCATGGCCGCATCGACCAGCGGATAGCCGGTGCGCCCTTCCTGCCAGGCAGCCAGGGCAGCCGGCCAGTCGTCCCAGCGGACGGCGTCGTAGGCCGGCTTGAAAGCGCTGCCGACGACATGCGGAAAGTGGTCGAGGATCATGAAATAGAAGTCGCGCCAGATCAGTTCGTTGAGCCAGGTACTGTCCGGGGCGTTCAGCGCCGTGCGGACCAGTTCGCGAATGCTGATGGTGCCAAAACGCAGATGTACCGACAGATAGGAAACGCCCTTGACCGCCGGGAAATCGCGCAGCGCGCCGTAGCGCTCGATGCGCCCCTGGCGGAAATCGTCCCACATGGCGCGGGCGCCGCTCATGCCAGGGCGGATGCCCCGTTCGTCGAGATCGGTCGGCATGAAACCGAGCTTGGCCAGCGTCGGTACGCCAGCCAATTCACCGCCGGCGAACTGCCCGCGGCAAGGCCACGCGGCACTGTCGGCCACGGTCAACCGCTTGAGCCAGGCATTTTTGTAGGGCGTGAAAACCGAGAACGGATTGCCGGCCTGGGTCAGTACCTCGTTGCCATCGAAGACGGCCTGATCCTTGAAGTCATGGAAGTCCACGCCCTCGCCACGCAGCGTTTCGGCAACCCGTGCATCGCGCTGCTTGGCGGCCGGTTCGTAGTCACGGTTCGCATACACTGCCGACACGCCGAGTTGCCGGGCCAGCGCCGGAATTTCCTGGTCAGCCCGGCCGTGGCGAACGATCAGCCCGCCACCGTTGGCGCGCAGGGCGCTATCGAGTTCGACCAGCGATTCGCGAATGAAATGAACCCGCCGGTCGCACCGCGAAGGCAAGGCATCGAGGATTTCGCTATCGAAAACAAAGGCGCAATAAACCTGTTGGGCCTCGGCCAGCGCCGCGCTCAGGGCGGCGTGGTCATGGTCCCGTAAATCCCGGCGAAACCAGACGAGGGCTTTTTCTTTTTTCATGGTTGGTTTGTACCCTCCCGGCGATTAAAATTCCAGCCATGGACAACGTCAACCTGACCGACAACTTCCTCATCGCCATGCCGACGCTGGAAGACCCTTATTTCTCGAATTCCCTGATCTACATTTGCGAACACAATGCGAACGGGGCGCTGGGGATTATCGTCAATCGTCCAATCGACATGAACCTGGCCGGTCTGTTCGACAAGATCGACATCAAGCTGGCTGCCGAAAACCTCGCCGACCTGCCGGTCTATTTCGGCGGCCCTGTCCAGCTCGACCGGGGCTTCGTCCTGCACCGTCCGATCGGCCAATGGCAGTCCACGCTGGCCGTGAACAGCGAGGTCGGCCTGACCAGTTCGCGCGACGTGCTCAACTCCGTGGGCAGCGCCGGCTTGCCGGCGGAGATCATTGTCACGCTTGGCTACTCGGGCTGGGACGCCGGGCAGCTGGAAGAGGAATTGGCGCAGAATTCCTGGTTGACCGTACCGGCCATGGCCGAAATCCTTTTCGATCTGCCGCCGGAAGAACGCCTGCCTGCCGCCATGCAGAAGCTTGGCATCAGCTTTACCCAGCTTTCCGACGTGGCCGGTCACGCATGAGCGGATTCATTCGCTGATGGGCACTGTCCTCGCCTTCGATTTCGGCGAAAAGCGCATCGGCGTGGCCACCGGCGAGACGCTGCTCGGCACGGCCCACCCGCTGACCACCATTCACGCAGAATCGAACGATGACCGCTTTGCCGCCATCGCCAAACTCATCGCCGAATGGCAGCCTGAGCAACTGGTCGTCGGTCTGCCTTGCCACATCGACGGCACGCCGCATGAAATGACCCGGCTGGCGACCAAGTTCGCCGAGCGTTTAAAGCGCCGCACCAAGCTGCCGGTCAGCTTCGCCGACGAACGCCTGACCTCGGTCGACGCCGAAACCCGTCTGCGCGAAACCGGCCGCAATGCCAAATCCGCCAAGCCGCTGCTCGATGCCGTGGCGGCCCAACTCATCCTTCAAACCTGGTTCGAAAGCCCGCACCATGTCACCCCATCCTGAAGTCCTACCCGACGCCGAGGCGCAGTGTCGCCAGCTGGCCGACCTCATTCGTCCGCAGCTATCGCGCCAGCCGGCGCTGGTTGGCATTTACAGCGGCGGCGCCTGGATCGCCGAGCGCCTGCGCGAACTGCTTGGCTTGCCCGAAGACATCGGCCTCATTGACGTCTCCTTCTATCGCGACGATTTCGCTGAAAAAGGTCTGCACCCGCAGTGCAAGCCAACGGTCATTCCCTTCGATGTCGAAGGCCGCCACCTGATCCTCGTCGATGACGTGCTCTACACCGGCCGCACGACACGGGCCGCGATCAACGAGCTGTTCGACTACGGTCGCCCGGCTTCCATCGAACTGGCTGTGCTGGCCGATCGCGGCGGACGCGAATTGCCGGTCGCCGCAACGTATGGCGCCTGGGCGGTGGAGCTGAACGAGGACCAGAATCTGGTGCTCGCCAAGCAGGATGACGGTAGCCTGGCCTGGAGAATGGAAAATGCATAACCCGCAGTTGAACAAGGACGGCGAACTGACTCACCTGCTGTCGATCGAAGGCCTGCCACAACGCATCCTGACGCAGATTCTCGACACCGCCGAGTCGTTCATGGAAGTCTCGGCTCGCGAAGTCAAGAAGGTGCCGCTGCTGCGCGGCAAGAGCGTCTTCAACCTGTTCTTCGAGAACTCGACGCGGACGCGGACGACCTTCGAAATCGCCGCCAAGCGCTTGAGCGCCGACGTCATCAACCTCGATATCAACAAGTCGTCGGCCAGCAAGGGCGAAACCCTGCTCGACACCATCGACAACCTCGTCGCCATGCACGCCAACCTGTTCGTCGTGCGCCATGCCTCGAGCGGCGCGCCTTACCTGATCGCCGAGCACCTGCAGCGCATCGGTCGCGATGACGTGCATGTCGTCAACGCCGGTGACGGCCGCCACGCCCACCCGACGCAGGGCCTGCTCGACATGTACACCATTCGCCATTTCAAGAAGGACTTCACGCAACTGCGCGTGGCCATCGTTGGCGACATCCTGCATTCGCGCGTCGCCCGTTCCGACATCCACGCCCTGACCACGCTGGGCGTTCCGGAAGTCCGCGCCATCGGGCCGGAAACCCTGCTGCCCAAGCATCTCGACAAGCTCGGCGTACATGTTTTCCACGACATGAACGAAGGGCTGAAAGACGTCGACGTGGTCATCATGCTGCGCCTGCAGAACGAGCGCATGAACGGTGCACTGCTGCCGTCGGCCGGCGAATACTTCCGCCACTACGGCCTGACGCCGCAAAAGCTCGCGCTGGCCAAGCCGGACGCCATCGTCATGCACCCGGGGCCGATGAACCGCGGCGTCGAAATTCATTCGGCAGTGGCCGACGGCGCGCAGGCCGTTATCCTGCCGCAAGTCACCTTTGGTATCGCGGTGCGCATGGCCGTCATGAGCATCGTTGCGGGGAATTGAGATGAACATCGTTATCCAGAATGGCCGCGTAATTGACCCGAAAAACGGCGTTGACCGTAGCGCTTCGCTATTTATCGCCAACGGCAAGGTGGTCGGGCTGGGCGAGGCGCCGGACGGCTTTGCTGCCGACAAAACCTTCGACGCATCCGGCTGTGTCGTCTGCCCGGGCCTCATTGACCTGGGGGCCCGCCTCAACTCCATCGAGGCCGAACTGGCCGCCGCCGTCGCCGGTGGCGTGACTTCGGTCGTCGTTCCGCCCGATGCCGATCCACCGCTTGACGAGCCGGAACTGGCCGACCGCCTCGCGCATCGCGGGGCCGAAATCGGCAAGGCCCGCGTCCTGCCGCTTGGCGCCCTGACGCTGGGTCTGCTGGGCGAGCGCCTGGCCGAACTGGCCGGCCTCAAAAAGGCCGGCTGCGTCGCCTTTTCGCAAGCCAACCGGACGGTGGTCGATACCGAGGCCTTGCTCCGCGCCATGGAATACGCCGCGACCTTCGACTTCGCCATCTGGCTGCAGCCGCAGGATTACTGGCTGTCGCGCAACGGCATCGCCCATGAAGGCGAGGTTTCCAGCCGTCTCGGCCTGGCCGGCATTCCGGTTGCCGCCGAAACCATTGCCGTCGGCACCATCGTCCAGCTGGTGCGCGATACCGGCTGCCGCGTGCATCTGACCCGTCTGTCGTCGGCGGCCGGCGTGGCGCTGATTCAACGCGCCCAGCATGAAGGCCTGCCGGTGACTTTCGACATCGGCGTTCATCACCTGCTGCTCACTGAAAACGACATCGGCTTTTTCAATCCGCATGCTCGCTTCTGCCCGCCGCTGCGCGCTCAAAGCGATCGTCAGGCGCTCTCGAAGGCCGCCGCTACCGGGCTGGCTGCGATCTGTTCAGACCACACGCCGGTCGGCGCCGACGACAAGTTGCTGCCTTTCGGCGAAGCCAAACCGGGGGCGACGGGGCTTGAAGTGTTGTTGCCGCTCACTCTGAAATGGGCCGAAGAAGCCGGCGTCAGCCTGTCTGACGCGCTAGCCCGCATCACCTCGGCGCCGGCTGCCGTCCTCGGCCTGCCCGGCGGTCATCTGGGCGTCGGTGCGGTAGCCGACATCTGTATCTTCGACCCGAATGCAAGCTGGCAGCTAACGCCGGATGCCCTCAAGAGCCGCGGCAAGAATTCGCCGTGGACGGGCTACATGATGAGCGGCAAGGTGAAGTTCACGCTGGTTGGCGGGCGGCTTGTATTCAACGCCTGACGCATTGGCTGCATTATTATCCGGAAGGCATATTGAAATAGAATAATCGCGCGACGGGCAACCTGCCTGTCGCGTTTTTTCTATGGAGACCAGGATGAAACGCTTATTGGCAGTGATCGCGCTGTTCGTGGCCGGGGTGGGGTTTGCTTTTGCCGCAGTCAATATCAACACCGCTTCGGTCGACGAACTCGATGCGGTCAAGGGCATCGGCCCGGGCAAGGCGAAGGCTATCGTCGAGTATCGGGGCAAGAACGGCCCTTTCAAGTCGGTTGATGACCTGAAGGGCGTCAAGGGCTTCGGCGACAAGAGCGTCGCCAGATTGCGCCATGAACTGAGCGTCGGCGAAGCGCCGGCAAAGTCAGCGAAGAAGTGACGCGTTGACCGGGCGGCAGGCAGCCATTCCGTCTGCCGTCCGGTCCCCCTTCGGGACCGATTCGCCTCCCCGTCCAAGCGGTCGATTCATGGTTTAATCGCCGCATGGATTCACAGCTTACGACGGCCAGCCAGCGCATCATCAAAATCCGGCGCGACTACAACACCTGGGTAGCCAACGAAACCCTGGAAGACTACGCGCTGAGGTTTACCCCGCATAGTTTTCGCAAATGGTCCGAACTGCGCGTCGCCAACACGGCCTTCGGCGCAGCCTCGTTCCTGGTCCTCGAAGCGGTCGGCGCGACCATGCTGGTCCAGGCCGGTTTTCTCAATGCCTTCTGGGCGATTCTCGCCACCGGCCTGATCATCTTCCTGATCGGTCTGCCGATCAGTGTCATGGCGGCGCGGCACGGGCTGGACATGGACCTGCTGACGCGCGGCGCCGGCTTTGGCTACATCGGCTCGACGATCACTTCGCTGATCTATGCCAGTTTCACCTTCATATTCTTCGCCCTCGAAGCGGCCATCATGGCCTACGCGCTCGAGCTCGCCTTCGGCATCCCGCCGGTCTGGGGCTATCTGATCTGCGCGCTGGTCGTCATTCCGCTGGTCACCCACGGCGTCACGGCAATCAGCAAACTGCAGGCGTGGACCCAGCCGCTGTGGATTTTCCTACTCGTCCTGCCCTACGCCTTCCTCTTCCTTGAAGACCCGCAGGCACTGTCCGGCCTCTGGCAATACGGTGGCGAGCGGGGGGGAAATGCGAGCTTTAATCCGCATCTCTTCGCGGCGGCGCTGACCGTCGGCATCGCGCTGGTCACGCAGATGGCCGAGCAGGTCGATTACCTGCGCTTCATGCCGGAAAAGACGCCGGCCAACACCCGGCGCTGGTGGCTGGCCGTCATCATCGGCGGGCCGGGCTGGGTGGTGCCCGGCGTCCTCAAGATGCTCGGCGGGGCGCTGCTCGCCTGGCTCGTGCTGCGCAACGGCATCCCGGCCGAGAAAGCCGTCGATCCCAACCAGATGTACCTGATCGGCTTCTCGCACGTCTTCGACAACACGACCCTGGCCATCGCCGCGACCGCGTTGTTCGTCGTCATTTCGCAGCTCAAGATCAACGTCACGAATGCCTACGCCGGCTCGCTGGCCTGGTCGAATTTCTTCTCCCGGCTGACGCACAGTCACCCCGGTCGCGTCGTCTGGGTCGTCTTCAATACGCTGATCGCGTTGCTGCTCATGGAACTCGATGTCTTCCAGGCGCTCGGTCAGGTCCTCGGCCTCTACTCGAACATCGCCATTTCGTGGATGGCCGCCGTCGTCGCCGACCTCGTCATCAACAAGCCGCTCGGCCTGTCGCCGCCGGGGCTGGAGTTCAAGCGCAGCCACCTTTACGACATCAACCCGGTCGGCGTCGGCGCCATGGCCATTGCGTCGGCGCTGTCGGTGGGCGCCTTCGTCGGGCTGTTCGGCGCGGTGCTCCAGCCCTATGCACCGGTCGTTGCGCTGGCCGCCGCCTTCCTCGTTTCGCCGCTCATCGCCTGGGGAACGGAGGGGCGCTACTACCTGGTCCGGCCGAAAGAGATTCCTACGGTCAACCGGGAAAAATGCTCAATTTGCGAACGCGACTACGAAGGCGAAGACATGGCTTACTGCCCCGCCTATCAGGGCGCGATCTGCTCGCTGTGCTGCACGCTCGACGCCCGCTGCCACGACCTGTGCAAGCCGCAGGCCAGCCTCGGCGCGCAATGGAACGCCGTGCTCCGGCGCATCCTGCCCAAGGCCGCACTGCCTTACCTCGACACCGGGCTTGGCCATTACCTGCTGCTCATGACTGGTATCGTGCCGATTCTGGCGCTCATCCTCGGCGTGCTGTACACCCACGAACTGCTGGCTCTTGGCGCGCCCGAGCCGGCTGTGATTGCCCGCCTGCAGGACAGTTTCGTCAAGACCTTCGCCGCCCTGCTCATGCTCAGCGGGGTCATCGCCTGGTGGATGGTGCTGACCCAGGAAAGCCGGCGCGTTGCGCAGGAGGAATCGAACCGCCAGACGCAACTGCTCATGCAGGAAATCGAATCGCACCAGCGCACCGACGAGGCGCTGCAAAAGGCCCGCGTCGTCGCCGAGCAGGCCAACCAGGCGAAGAGCCGTTACATCACGGCGATCAGCCACGAACTGCGCACGCCGCTCAACAGCATCCTCGGCTACGCCCAGATTCTCGCCGCCGACGAAGACGTGCCGCCCAACCGCGCCCAGGCGGTCAGCGTCATCCGCAAATCCGGCGACCACCTGCTGTCGGTCATCGAAGGCACGCTCGACATTGCCCGCATTGAGGGCGGCAAGCTGACGCTCGACGTCAAGGCCATGGATTTCCCCGAACTCATGCAGCAGATCGTCGGCATGTTCGAACTGCAGGCGCGCAACAAGGGCTTGTCGTTCGACTACCGGCCGGTTGGCGAAGTGCCGGCAGTCGTCCGCGCCGACGAAAAACGTCTGCGCCAGATCCTCATCAACGTCTTGGGTAACGCCGTCAAATTCACCGTGCGCGGTGGCCTTTCCTTCGGTGTCGAATGCCGGCGCGACATGGCCATCTTTGACATCCGCGACACCGGCCCCGGCATTCCGGCCGCCGACATGCAGCGCATCTTCGAGCCCTTCACGCGAGGCAGCACCGTGCAGGCCGGCGGCAGCGGCGTCGGCCTGACCATCGCCCGCATGCTGACCGACCTCATGGGCGGCGAGATGCAGGTGTCGAGCACGCCGGGCGAGGGCACGCTGTTCCGCATCCGCCTCTTCCTGCCCGCCGTGCATTCGGCGCAGGCGGCCAAGGAACTGCCCAAGCTCAACCGCATCGGCTATGTCGGCGTGCGCCGGCGCATTCTGGTCGTCGACAACGAAAAGGTCGACCGCGACCTGCTGCAGAACGTCCTCGAACCGCTCGGCTTCGTCGTCGAGCAAGCCGCCAGCGGCTACGAATGCCTCGCCGCCGCACCACGTTTTGCGCCGCACCTCATCTTCATGGACCTCGGCATGCCCGGCATCGACGGCTGGGAAACCATCCGCCGCCTGCGTCAGCAGGGCCACAACGAGGCGGCCATCGCCATCCTCTCGGCCAATGCCTACGACAAGGGGCTGGACAATGATGTCGGCGTGACGCCCGAGGACTTCATCGTCAAGCCGCTCAAGGTCGACGAACTGCTCGCCTGGCTGGGGCGCCGGCTCGACCTCGAATGGGTGACGGCCGATGCGCCGGCTGCGCCCACCCCGGCGCCATCGGCCGAGCCCCGGCCGCTACTGCCACCCGGCGAAACCGAACTGGCCGCGCTCGACGAACTGATCACCCTCGGCTACCTGCGCGGCATTCTCAACAAGCTCGCCGAAATCGAGCGGATGGACGCTTGCCACGGCGAATTCGTCCGCGTCCTGCGCGATCTTGCGCGACAATTCCAGTTCGATGCGATGAAGGAAATTCTCAGGAAAATGCGCGATGCCACCCGTTGACCGCACCATCTCCGACATCGTCCTGATCGTGGACGATGTGCCGGAAAACCTCTCCCTGCTGCACGATGCGCTCGATGACGCCGGCTACACCGTGCTCGTCGCGACGCATGGCGAAGCGGCGTTGCAGCGCGCCCGGCAAAGCCTGCCCGACGTCATCCTGCTCGATGCGCTGATGCCCGGCATGGACGGCTTCGAGGTGGCACGCCGCCTGAAAGCCGATTTCTCGACCCAGCACATTCCCATCGTCTTCATGACCGGCCTGACCGAAACCGAGCACGTCGTCGCTGCCTTCGCCGCCGGCGGTGCCGACTACGTCACCAAGCCGATCCGCCCGGCCGAAGTGCTGGCCCGCATCGCCGCCCACATGGCCAATGCCCGCCAGATGAAGCAGGCCCGTAGTGCGCTCGACGCCTTTGGCCAGGCCACCGTCGCCGTGCGCGCCGCCGACAGCAGGGTCGTCTGGCAGACGCCGCTGGCCCGCGATCTGCTCAACGCCTATTTCGCCAACCCGGAAACCGTTGCCCCGGAAGAACTGCTGAGCTGGATCGCCGCCGCCCTGCGCGCCCGGGCCGACGGCCGCGAGGCGCCGGCCCTGCTCATCGCCGAAGGCAACAAGCGCCTGCTCGCCTCCTTCCATGACCAGACCGGCGACGACGAATGGCTGGTCGTGCTGCGCGAAGAAAACGACGCCTCGGCCGTCGAATCGCTGATTGCCGCCTTCCGCCTGACCCAGCGCGAGGCCGAAGTGCTTTACTGGGTGGTGCAAGGGAAGACCAGCAACGACATCGGCGAAATCCTCGGCAACAGCCCGCGCACGGTCAACAAGCACCTCGAACATGTTTTCGAGAAGCTCGGCGTCGAAACGCGCACGGCAGCGGCCAACCTGGCCATGAGCAAGATGCGCGGAAGCTGAGCGATTTTAATTATCGCCGTTTTTCCCGGTTGACCGTGGATGGCTGTTGTGTGCCCAGAACGGACCTTCGATCACTGTCGAAGCGGACGCTCCACCTGAGGCGTTCCGAATCCTCTTTACACAGCATCCAGTCGATTGATGGTTTTGTCCTATATGAGACCAACTTTCGCCAAAATTTCTTGCAGGAGGTTCTTTGCGATATCGGAGGCAGAAATATCTTGGTCCCACTCGAATTTTTTAGTGACTGGGTTATATCGCCTTCTCATAAATGTTCGATCTGTTGCCACAATTTCGCGAAGAGTAATTCGATCTTCGTCTATTTCATCAAGCTTTCGGTAACCGCCCGCACTATCTTGAATTGACACCAAGAGTGTGATTGTTCCGTTCTCAAACGGCCTTGTGTCACCAGAACCAGCGTAATGAACTGCGTACCAAAATATGAAGCGTTGATCTAGCTCGCCATATTTGATATGCATCCCAAAGAGCCAAGTGCGACTCGCTCGCCCCTTCGACTTTAAATCTTGATACTTGTCATAATCGAGACTTCCATAATCCCTGAAGCCAATAAAGACATCGCCAAGCTGATGAGATAGTTCACCACAGAGATTGGAAAACTCCAGCTTAATGGAGTCATAGGCCCTTTGAAGAGCAAGAAATCGTCTATGCTCGGACTGCTTTACTTTCTCGGATGCAGCCTTTGCAATACTCTTAATCCAGTCATTGCGAGCCTTTTCCTCTCGAATGATGGCTAGATAACGTTCGGCGGTTCGAAGAGTATTCTTAGCAACGATTTCGAGAAATGCTAGGCCATCGCCCAAATCTGCTTGTTCCAGCGCGTCGTAATAGTTCCGTTCCCTATCCTCGGGCTGAACAGTGGCTGGGACATATCTGTCTCGGAGTAGTAAATAATCCTGAAGCAGCCGAGCAATTCGGCCGTTACCGTCACTGAACGGATGGACCCGGGCGAAGGCCCAATGAAGCCAAGCGGCCTTTTGCAATGGATGCTGTCCGTTCTTATTCGCTTGATCTACGATGACTTCAACGAGATGTGGCACATCGAGGTGTGACGGCGGGGTAATTTTCGCGCCGGTGATTGCAACATCAACAGATCGAAAACGGCCAGCATTGTTTTGGTCGATGTTAGCCAATAGCTTTTGATGAAGCTCTTTGATCAGGTGAATTGACAAGTCTGCCTTTGCATCGAGGCTATCTTGCAAGTATGCGCAGCAGTCGGCTAGGTTAATAACCTCTTGCTGATCCTTTCTTGATCCAGCTTCAACAATCCCAGAACTGAGTACGACTATGGTTTCTCGACGTGACAGTCTATTACCTTCAATGACCGCAGAAGCGTGAACGCGATCATAGAGAATTTCTTTTTGGAGCTTATCTAGAATATGTGCAGCTAGCGGCCTTTGGGCGTCTATCTCATTGATGCTCTCTTCAACTTCTTCGATATAGTCAAGCGTAGCGCCGCGCGGTTCAAATCGCTCAATATCGGCTATTTCATCTAGTATCTGCATTGAAAACCCCTTTGTTTTTTTGGTGGCAAACTTTTTGATTGGGAGCGGATTGCAGCCCAGCTCAGGCGCTCAATCACCAAACCGGCTCCGTTAGATAGGCGAAAAGCCTTTGTTCGGCGATCTGTATCCTTCAATACAACACATCGAATTGTAGCGCATTCGCATACACCGAGAATTCCTGAACGGCCGCTTATAAGCATCGCAGCCATTGGCTGCTACTGGCCGATTGCCGCTTATCACAAGCTCCACGGCATTTCTCTGGAATAACCCCGGCCGTAATCTGGCGCTGCACTGCAACAACGCAGACCAGATTTCCCAACTTCCGAGGAGCTTCCATGAGCAATCGTCGCAATTTCATCAAGGCAACCGTTCTTGCCGCCGCCCTGTCGTCCATCGGCATGGCCGCCCACGCCGCCGACACCATCAAGGTCGGCGTCCTGCATTCCCTGTCCGGCACCATGGCTATTTCCGAGACCGCGCTCAAGGAAACCGTGCTGATGACCATCGACGAAATCAACAAGGCCGGCGGCGTGATGGGCAAAAAGCTCGAGCCGGTCGTTGTCGACCCGGCCTCCAACTGGCCGCTGTTCGCCGAAAAGGCCCGCCAGCTACTGACCAAGGACAAGGTCGCCGTGACCTTCGGCTGCTGGACCTCGGTGTCGCGCAAGTCCGTGTTGCCGGTTTACAAGGAACTGAACGGCCTGCTCTTCTACCCGGTCCAGTACGAGGGCGAAGAGCTTGAGAAAAACGTCTTTTACACCGGCGCCGCGCCCAACCAGCAAGCCATCCCGGCCGTCGAATACCTGATGTCGAAGGACGGCGGCGAAGCCAAGCGCTTCGTGCTGCTCGGCACCGACTACGTCTATCCGCGCACCACCAACAAGATCCTGCGCGCCTTCCTCAAGTCCAAGGGCGTCGCCGACGCCGACATCATGGAAGACTACACGCCGTTCGGCCACAGCGATTACCAGACCATCATCGCCAAGATCAAGAAGTTCGCTTCCGAAGGCAAGAAGACGGCGGTCGTGTCGACCATCAACGGCGACTCCAACGTGCCGTTCTACAAGGAACTCGGCAACGCCGGCCTGAAGGCCACCGATGTGCCGGTCGTCGCCTTCTCGGTCGGCGAAGAGGAACTGCGCGGCGTCGATACCAAGCCGCTGGTCGGCCACCTGGCTTCGTGGAACTACTTCATGTCGCTCAAGAACCCGGAAAACACCAAGTTCGTGAAGATGTACCGCGACTGGGCCAAGAAGGCCAAGCTGCCGAATGCCGACAAGGTCGTCACCAATGACCCGATGGAAGCGACCTACATCGGCATCCACATGTGGAAGCAGGCCGTCGAGAAGGCCAAGTCGACCGACACCGACAAGGTCATCGCCGCCATGGCCGGCCAGACCTTCAAG
>PHCF01000080.1:16444-17340 GCA_002842145.1 Betaproteobacteria bacterium HGW-Betaproteobacteria-6 | reverse complement strand
GATCGACCAGGTCATTTTCTCGACTTCTTCCTGAATGCTGGAGCCGAGCGCCGAGTTGCCGATGTTGGCGTTGATCTTGGTCAGGAAGTTGCGGCCGATAATCATCGGCTCGCTTTCCGGGTGGTTGATGTTGTTCGGGATGATGGCGCGGCCACGGGCGATTTCGCTGCGCACGAACTCCGGGGTGATTTCTTCCGGGATGCTGGCCCCGAAGCTCTGGCCGGGATGCTGGCGGCCGAGCAAGGCAGCCATTTTTTCGCCCATTTTGCCGGTTGACCGTAGCGATTCGATGTAGGCGCGACGGTTGTTGTTTTCGCGGATGGCAACGTATTCCATCTCGGGGGTGATGATGCCCTGGCGGGCGTAGTGCATCTGCGACACGTTCTGGCCGGCCTTGGCGCGCAACGGCTTGCGATGCAGGCCGGGGAAACGCAGTTCGTCGAGCGACTTGTCTGTGGCGCGCTTGCGGCCGAATTCGGAACTCAGATCGGCCAGTTCCTCGACGTCGCCGCGTTCGGCAATCCACTGGGCGCGCAGAGCCGGCAGGCCGGAACGGATGTCGATCTTGGCGGCCGGGTCTGAATAGGGGCCGGAACAGTCGTAAACGTAGATCGGCGGGTTCTTTTCGCCACCAAAAGCGGTCGGCGTGTCGTCCTGCGAAATTTCGCGCATCGGGACGCGGATGTCCGGACGCGATCCTTCGATGTAGACCTTGCGGGAATTGGGCAGTGGCTGGACTGCGGCCTCGTCGACGTGGGCGTTGGCGGCGAGAAACTGTTCGGTGGCGTTCATGGTTATTCCTTGCGTGGATGCAGCGGGATAAGACGGGCAAGGAGCAACAAAGTTCGTTTCCCTACGACGGCATTACCCGGTCAGGTTCGAAGGGTGATTCTCAG
>PHCF01000080.1:0-16394 GCA_002842145.1 Betaproteobacteria bacterium HGW-Betaproteobacteria-6 | reverse complement strand
AAATATCATCGACAAGCGCCAGAATTCAAAGAGAAAACGAGGAACCAAGATGCGCCTACTGATGATCGCCAGCCTGCTGATCGCCCTGCCTTTCGGTGCTGCGGCTGCGCCCGCCTGGCAAACCATTTCATCCGAGCCGGGCAAACGGATCGAACTCAACCGTACCAGCCTCAAGCGCGAAGGGACAACGGTCGAGGCGCAAGGGCGCGTCGTGCTCGAAAAAGACTTGATTGATGGGCGCTCCGGCGCGCCTTACCGGGTCATTGAAGCGTTTACCCGCTACGACTGCGCGACGCGCAGCGCGAATACGATCAAGCGCATTTTCAAGAGAAACGAAACCGACGTTGTTCGTGAAGAGAACATCAAGGGCAGCCCCCTTCCCGTACGCACCGGCACGCTGGACGACAAGGTACTGCGCGAGGTTTGCCGGCCGCCGAAAGAAGGTGCCGCTGAAATCGCACAGAAAGCCAATGAGGCTGCCGGACAGTTGAAAGCGGCCAATGAGGCGCTGCTCAAGAAGGAAATGGCCAAGACCGAAAAGCCGGCCGCGATGAAAGCAAGCGAACCGCCGGTGCTCGCCGAAAAGCCGAAGGAAGACTCGATTCCGTCGATCAGGCCGAATCTGAAGATAGCCATGGAAAGCGCCAAGGTGGCGCTCCCCGCCCCGCCGCCCGAGCCACCTCCGGCCAAAATCGCGGCGCCCAAGGCAGCCACGGTCGTTACTCACAGCAAGCCCCGCCCGGCCCCCAAACCGAAAGCACCCAAACGGGAAATCAACCACGCTGAAGGCTACATGCTGGAACTGGCGCACAGCGAACCCGCCATGCAGCACGCCCAGATCCACTGGGATTACGATGGCGCCGGCGCGCCCGACAACTGGGCCAAGCTTGACCAGAACAACAAGCTTTGCGCCATTGGCGAGCGGCAGTCACCGATCGACATCCGGGACGGCATCAAGGTTGATCTGGAACCGATCAAATTCAACTACCGTCCGTCCACTTTCCGCATCATCGACAATGGCCACACCGTTCAGGTCGAAGTCGGCGACAGCTCGATTTCACTGACCGGCAAAACTTACGAACTGGTCCAGTTCCATTTCCATCGCCCATCGGAAGAAAAGGTCAATGGCCAGCGTTTCGACATGGTCGTCCATCTCGTGCACAAGGCCGACGACGGGCAACTGGCCGTCGTTGCCGTGCTACTTGAACGCGGTACCGAACACCCCTTCATCCAGGCGCTGTGGAACAACCTGCCGCTGGAAAAAAACATGCCGGTCGCCCCTCCGGAAGCCGTCATCGACCTCAATACCCTGCTTCCGGCAACGCGTAATTACTTTACCTACATGGGCTCACTGACCACGCCACCTTGTTCGGAAGGCGTGCTGTGGCTGGTCATGAAGCAACCCGTGCAGGTTTCGCAGGACCAGGTCAACATCTTCAGCCGACTGTACAAAAACAACGCCCGCCCGATCCAGCGCCTGGGTGGCCGCCTGATCAAGGAAGGCCGTTGACCGGAAAGCTGGCGCGATGGTAACTTAATGACCCGCAAGTCATTAAGTTACCATGTCCGCCAATCCTTTACCCCGCAAGCGACGCAAGGAAGCCCGTCCCTCCGAACTGCTATCGGCAGCGCTTGACCTGTTCGTCGAAAAAGGCTTTGCCGCCACCCGCCTGGAAGACGTCGCGGCACGCGCCGGGGTTTCCAAAGGAACGCTCTATCTCTATTACGAGAACAAGGACGCCCTATTCAAGGCCGTGATTCAAGAAGGCATCGTTCCGGTCATTGCCGAAAACGAGGCAATCCTGGCGAAACATAGCGGCAGCAGCTTCGAGTTGCTGGAACGTCTGCTTGAAAACTGGTGGACCAAGATAGGCCAGACGGCATTTGCCGGCATACCCAAACTGATGGTTGCCGAGGCGAGAAATTTCCCCGAACTGGCCGGCTTTTATTACGAAAACGTCATCAGTCGCGGCCGGGCGCTGGTAGCCAGCGTCCTGCGACGGGGCATGGAGAGCGGCGAATTTCGGAACATGGACGTCGAAACCACCGTCGATGTAGTTATCGCTCCTGTTCTGATGCTGTTGATCTGGCGCTTTTCGATGAACTGCTGCCAAAGCTGCGAGAGCGATCCGCAGACCTATTTACGCATACATATGGACCTGTTGCGCCAGGGTTTGCGCAAGCCGGAAAAAGAGAGTCGGGTATAATTTTGATTTGTCGGAATCAACCACCAATGAACATCGAGCAAGCGCGCTTCAACATGATCGAACAGCAGATCCGTCCCTGGGATGTTCTGGATCCGCAGGTTCTCGACCTCCTGTTTGTCATCAAACGCGAAGACTTTACCCCGCCTGCCTATCGCAACCTGGCCTTTGCCGACATGGAAATCCCGCTGGGCGATGGCCAGATGATGCTGGCCCCGAAGATCGAAGCCAAAATGTTGCAGGAGCTGGGTCTCAAGAAAACCGACAAGGTTCTTGAAATCGGTACCGGCAGCGGCTACATGGCAGCCCTGCTGGCCGCCCGTGCCGAGCACGTGGTCACCGTCGAATGCCGCCCGGCGTTGGTCGATATGGCCAAACAGAATCTTGAGCGTGCCGGTATCGCCAATGTCACGATCGAACTCGGCGACGGCGCCAATGGCTGGTCCCAGCGCGGGCCTTACGACGCCATCGTGGTTTCCGGCTCTGTTCCCGCCGTCCCTGACGCCCTGCTCAAGCAGTTGCGCATCGGTGGCCGTCTGGCCGTCGTCGTCGGTGAAGCGCCCGTCATGGAAGCCCAGCTGATCACCTGCACGGCCGATGGCATCTACAACACGGTCAACCTGTTCGAGACGGTCATTCCTGCGCTCGACGGTTTCGCGGCCAAGGACAGCTTCTCTTTCTGATGCAACAGGTTCGAGCCAAACAACTTGCCGAATGGCTGGCCGACGAGAGCCGGCCCAGCCCCGTTCTGCTCGATGTGCGCGAACCTTGGGAAATCGAGCTTTGCCAGATTGCAGGATCGCTGAATATCCCCATGCATCTGGTGCCGATGCGGTGCGCCGAAATCGATCCCGGACAGGACATTGTTGTCATCTGTCATCACGGCGGCCGCAGCATGCAGTCGATTCCAACATGCGTCGTTATTGAGGTAGGCATGAAAAAACTCGCTTGGCTGATCGTCTCCCCGTTGCTGGCTTCGCCGCTGTTCGCCGCAGACCTGATGCAGGTTTATCGCGACGCACAGGACAATGATCCGACCTTTGCCGCGGCCCGGGCGACGCTTGATGCGGGCCGCGAAAAGACACCGCAGGCGCGTGCCGGCCTGCTACCGAGCCTAAGCCTGTCGGGCAATACGGTGTGGAACAAGAACGAGATTTCGACCCACAACGGTCCGACGCTCTCCAAGCCGCAATTCAACTCCAATGGCTACCAGCTGACGCTGTCGCAGCCGCTGTTCCGCTGGCAGAACTGGGTTTCCTACGATCAGTCCAAGATGCAGGTGGCACAAGCCGAGGCCAATTTTGTCCAGGCTCGCCAGGATCTGATCCTGCGCGTGGCGCAGGCCTACTTCGACGTGATCTACGCCGTTGAAAACCTCAAGGCTGTGCGCGCCAACAAGGCAGCCATCGCCCAGCAACTGGAGTCTGCCAAGAAAAACTTCGAGGTCGGTACGGCGACCATTACCGACTCGCATGAAGCGCAGGCCCGCTTCGATCTCGCTTCGGCTCAGGAAATTGCCGCCGAAAGCGATTTCGAAGTCAGGCAACATGCCTTACAGGCGATTATCGGAAAGACACCGGGCACTCTTGCCACAACGCGCAAGGATGCAGAGCTGACCATGCCGCAGCCCAGCGACATGAACCAATGGGTCGCTGCCGCCGAAAAGGACAGCATCACCGTACAGGTCCAGCAAGCTGCTGCCGACATCGCAGCGCGCGAAGTGGACAAGCAACGCGCCGGCCATTATCCGACGCTCGATCTGGTCGCCAATCAGGGCCATTCGAAGTCCTATGCCGCGACTTACGGCCTGGCCGATACCGATTACACCAATGTCGGCTTGCAATTGAATATTCCGCTTTTCCAGGGCGGCCTGACCGTTTCCCGCCAGCGCGAGGCAGCCGCCAACCGCGCCGCGGCGCTATCCGGTCTCGACGCCGCACGTCGTGGTGCCGCACTGGCCGCGCGCCAGCATTACCTCGGCGTAACCAATGGCCTGGCCCAGGTTCGTGCACTCAAGGCGGCGCTGGTTTCATCGCAATCGGCGCTCGAGTCGAACAAGCTGGGTTACGAAGTCGGCGTGCGTATCAACATCGATGTACTCAATGCTGAGAATCAGGTCTATGTCACTCGCCGCGACCTGGCCAAGGCGACACTCGACACGCTGCTGGCACAACTGCGTTTGAAGGCTTCTACAGGTTCTCTGGGCGAGGACGACGTCGTCCAGATCAACGCCCTGCTCGATCCGTCCAGCGCGCTATAAGCCCCAGCATCCGCTCAGCCGCGCCCTGATGGGCGCGGGCGAACCTTCCCGCCGCTATCCGCATTTCGGCCAATTTCGTTTTTTGGCCAAAAATCCGGTTGACCGTAGTACCGAGCATTTCCGGACTATCGACGCGTAATGCTGCGCCTGCGGCAATGGCATCCTCGGTCGCCTGCTTGAAATTGAAGGTATGTGGACCGACGACGACCGGACAGTCGCAGGCGGCTGCCTCAATGAGGTTCTGCCCGCCGAGCGGCAGCAAACTGCCACCGATGAAGGCCAGGTCAGCCAGCGTGAAATACGCCGCCATCTCGCCCATGCTGTCGCCGAGCCAGACCTGCGTATCGGCCGCCGGCATGGCTGCGCTGCGCCGAACACAGCGCAGCCCCTGCTGCTCGAGCAAACCAGCTACTTCGTCGAAACGCTGCGGATGGCGCGGAACTAGGACGAGCAAGGCATCGGGAACAGCCACCCGGCGCCACGCCTCAAGGACCAGCGGCTCTTCGCCTTCGCGCGTGCTGGCGGCCAGCCAGACCGGCCGCTGACCAATCTGCGCTCGCCATTGGTGGCCGAGGGCCAGTTTGTCGGCGGGCGGGGTGACGTCGAATTTGAGGTTGCCGCAGACTTCGACAGTGAATGCACCCAGTTCGGCGATTCGTTCGGCATCACCCGACGTTTGAGCGGCAACGCCGGCCAACGCCGAAAACGCCGGGCTGGCCAGGGCCGAAAATCGCCTGTAGCCGCGGGCCGAGCGTACCGAAAGGCGTGCATTGGCGAGAAAAACTGGCACCTTGCGACGCTTGCCGACAGCCAGCAGATTGGGCCAGATCTCGGTTTCCATGAGCACGCCGAAAGCCGGCGAAAAATGGCGGAAAAAACGGTCGACCGCACCCGGATAATCGTAGGGCAGGTAGGCTTGAATGACCTTGTCGCCATAGACCTGCAGCCCGGCATCACGGCCGGTCGGCGTCATGCCGGTAAGCAGGATGCGATGCTCCGGCCAGCGCGCCCGGAGGCCGTCAATCAGCGGCTGGGCCGCCCGGGTTTCGCCAACCGAGACGGCGTGCACCCAGATCAGCTTGTCCGGCACCGGCTGCCGATAGAAACCATAGCGCTCGCCGAGATGCTGTAAATATTCCGGCTGCTTTCGGCTGCGCCAGAGCAGGCGAAGCCAGATCAGCGGCGTGATCAAGTAAAGCAGCAGCGAATAGAAAATCCGCGCCATCAGCCGAGTGCCGACTGCAGTTCCGCCAGTACGGCCGCCGGCGAAGGAATCTGATCCTTGCCGCCCAGATTGCAATGAAAGCCAACGCCGAGAACGCCGGTCAGGCCCGGATCGGTCGCCGTATAAAGTGCAATTGTCGGCACCTTGAGGGCTACGGCAAGATGGGTCAGACCGGTGTCGACGCCGACTGCGGCACGCCCGCCGGCGAGCAGGGCCGCCAGATCGGGGATGTTCATCGCCGGCGCCGCCACGGCACCGGGAATACCTGCCGCCAGCCGACTTGCCCGCTCGCGCTCGACCGGGTTGCCCCCCGGCAGAACGGCGCTGATCCCCTGCGAATTCAACTGGTGACCGAGTGCCAGCCAGTCCGCTTCCGGCCACAACTTGTCGTCGCGACTGGTTGCCGTCAGGAAGACGACATACGGCCGGTGCGGCAGCCAGCCAAATCCGGCCGGTGCCGCCTGGATGCCGTAATCAGGCTCGCCATCGGCCGCATAACCCAGCGCAGCAGCGGCCAGCCGACGGTTGCGAACGACGGCGTGCAGTTCGCGGGAAACGCCGAATGTCCGGTCGTAAAACCTCGCAGCCATCGGCTCGCGGGCCGAATGGGCGTCATAGCCCGAGGTCGGACCTTGAGCCTGCCTGGCCATCAACGCGCTTTTGAGCAAGCCCTGGGTGTCGACAACGGCGTCGTAAGCCATTGCCTGCAAATCACGACGAAACTCGGCAATCTCCCGCCAAACTTGCGCTTTGAAGAGATTCTTTCGCCAGCGCCGGACGGCGACCGGAATAACCTTGCCGACGCCGGGATGCAGGCGCGGAATGGCGGCGAAACTGTCCTCGACACACCAGTCGACCGTCGCATCGGGAAAGTGCCGCCGGATGTCGCTGACCACCGGCAGGTTATGGATAACGTCGCCGAGCGAGGAAGTTTTCACGATCAAAATGCGCATCGACGGATAAAATCACGACTTTCGAAGCCGCAATTATAAATGCCGACACGCGTCAGCCGCTTTTGATTGCGCGCTTCCGACTGAATATGTACAGGCGTCATAAATTCGATGCTGCGCTGCGATAAAATCTGGCAACTTTTCTTCAGGGCAATTCCGTGAAAATTCTTGTTACCGGCGCCGCCGGATTCATCGGTTCAACCGCCTCACTGCGCCTGCTGGCGCGCGGCGACGAGGTGGTCGGCCTCGACAACCTGAACGATTACTACGAAGTCTCGCTCAAGGAAAGCCGCCTCAAGCGCCTGACGTCGCACCCGAACTTTCGCTTCGTCAAGCTCGACGTCGCCGACCGCACCAACATGGAAAAGTTGTTCGCCGACGAGAAGTTCGACAAGGTCATCCACCTGGCCGCCCAGGCCGGGGTCCGTTACTCGCTGCAAAACCCGCACGCCTACATCGAGAGCAATATCGTCGGCTTCACCAATATTCTCGAAGGCTGCCGGCATCACAAGGTGCAGCATCTGGTTTATGCCTCCAGCTCCAGTGTCTACGGCGGCAACACCAAGATGCCGTTCTCCGAGCATGACAGCGTCGATCACCCGGTCAGCCTGTACGCCGCAACCAAGAAGGCCAACGAGCTGATGGCGCACACCTACAGCCACCTCTACGGGCTGCCGACGACCGGCCTGCGCTTCTTCACCGTCTATGGCCCGTGGGGTCGGCCGGACATGGCGCTGTTCCTGTTCACCAAGGCCATTCTGGAAGGCAGGCCGATCGACGTCTTCAATTTCGGCAACATGCAGCGTGATTTCACCTATATCGACGACATCGTCGAGGGCGTAATCCGCGTGCTCGACAAGAATGCTGCGGTCAACAGCGAATATGACGCGATTTCCGCCGACCCGGCGACCAGCAACGCGCCCTACCGCGTCTTCAATATCGGCAACAACAACCCGGTGCCGTTGCTCGATTTCATCGGTGCCATCGAGAAGGCGCTCGGGATGACGGCGGAAAAACGCCTGTTGCCGCTGCAGGATGGCGACGTCCCGGCGACTTATGCCAACACCGACCTGCTTAACGACTGGGTCGGCTTCGTCCCGGGCACGTCGGTTCAGGAAGGCGTCAATCGCTTCGTGGCGTGGTATCGCGATTACTACAAGGTTTAAGGATCAACTATGTGTGGCATCGTCGCAGCAGCAGCCAATAAAAATGTCGTTCCCGTCCTTGTCGAAGGCCTCAAGAAACTCGAGTACCGGGGCTACGACTCGGCCGGGCTGGCCGTCATCGCCGGCAACGGAATCGAGCGCGTCCGTTCGGTCGGCCGCGTCGCCGAACTTGAAGCGGCATCGTCCAGCACCAGCGCCACCACCGGCATCGCCCACACCCGCTGGGCCACCCACGGGGTGCCGTGCGAACGCAACGCCCACCCGCACGTTTCCGGCAGCATTGCCGTCGTTCATAACGGCATCATCGAAAACTACGAAACCCTGCGCAGCGAACTGAGTGCACAGGGCTACGTCTTCACCTCGGACACCGACACCGAAAGCATCGCCCACCTCGTCCAGGCCACGCTGAAGACCGAACCGGACCTGTTCAAGGCTGTCCAGATCACCTGCAAACGCCTCGTCGGCGCCTACGCCATTGCCGTCATCGACCACACCCAGCCGGGCAAGGTCATCGTCGCCCGCGAAGGTTCGCCCTTGCTGCTTGGCGTTTCGGAAACCGGCAACTACGCCGCCTCCGATGCTTCGGCCCTGTTGCAAGTCACGCGCAACATGGTCTATCTGGAAAACGGCGATATCGCCGAATTGACAGCCAGCAACGTCAGGATCACCCGCCTCGACGGCACACCGGTGCAGCGCCCGGTGCATGTTTCCCAGTTGTCGGCCGCCGCCGTCGAACTCGGCAACTACCAGCACTACATGCAGAAGGAAATCTTCGAGCAGCCGGAAGCCCTGGCCAATACGCTGGAAATCGTCGGCGGCAGCAAGACCATTCAGCCCGGCATTTTCGGCGCAGAAGCCGGCAACTTGCTGGCCGATGTCGACTCGATCCTCATTCTGGCCTGCGGCACCAGCAGCCATTCCGGCTTCACCGCCCGCTACTGGCTCGAGCGCATCGCCGGCGTGCCGTGCAATGTCGAAATCGCCAGCGAATACCGCTACCGCACCTCGGTACCGAACCCGCGCCAGCTCATCGTTGCCATTTCGCAGTCTGGCGAAACAGCCGACACGCTGGCCGCCCTGCGCCATGCCAAGTCACTCGGCCAGACCAAGACGCTGGCCATCTGCAACGTGCCGGAATCGGCCATTGTCCGCGAATGCGCCCTGCGCTTCATCACCCGCGCCGGACCGGAAATCGGCGTCGCCTCGACCAAGGCGTTCACCACCCAGCTCGCGGCGCTTTTCCTGCTCACCCTGGTCGCCGCCAAGGTCAAGGGCCGCCTGAGCGAAGAACAGGAAGCGACCTACATTCACCAGTTGCGCCACCTGCCGGTCGCCGTCAACAAGGTACTTGAGCTTGAAGACGAGATCAAAGCCTGGGCTCAGCGCTTTGCCGACAAGCATCATGCCCTCTTCCTCGGGCGCGGTCGCCACTACCCGATCGCCATGGAAGGCGCGCTCAAGCTCAAGGAAATCTCCTACATCCACGCCGAAGCCTATCCGGCTGGTGAGTTGAAGCATGGCCCGCTGGCTTTGGTCGATGCCAACATGCCGGTCATTTCGGTCGCCCCGAACGACCTACTGCTCGACAAGCTCAAATCGAATCTCAAGGAAGTCCAGGCCCGTGGTGGGGAGCTCTACGTCTTCGCCGATGCCGATTCGGAAATTCCGGAATCGGACGGGGTGCACATCCTGCGCCTGCCCGAGCACTATGGCGAGCTGTCGCCGATTCTCCACGTCATTCCGCTGCAGCTGCTGTCGTACCACGTGTCGCTGGTCAAGGGAACGGATGTGGATAAGCCACGTAATTTGGCCAAATCGGTCACCGTCGAGTAGGCAGGCATTTCAATTTTGGCCATTTTTTCTGGTTGACCGTAGCAATGAGCACCTACGCCATCGGCGACATCCAGGGCTGCTATGACTCCCTGCAGCGGCTACTCGAGCGCTGCGCCTTCGACCCGGCGAGCGACCGCCTGTGGCTGGTCGGCGATCTGGTCAATCGTGGTCCGCATTCGCTGGAAACGCTACGCCTGATCAAGTCGCTGGGGCCGGCGGCCATCACCGTGCTCGGCAATCACGACCTTTACCTGCTCATGGTCGCCGAAGGTGGCGCCAAGTTTCGCGGCAAGGACGACACGCTGCAGGAAATCCTCGAGGCCCCGGACTGCGACGAGCTGCTGACCTGGCTGCGCCACCAGCCGCTCTGCCACACCGAGGGCGAATACTGCCTGGTCCACGCCGGCTTGCTGCCGCAATGGACCGCGGCCCGTGCCCGCGAACTGGCCCGCGAGGTCGAAGCCGCCCTGCAAGGCCCGAATTTCCGTGAATTCATCCTCAACCTGTGGGGCAGCGAGCCGGCCGGCTGGTCGGACAAGCTAACCGGCTGGCCGCGCCTGCGCGTCATCGTCAACGCCATGACCCGCATGCGCTTCTGCACACTGGACGGCGTCATGGAGTTCAAGGTCAAGGGCAAGCTGGCCAACGCGCCAGCCGGCCATATACCCTGGTTCGACCTGCCGAAACGAAAAAGCGCCGACGCCGTACTGGTCACCGGCCACTGGTCGGCGCTCGGCCTCAAAGTCACGCCGAATCTGCTGGCGCTCGACTCAGGTTGCCTGTGGGGCGGACATCTGACGGCTGTCCGCCTTGAAGATCGGCAGGTGTTTCAGGTGGATTGCTCACCAACGGAAGCCCAGCCGCTAAAGCGATAGCTTCGCGCGCCTCGGCCGCCACCTGCTTGCGGTCTTCACCATTCAAACCGCGGACCGGCGTGGTCACCAGTCGGGCGATCAGTCTTTTTCGGCCAAGGATGGCGGCAGTGCATTGCCCCATCGAAATATCGCCGTCGTAACGCGGTGCCAGGCTGCGCTGCCCATCGAGTTCCCAGTACGAAATCGCCACCGGCAACACCGGCCGCCCGGCGCTCAGTGCCGGCTGAATCAGCGCGGCATGAAAATGCAGCAGGCTCCGGCCATCGGTGGTCGTTCCTTCAGGAAAAACGGCCACATGTTTGCCCTGGCCAAGAACGTCGGCCACCTGCTCGTTGATCACCTTCGCATGCCCCCGGCTGCCACGGCGCAAGAATATCGTGTCGTTCTTCGCCGCCAGCCAGCCGATCAGCGGCCAGTGCCGGACCTCCTCCTTCGAGACGAAAGCGGAAGGCAGCACCGCGTTGATAACGTAGATATCGATCCACGAAATGTGGTTGGCGACTACCAAGGCGCCCGGCACCGCATGCGTCAGATCGGCCTCGACCTCAACACCAAGCGCATCGAGCAAGGCCGCGGCCCAACTGGCCTTGAGTGCAAGACGCTTGCGGTCGCTGCACAGTGGGAAGACGCACAGCGAAAAAAGCACCCCGCTGATGACCAGCAGGGCGATACGAAGTATCCGGAAAGCGCGAATCGCTAAATTGGTCTGGCTCAGTCTCTTATCCCAGGTAATGCTTGGCGTAACGGCCGGAAACCTTGGCCATCGGCATCAGGATCGGCAGGTCGGCGGTGTTGAAATCAGGATCCCACGCCGGCTCTCCGCAAATCCAGGCCCCTGCGCGCAGGTAGCCCTTGATCAACGGCGGCGTTTCCGCCGGCAAATCCTGCTGCAGCGCAGCCAAAGGCAGCGGACAGCGCGGGAAAACGCGGTATTCCTGCGGCCCGAGGTGATCGGCAACCAGACGATTATACAAGCTGGCCGCAGCATGTCCGCCATCGGCCATGCTTATCGACGCGCAGCCCATCAGGTAGTCGTAGCTGTTCTCCACCATGAACTGAGCCAGTCCGGACCACAGCAAAGTGATCGTCGCCCCGGTCCTGTATTCCGGATGAACGCAGGAGCGGCCGATCTCAACCAGTCGCGAACGCAGGTGCTGCAGACGGGTCAGGTCGAACTCGTTTTCAGAGTAGTAACCAACCTGGCGGGCATTTTCCGGTGTCAGAATGCGGTAGGTACCGACGATCTCGCTGGTCTGCGTATCCCGCACCACGAGATGTTGGCAGTACGGATCGTAAATATCGTGGTCGACGCCAGGGATGCGGCTTGGCAGGTTGGCACCCATTTCACCGGCAAAAACCCGGTAGCGGAGGCGCTGCGCGTCGAGGATATCGCTCTGGCTGCGGGCAAAACCGACAGCCAGGCTCTTCTTTTCTGGACGGCTGCGACCAGCCGCCTTATGGATATTTTCCATCTTTGTTCTCCTTGTATTCGTGGAGAACAAGTCTGGACGAGCGTTGTTACATGCACTTTGCCCGAAGATGACAGCGATGTTTCACTCCGGTCGGATTACCAAGGCAGGACGCCGAAAGATTTGTGGAAGCGCTCGGCGATCTCCTCGCGGCTCGGCTGATGATTCTGGCCGCCGCGATGAGCGATCTTGATGGCCCCCATCACCGCCGCCAGACGGCCCGTCGTCAGCCAATCAAAACCGTTGGCGATGCCATACAACAGCCCAGAACGATAGGCATCGCCGCAACCTGTCGGATCGAGCACTTCGTCGGCCACAACGCAGGGAATGTCATGATGCACGCCATCGGCGTAGATTTCCGAACCCTCGCCACCGCGCGTCACGACAAGCGCCTTGAGTTTCCCGGCCAACTGCTCGAGGCTGCGGCCGGTGCGGTCGCACAGCAGTTTGGCTTCGTAGTCGTTGAAACAGGCGTAATCGGCCAGTTCGATGAAATCAAGCAGTTCGTCGCCGTTGAACATCGGCAGGCCCTGGCCCGGATCGAAGATGAACGGCACGCCGCCATCGGCAAAGTCACGGGCATGCTGCATCATGCCTTCGCGGCCATCCGGGGCGACTATCCCGAGCTTGGCATTGGCCTTCTCCACCTTGTTGAGATGCGAAAAACTCATGGCCCCCGGGTGGAAGGCGGTAATCTGGTTATCGTCGAGATCAGTCGTGATGAAGGCTTGTGCCGTAAAACTGCCACTCACCTGGCGAACGTGGGTACGCGGCAAGCCGAGCTTGTCGAGGCGTTCGAGATAAGGGCTGCCATCGTCGCCTACAGTCGCCATGATCATCGGTTCTCCACCGAGCAGCATGAGGTTGTAGGCAATATTGCCGGCGCAACCGCCAAACTCGCGACGCATTTCGGGCACAAGGAAGGCCACGTTCAGGATATGAATCTGCTCAGGCAGGATGTGGTTCTTGAAACGGTCCGGAAAGACCATGATGTTGTCGAAAGCCAGCGAACCGCAAATAAGTGTCGTCATGAGAAATCAGGGATAGAAAATGTAAAGGCGATAACCGGAGGCACCTGTTTCCTTGGCCTCGATCCAAAGCTTGACCGGCATCTCGCCGTTGGCGGCAAAGGCGTCAGCAGTTGTGCCGGGCGGCAGGTAATCGGCGGCAAACATGACACGTCGCGACACCACGGCATCGTTGGTGTCGGTAAGGCTCAATTCAAGCGCCGGCCACGCCTGCGCATGGGCGGCCCGGTTTTTCAACGTAGCCTGCAACACAAACAAACCTCGGACATTGTCCGATTGCAGGTCGGAGGCTTCAATCGAAACCAGCGCCGCATTCCGTGGCAGAGGGATATCGACGGCGACGAGATCGTACATCCCGGCAGCGTCGGGAAAACGCAAAACAACATCAGTGCGGAAGTAATAGAGCAACTGACCAACCAGCCCGACAAGGAGGAAAGCGGCGACAAGCACGAAGTGCCAGACCGCCCGGTGATTGGGTTCGTTCTCGAAACCACCCAAACCATCGCCTGCCAGCGTTCCCGCCGACCAGCGGTTAAAGGCACCCGAATCGATCAGTTCGCGGGCGGCAACCAGCCCCGCCTGACGCGCAGCCTGAGTCGACTCCTCGGGAGACTCGTCCAGCGGCGCTTCCTGCGGCGCCTCGACTAGTTCCGCCTTATCGGCAATCGGCTCCTCGCCAACAGGCTCCTCCAATGGCTCGGTAATGATGGCGGGAAAGCGCTCGGCTTCCGCATCATCTGCCGGCACGCCGGTGTGCTCATTTACCTCGCTTATCGGCAGCTCGACCAAAGGCACTTCATCGGCATCGATTGGCGAATCGGCCGACCACAGCGCAACCGTGGGTTCCGGTTCCGGTTCCGGTATGGATTCGGCTTCAGGCACCTCGAATTTCGGCGAGGCAGCTTCGTCGTGCGGCGTCGCCCCCTCGGCGACCGATGCCTCAATCAAAGGCTCGTTCTCGTCGCTCACCAGTTCGTCAAACGCGTTGAAGACCGCCTGGCAATGCCCGCACCGAACCTTGCCGGCCCTCAGGCGCAACTGCTCGGTCGTTACACGGAAAACCGTGATGCAGACCGGGCAGCGTGTTCGCATCACGGTTTTATCCCAGCCAGACATACCCAGTCTTCACGCGTATCGGCGACCTGCATAGGCAGCCATTGGGCGTAAATGGTGATGATTTCTTCTGCCTGCTCACGCAGGATGCCAGATAGCGCAAGACGTCCGCCAGAACGGACATGTGCACAAATGGCCGGCGCGAGAACACGAAGCGGATTAGAAAGGATATTTGCCACGACAACATCATACTCGCCGGCAACCGGCATTGCCGAATCGGCGAACAGTGCAACCACACCGTTGCGCTCGGCGTTGGCACGCGCCGCATCCACCGCCAGCGGGTCAATATCGACGCCGGCGACGCGGCCAGCACCGAGGCGCGCCGCGGCGATGGCGAGAATGCCCGAGCCACACCCGTAATCAAGCATGGTGCAGCCGTCGGTGACATTACGCTCCAGCCACTCCAGGCAGAGTCGGGTAGTCGGATGCGAGCCGGTGCCGAAGGCCATGCCCGGATCGAGAATCAGATTGACCGCAGCCGGGTCCGGCATTTCGTGCCATGAAGGCACGATCCACAGGCGCTCCGAAACCCGGATCGGGTCGAATTGCAACTGGGTCAGCTGCACCCAGTTCTGCTCTTCCACCATCTCTACGGTATAAGCCGGCGCTTCACTCAGGCCGATGGCAGCTATGGCCTCGCCGAGCAGGGCATCGATATCGGCGTCCGAATCAAGCAGCGCAACGATACGCGAATGCGTCCAGCCCGAACTCGGCACCGATCCCGGTTCGCCGAACAGCGGCTGTTCGTCCGGCGTACCGGCATCGGCATCCTCGATGCTGGCCGACAGCGCGCCTGCGTCAAGCAGGGCGTCGCAAATCGGCTCGGCATGCGCCGCATCGGTCAGGAAACTGACACTTTGCCAGGCCATCGCTTACAGCTTCACTTCGCCCTTGTCGGCGAGTTTCTGTTCAAGGTAGTGAATACTCGTCCCGCCTTCGACGAAACGGGCGTCCTGCATCAACTCCTGATGCAGCGGGATATTGGTCTTGATACCTTGAATGCTCATCTCGGACAAAGCGATGCGCATGCGGCGGATAGCCTGGTCGCGGGTATCTCCGTAGGCGATAACCTTGGCCACCATCGAGTCGTAATGCGAGGGAACTGTATAGCCTTGGTAGATATGCGTATCGACCCGGATGCCGGGGCCGCCGGGCGGATGATAAAACTCGATCTTGCCGGGACAAGGCACGAACGTGAAGGGATCTTCGGCGTTGACGCGGCATTCGATCGAATGACCGCGAAAAACGATGTCCTTCTGCTTGTAACGCAGCTTCTCGCCAGCGGCGACGCGAATCTGCTCCTGCACGATGTCGACACCGGTAATCATTTCGGTCACCGGATGCTCCACCTGAACGCGCGTGTTCATCTCGATGAAATAGAACTCTCCGTTTTCATAGAGAAACTCGAAAGTACCAGCACCACGGTAACCGATCTTGCGGCAGGCTTCGGCGCAGCGTTCGCCGATGCGTGCAATCAGACGGGCCGGGATGTGCGGTGCCGGGGCTTCTTCGATCACCTTCTGGTGACGACGCTGCATCGAGCAGTCGCGTTCGCCGAGATAAATCGCGTTTTTGAATTCGTCGGCCAGAACCTGAATTTCCACGTGACGCGGATTTTCCAGATACTTTTCCATGTAGACCGCAGGATTGTTGAAGAAACTGCCGGCCTCCTGCTTGGTCATCCCCACGGCATTGATCAGTGCCGCTTCGGTATGCACCACGCGCATGCCACGACCGCCACCGCCACCGGCTGCCTTGATGATCACCGGGTAACCGACGGCGCGAGCGATCTTGATGATCTCCTTCGGATCATCCGGCAGTTCCCCGTCAGAACCGGGCACACAAGGCACCATGGCTTCTTTCATCGCGTTCTTGGCCGAGACCTTGTCGCCCATCAGGCGAATGGTTTCGGCGCGCGGGCCGATGAAAACGAAACCGGAGGTCTCGACACGCTCGGCGAAGTCGGCATTTTCAGAAAGGAAGCCATAGCCGGGGTGAATAGCCTGGGCATCGGTGACTTCAGCGGCCGAAATAATTGCCGGAACATTCAGGTAGCTCAGCGACGAAGAAGCGGGGCCGATACATACCGACTCGTCGGCCAGCTTGACGTATTTCGCATGGCGATCAGCCTCGGAATGCACAACCACCGTCTTGATGCCAAGTTCGCGGCAGGCGCGCTGAATACGCAAGGCGATTTCGCCGCGATTGGCGATCAGGATTTTTTCAAACATGGCCATATCAGCCAATCACATAAAGCGGCTCACCGAATTC